>NZ_CP033073.1:7099633-7428152 GCF_003675325.1 Streptomyces dangxiongensis
TCGACTCCATCGGCGTGCTCCCCGCGCCGGGCACGAGCGTCGCCGTCGTCGCGGACGCGGTGCGCGCGACCGTCGGCGACCGCGCCGAGGTGCTCACCGGCGAGCGCCGGGGGCTGGCCGAGCTGCCCGGCACCCTCTCCAGCCGGCGCACCGTCGTCATCCTCGCGGCGGTCTTCGGCTCGTCGGTCGTCCTGATCGTGATGTTCGGCGTCGCCTCCACCCTCGGCCTCTCCCTCCAGCAGCGCGCCCGCGAGATGGCCCTGCTGCGCGCCGTCGGCTCCACCCCGAAGCAGCTCCGCCGGATGATCCTCACCGAGACGGCCGTGCTGTCGGTGGGATCCGTGCTGCTCGCCCTGCTGCCCGGATATGCCATCGGACGGCTGCTGTTCGGGGTGCTGACCGGAAGCGGCGTGGTGTCGTCGGCGATCGCCTACCACGCCGGCTGGATGCCGATGGCGGTCGGAGCGGCCGTCACCGTCCTCGCGGCGGCCGGCGCCACCCGCTTCGCCGGACGCCGGGCCGCCCGCACCGAACCGGTCGCCGCCCTGGCCGAAGCCACCGCCGGCACCCGCTGGTTCAGCGTGCCCCGGCTGCTGCTCGCACTGTTCTTCCTCGCCAACGGCATCGGTCTGGCCGTCGCCACCGCCACCGTGATGGAGGACGGCCCCACCCTCGCCAGCACCGCCGGACCCGCCTCCGTGCTGTTCGGCATCGGCCTCACCCTGCTCGCGCCCGGCCTCACCAAAGCCCTGGTGGCGCTGCTCCGGCTGCCCGTCCGGCTGCTGTCCGGACTCTCCGGCCACCTCGCGCTGCGCAACGCCGCCACCGCCAACGTACGCATGGCGGGCGCCGTCGCGCCGATCGTCCTGCTCATCGGCATCGCCACGGGCACGCTGTACATGCAGTCCACCGAGGACCACGTCTCCCGGACCTCCTACGACCGCAACATCCTCGCCGACTACGTCCTCGACTCCACGACCGGCGGATTCGCGCCGGGCGTCGTCGACAGGGTCCGCGCCACGCCCGGGGTGGCCGCGGCCTCCGAGTTCGTCACCAGCCGCGGCTTCGTGGACCGCCCGGACGGGCCGGCCGACGTCGACCTGCGTGGCGTCTCCGCCGCCGGGGTACGCCGGAGCCTGGACCTGCCCGTCGTCGCCGGCTCGCTCACCGGCCTGCACGGCGACACGGTGGCCCTGTCCGACAAGAAGGCCCGCGCGTACGGCGTGCGGGTCGGCGACCGGCTGCCGATGCACCTCGGCGACGGCACCGCCGTACGCCCCACCGTCGTGGCCCTCTACACCGACAACCCCAAGCAGCAGTACCTGACGCTGCCCGCAGCGGCCCTGGCCCCGCACACCGGTGACGGGCTGCCGCACCAGATCCTGGTCCGCGCCGCTCGCGGCGGCGGCGCCGAGGTCCACGACCGCCTCGCCGCGCTGGCCGCCCGGGTGCCCGGCACCGAACTGGACGACAGTTCCTCCCTGGCCGGCCGGAACAACCAGATCCAGCAGATCCTGGTCTCCGCGAACTACACCATCGTCGCCATGATCGTCGGGTACGCCGCGATCACCGTCGTCAACACCCTGGTGTCCGTCACCCGCAAACGGCGCGCGGAGTTCGGCCTCCAGCGGCTCACCGGCGCCACCCGCGCCCAGGTGATCGGCATGCTGACCGTCGAGGGCGTGCTGATCGGGGTCATCGCCACCATCCTCGGCACCCTCGCCGCGGCGATGACGATCGTCCCCTACAGCCTCGTCAAGAGCGACTCCTGGCTGCCGTCCGGGTCCATCGGCATCTACTTCGCCATCGTCGGAGGGTCCGTGCTGCTGGTCTTCGGCGCCACCCTGCTGCCCTCTTGGCGCGGTATGCGCAACCCCGCCGTGGACACGGTGAAGGCCGCGTGACCCACCCCCTGGCCGGGCCGCCCCCGCCACCCCCGAGCGCGGGCGGCCCCTCCTTGACCGGCGGCCGGGGATGGGAGCATGAGGACATGAAGACTGTGCCGGTCACGTGGCGCGGCCGACTCGGCCGCGCCACCCTGGACACCCTGGTCGGCGTGGCCATCGCCACCGGAGCCCTGCTGTCGGTCGTCCTCTTCGTCACCACCGCCTACTTCATCGTCCTGTGCCTGATCGGCATCGGCTTTCTCGCGCTGCCCTACCTGACCCGGGCCGTGCGCCGGCTGTGCGACCTCAACCGGCGGGTGGCCGCACGCTCCGGCGTCCCGGTGGAGCGGCCCTACCGGCCCGAACCGGAGGAGATCGAGAAGGACATCGTCGGCTGGATGCGCCGCTGCAAGTGGATCCTCACCGACCCCGCGACCTGGCGGGACCTGCTGTGGCTCCTGCTCAACTGCGTCGTCGGACTCGCCGGTTTCGTGCCGGCCGCCCTGCTCTACTACGCGGGGGAGGGGCTGTTCCTGGCCTGCGGCCTGTGGCGGCCCCTCGCGGACGGCGGACAGGGCCGCTGGTACGCCTCGGTCACCGTCGAGAGCTGGCCGGCCGCCTTCGCCGCCGGTCTGCTGGCGCTGGTCGTGCTCACCGGCTGGCTGTTCCTCGGCCCGCTGGTGCTCAAGTGGTACGCCTACTTCGTCCGGTTCCTGCTCGGTCCGACCCGCGGCTCCCAACTGGCCTCTCGTGTGCAGCACCTGTCCGAGACCCGCTCCGGGGCGCTCGACATCCAGGCCGCCGAACTGCGCCGCATCGAACGCGACCTGCACGACGGCGCACAGGCCCGGCTGGTCAGCCTGGGCCTCCAACTCGGCGCCGTCGACCGTAAGATGAACCAGGACCTGGAGGAGGCCCGCCGGATGCTGCGGCAGGCCCGCACCTCGTCCGTGCAGGCCCTGCGGGAACTGCGCGACCTGGTCCACGGCATCCATCCGCCGGTTCTCGCCGAACGCGGCCTGGCCGATGCCCTGCGCGCGCTGGGCCTGGCCAGCCCGCTCGACGTCACCGCGGTGGTGGACCTTCCCGGCCGGCTGCCCGACCCGGTCGAGTCCGCCGTCTACTTCGCGGTCTCGGAGCTGCTCACCAACGCCCTCAAGCACGCCGACGCGCGGCGCGTGGAGATCGTCGCCTGGTGCGAGGACGACACCCTGCGCACCCGCGTCACCGACGACGGCCGCGGCGGCGCCGACGCGTCGGCCGGGAGCGGCCTCGCGGGCATCCGGCGGCGGCTGGCATCCTTTGACGGGATCCTGGAGATCAACAGCCCTCCGGGGGGTCCGACCGTGATCAACTTGGAGCTGCCGTGCGCGTTGTCCTCGCCGAAGACCTCTTCCTCCTGAGGCAGGGGATCATCCAACTGCTGGAGGCGTACGGATGCGTGGTGGCCGCGGCGGTCGACAACGGCACCGACCTCGCCGCGGCGCTCGCCGAGCACCGGCCCGACGTGGCCATCGTCGACGTACGGCTGCCGCCCACCTTCACCACCGAGGGCCTCCAGGCCGCCTTACGGGCCCGCCGGGAGCAGCCGGGCCTGCCGATCCTCGTCCTCTCCCAGCACGTCGAGCAGATGTACGCCCGTGAGCTGCTGGCGGACGGCACCGGCGGCATCGGCTATCTGCTGAAGGACAGCGTCCTGGACGACGAGCAGTTCATCGACGCCGTACGCCGGGTCGCAGCCGGCGGTACGGCGATGGACCCCGTCGTGGTCGCCCAGTTGATGACCAGTCACTCCCGGGACGAACCACTGGCCGCGCTCACCGGGCGGGAACGGGAGGTGCTGGAGCTCATGGCCGAGGGCTGCTCCAACACGGCGATCGCCCAGCGGCTGACCATCACCGAGGGCGCGGCGGCCAACCACATCTCGAACATCTTCACCAAGCTGACGCTGCCGCCGTCGAGCGACAGCAACCGCCGGGTGCTCGCGGTGCTCGCCTACCTCAACGCCTGAGCGGCGCACCACGGTCGGGGCGGGTAGGGGGCGCGGCCGTCCCCCGCGCGCGTGGACTGCTGGGGCCCGGCCGCGCCCCCCCGCCGCGCGGCCACCGCCAGGAAGGGATACGCCCGCCCCATGACCACGCTCGCGGAGCACGACCGTCTCTGGACACGCCGCTACCACCCCCGCCCCGACGCGTCGGTCAGGCTGGTGCGCCTGCCGCACGCGGGTGGCTCGGCGAGCTTCTACCACCCGGTCTCGGCGAGCATGCCGGCGTCCGTGGACGTGCTCGCCGTGCAGTACCCGGGCGGCCAGGACCGCCGCACCCAGCCGTGTGCCGAGAGCATCCAGGAGCTGGCCGACCACGTCACGTCCGTGCTGCTGCCGTGGACGGACCGCCCGCTGCTCCTCCTCGGGCACAGCATGGGCGGACCCTCGGCTTCGAGGTGGCCCGCCGGCTGGGACGCGGCCACGGCGTCGTCCCGCACGCGCTGTTCGCCTCCGCCCGCCGCGCCCCCTCCTGCCCGCGCAGCGAATCCGTCCCTCTGCGCGACGACGACGGGCTCGTCGAGGAGATGCGGCGGCTGAGCGGGACGGAGTCGGCGATCCCTGAAGACGTCGAACCGATCCGCATGGCCCTGCCCGCGATCCGCGCCGACTACCGCGCCGCGGAGACCTACGTCCACGAGCCGGGGCCGAACCTGCGGTGCCCCGTCGGCGCCCTGGTCGGCGACGACGACCCCAAGGTCACCGTGGAGGAGGCGCGCGCCCGGTCACGCCACACGGACGCGTCGTCCGAGTTCCATGTGTTCCCGGGCGGCCACTTCTACCTCACGTCCCACCAGCGGCAGGTGTTCGGCCTGCTGACGGAGGAGGCGGCGCGGTCGTGAGGCAGGTCGTCGACACCGGCCACGGCCCGCGCAGAAGCTCACCCCGGCCGGATTCCGGCCCGCCGGCTCCCGCTGACCCGACGGCGGCGGGAGCGTACCGCACGCTCCCGCCGCCGTCGCGTTCGCCAGGGTGTCAGTCGCGCACGCGGATGGTGCGCGACGGGCACAGGTCGGCGGCCTGCAGGACCTGCTCGCGCAGCTCCTCGGCCGGCTCCTCCCGCAGAACCGTCACCAGGCCGTCGTCGTCCTGGTCGAACACCTCGGGGCTGAGCAGCGCGCACTGGCCGGAGCCCACGCACCGGGCGCGTTCGGTGGTGACACGCATGAGGGGGAGTCCGTTCGGTCGGCCGTCACCAGGTGACGGGGAGTTCGTGGACGCCGTAGACCATGGCGTCGTCCTTGAACCGCAGTTCGTCCGGCTCGGCGGCCAGCCGGAGGCCGGGGACGCGGCGCAGCAGTGTGCCGTAGACGGCTTCCAGCTCCACCCGGGCGAGGTTGGCGCCGATGCACTGGTGGACGCCGTAGCCGAACGCCAGGTGGCCTCGGGCCTCCTTGCGGCGGATGTCGAGGGTGTCCGGGTCGGGGAAGACGGACTCGTCGTGGTTCGCCGCGTTGTTCAGGGCGAGGATGCCCTCGCCGGCGCGGATGGTGACGTCACCGACCTCGATGTCCTCCGCCGCGACCCGGGCGGTGCCGGAGTCGGAGATGGAGAAGACCCGCAGCAACTCCTCGATGGCGTGGGGAAGCAAGGACGGATCGGCCCGCAGCTCGGCCATCTGGTCCGGGTGCCGCAGCAGGGCCAGCACCCCGAGGGCGATCATGTTGGCCGTCGTCTCGTGGCCCCCGACCAGCATCAGCCGTGCCATCGTCACCACGTCGGCGTGGTCGGCGATCCGCTCGGTGCGGTTCTTCTCCAGGAAGCGGCTGATGAGGTCGTCGCCCGGCTCGTTCTCCTTCAGGGTGACGAGCTTGTCGAGGTAGGTGTCCAGGGCCTGCACGGCCGCCCCGTACTCCGCCGGGCTCAGCTCGTGGTTCATCATCGCCGCCGACCACTCCTCGAACCGGGCGTGGTCCTCGTAGGGCACGCCGAGCAGTTCGCAGATCACCAGCGAGGGCACCGGCAGCGCGAGGGCGGTGACCAGGTCCACCGGGCCGCCCGCCGCCAGCATCGCGTCCACGTGCTCGTCCACGATCTGCTGGATCCGCGGGCGCATCTCCCGCACCCGGCGGGCGGTGAACTCCGGTATGAGCATGCGGCGGTGCGCGGTGTGCTCCGGCGGGTCCAGGTTGAGCATCATCAGCCGGACCTGCGCCAGCATCTCCTCGGGGATGTGGAACTGGTGGGGATAGCCCGGCAGTTTCAGATTGGAGCTCACCCGGCTGTCGCCCAGCACCTGCCGAACGTGCTCGTGCCGGGTGACCAGCCAGGCCGGTTTGCCGTTCACCTTGAGGGCGGCGCGCGAGACCGGGTTCTCCGCGCGCATCTCGGCGTATTCGCGCGGCTCGCTGAACGGACAGGTGCGCCGCATCGGGAACCGCGGGAGCGGCGACCCCGTCTCGGGTGCGGCTTCGGCGGGCTGGGTCATGGCTGCCTTTCTGACGGAGTCGGTGCCGGACGTGGGGGACGGGGGCGGCGTGGCGTCACCAGGTGACGGGCAGCTCGTACAGGCCGTAGACGATCGCGTCATCCTTGAACCGCAGCTCCTCCACCGGGGCGGCCAGGCGCAGCGTCGGGACCCGCCGGAACAGCGTCGTATAGACGACGTCCAGCTCCATGCGCGCCAGGTTCTGGCCGATGCACTGGTGGACGCCGTAGCCGAAAGCCAGCTGACTGCGGGCCTCGCGCCGCACGTCCAGGCGGTCGGGGTCGGGGAAGACGCGTTCGTCGTGGTTGGCCGCGTTGTTCAGTGGCAGGATGCCCTCGCCGGCCCGGATGGTCACCCCGCCCAGCTCGACGTCCTCCAGGGCGACCCGGGCGGTGCCCGCGTCGGAGATGGAGAAGAAGCGCAGCAGCTCCTCCACCGCCCTGGGCATCAGCTCCGGCTCCGCGCGGACGGCGGCGAGCTGCTCGGGGTGCTCCAGCAGCGCCAGCACACCCAGCGCGATCATGTTGGCCGTCGTCTCGTGCCCGGTGACCAGCATCAGCTTGGACATGCTGACGATGTCGGAGTGCTCCACCGCCGGTGTCCGCCGGTTGAACTCGATCAGCCGGCTGATCATGTCGTCGCCCGGCTCGCTCTCCTTGGCGGTGACCAGCCCGTCCACGTACCGGTCCAGCTCGTAGTGGGCGCGGCCCCGGTCCTCCTCGCTGATGTCGTGGTTCATGATGGCCCACGCCCACTCCTCGAACCGGCCGTGGTCCTCGTAGGGCACGCCGAGCAGTTCGCAGATCACCAGCGAGGGCACCGGCAGCGCGAGACCGGTGACCAGGTCGACCGGACCGTCCGCCCCCTTGGCGAGCATCTGGTCGAGCTGCTGGTCCACGATCTGCTGCACCCGGCCGCGCAGCTCGCGCATCCGGCGGACGCTGAACTCCGGGGCCAGCATGCGGCGCTGGACCGTGTGGTCCGGGGGGTCCATGGAGAGGAAGGTCAGCGGCACCGACTGGAGCGTCTCCTGCGGCACCGGCACCTGGAGGGGATACCCGGGCAGCTTCAGGTTCGCGCTGACCCGCGTGTCACCCAGCAGCTTCTTGTACAGGTCGTGCCGCGTCACCAGCCACGCGGGCTTGCCGTCGACCTTCAGCCGCGCCCGGGAGACCGGCGCGGTCTCGCGCAGCTCGGCGTAGGCGGCCGGCGGGCTGAAGGGGCAGGACCGCCGCATCGGGAACTCGGGCAGCGCGGCCTCGTCGGCCGGTTCGGCAGGTGCAGTCATCAGATCCTCTTCGCACGGGAGGGAACGGGACGCGCCGGCATCGGAGCGGGTCCGGGCTGGGCGCCGGTGCGGCGCTGTCGGCCGTCCCTGGCACGCTAGGCAGCCACCCTGACGGACCCCAACCCCTAGCCGCCCCTAGCAGACCGCTGATGCCGTGGTGCGGGGCCGGGTGCGGCCGGTGCCGCTGGTGCCGGCACGGCGCCGGTGGAGAACGCGCCCCCGGGTGCCCCCAGTCCGCCGTGCGTCGCCTAGGGGCGGTTAGGGGTCCGGTGACGGCGCGGGGGCCGTTAGCGTCGGCTGCGGACCACGGCGGAGACAGCGGTCGCCCCGCGCCCCGGCTCTCCCGGTCCCGGCCGGTGTCCTGGTCCCGGCCGCCGCCACGTCCCGCAGCGAGCAGAGGTGATCAGCGTGTCCCCGGAAGCCAGCGCGAAGGGCACCGTCCCCTTCGGGGAGTACCGGACCTGGTACCGGGTGACCGGTGGGCTCGGCGCGGGACGGCCGGCGGTCGTCGCCGTGCACGGCGGGCCCGGCAGCACCCACGACTACCTGCTGCCGCTCGCCCGCCTCGCCGACGACGGATGGCCCGTCGTCCACTACGACCAGCTCGGCAACGGCGGCTCCACCCATCTGCCCGGCAAGGGGCCCGAGTTCTGGACGGTCGAGCTCTTCGAGGACGAACTGTCCAACCTCGTCCAGCGTCTGGGGATAGCCGACGACTACGTGCTGTTCGGCCAGTCCTGGGGCGGCCCCCTGTGCGCCCGGCACGCCATGACCGCCCCGCCCGGTCTGCGCGGACTGGTGATCGCCAACGCGCCCGCCTCGTACCCGATGTGGCTGAAGGAGATGGCCCGGCTGCGCGCCGAACTGCCGTCGGACGTGGAGGAGACCCTGCTGCGGCACGAGGCGGCCGGCACGTACGACAGCGAGGAGTACCTGGCCGCCATGCGGGTCTTCTACGACCGTCATGTGTGCCGCCTGACGCCCTGGCCCCGGGACTTCCTGTCCTCCTTCATGGAGATCTACAACGATCCGACCGTCTACTACGCGATGAACGGACCCAACGAGTTCCATGTCATCGGCTCCCTGAAGAACTGGTCGATCGTCGGCGAGCTGCACCGGATCCGCACCCCCACCCTGCTGATCAGCGGCCGCCACGACGAGGCCACCCCGGCCGTCGTCCAGCCGTACCACGACGAGATCCCCGGAGCGCGCTGGGAGATCTTCGAGGAGTCCAGCCACCTTCCGCACCTGGAGGAACCGGAGCGGTTCTTCGCGGTGATGACCGACTTCCTCAAGAGCCTGTGACGCTCCGGAGCCTCGTGAAAGGGGGCGGCGAGCCCGCCATGGCACACGACACCGCGCTGGTCTTTCCCGGCATGGGACCCGTTCCGTTCGCCGAGGTGGGCAGGTTCATGGTGGCCAACCCCATCGCCCGGGAGCTGGTCGCCGTCGCCGACGACGCCCTCGGCTACTCGCTCGTGGACGCCTTCCGGACCTCCCCGGGTGACTACTCGGAGGCCGCCCAGGTCGCCTTCTTCGTCAACTGCCTGGCCTGCGCCCACTGGGCCCGGGACCACCTCGGCGTGGAACCGGACATCGTCGCCGGACCCAGTTTCGGCGAGAAGGCCGCCCTCGCCTACACCGGCGCCCTGGAACTGCCCGACGCCGTCCGGCTGACCGCCGAGATCGCCCGTTGCCTGGAGGAGTACTTCGCCACGGAGCACCGGGACATCGTCACCCTGTCCTTCGTCCGCGCCCCGCGCGACGCCCTCGACGCGGTCCTCGCCGAGCTGGCCGAAGCGGGGGAGTGGCACGAGATCTCCTGCCACCTCGACGACGGCTTCTACATGGTCTCCCTCTCCGAGCACCGCGTGGCCTGGATGGAGGAGCGGCTGCGCGCCATCGGCAGCCTCCCGCTGTACACCATGCGGCCCCCCATGCACGCCTCGGCGTTCCGGTCGCTGCGCGACAAGGCCGCCCGCGAGGTGCTGTCCCGCTACTCCTTCGCCGACCCCGAGCTGCCCGTCGTCGCCGACCAGGACGGCCGGCTGCTGCACACGGGCGAGGAACTGCGCACCATGCTGCTCGACGGCTTCGACCACCCGATGAACTGGCCCAGCGTCACCCGGGCCCTGAAGGACGCCGGCGCCCGCCGCCTGTGCGTCGCCGGACCCGACAGCCTCTTCGGCAGGGTGCCCTGCACCACCCGCCACTTCGACGTCGTCGCCGCGCAGCCGCGGCTTGCGATGACCCCCCGGCGCCGTACCCGCGCCGCCTGACCCCCCCCCGACCCGTTGGAGGCTCCCATGTGGGACGACCGGTTCGAACAGATACTCCGCCCCTTCCTGCCGTTCCTTCCGCCGCAGGAGGAGCTGACCCCGGAGTCCGACCTGAAGGACCTCGGCCTGGACTCGCTCGGCACGGTCCAGCTCCTCGGCACGCTGGAGGAGGGATACCAGGTCCGCTTCCGCGACAGCGCGCTCACCATGGACACCTTCCGCACCGCCGGCGTGCTGTGGGACACCGTGCGGGGCATGCTGCAGAGCACCGCGAGCTGACGGGGCGGCCACCGTGGACCCCACCATGGACGGCACGCTGTCCGGCCGGTTCGCGCGCGGCCTGGCCGTCGCCCCGGACCGGCCCGCGCTGCGCGCCGACGGCGTCGACCTCACCTACCGCGACCTGCACGAACGCGCCCTCGTCCGGGCCGGCTCGCTGCTCGCCGGGCTCCCCGGCCCGCCGCCCGCCGTGGGGGTACTGGCCGGCAAGGGACCCACGGCGTACACCGCCCTGCTGGCCGGCCTGTACAGCGGCGTCACCGTCGTACCGCTCCAGCCCGCCTTCCCCGCCGCCCGCACCCGGCAGATGATCGAGGCCGCCGGGGTCGGCGCGCTGCTCGCCGACGACGACGCGCTGCCCGCCCTGACCGCGCTGCACGAGGCCGGTGTCACCCTGCCGACGCTGTTCGCGCCCGGCGGGCAGCCGATGCCGGCGCTCGCCGTCGACCCGGACAGCGCCCTGAAGGCCCCCATGCCCGCCCGGCCCTCCGACATCGCCTACGTGCTGTTCACCTCCGGCTCCACCGGCCGGCCCAAGGGTGTTCCCGTCACCCACGCCAACACCGCCCACTACTTCCGACTGCTCGACCGGCGCTACGACTTCGGCCCGCACGACGTCTTCTCGCAGACCTTCGACCTCAACTTCGACTGCGCGATGTTCGACCTGTTCTGCGCCTGGGGCGCCGGCGCCACCGTCGTCCCCGTACCGGCCCGGGCCTACGCGCACCTGCCGGACTTCCTGGCCGAACAGGGGATGACCGTGTGGTTCTCCACGCCCAGCGCGATCACCCTGGTGCGCCGCACCGGCGGGCTCGCGCCGGGCGCCCTGGCGTCGCTGCGCTGGAGCTTCTTCGCGGGGGAGGCGCTCGGCTGCAGGGACGCCGAGGACTGGGCCGCCGCCGCTCCGGGCGCCGCACTGGAGAACCTGTACGGCCCGACCGAGCTGACCATCACCGTCACCGCGCACCGCTGGACACCGGGACGGCACCCGAACGACATGGTGCCCATCGGCGCCGTCCACCCGGGCCACGAGACACTGCTGCTCGACCCCGCCGGCACGCCCACCGCCGCCGACGAGGGTGAACTGTGCATCGCAGGGCCGCAGTTGACCCCCGGCTATCTGGACCCGGCCGACGACAGGGGACGATTTCTGGAGCGGGACGGCCGGCGCTTCTACCGCACCGGCGACCGCGTCCGCCGCGCCGCCGACGGCGGCTGGCTCTATCTGGGCCGGCAGGACGCGCAGGTCCAGGTGCACGGGATACGGGTGGAACTGGCCGAGGTGGACGCCGCCGCACGCACCTGCCCCGGCGTCGAGGACGCCGTGACCGTGGCGGTGCCCGTGGACGGCACCGTGGAACTGGCCGTCTTCCACACCGGCGCGCCCGTGCCGCCCGCCCGGTTCGCCCGCCACCTGCGCCGGCTACTGCCGGCCGCGGTCGTCCCGCGCGCCTACCACCACCTGGACGCACTCCCGCTCAACTCCAACCGCAAGACCGACCGCAGGAAGCTCGCCTCCCAGGCCACGGCCGTGCGGCAGTCCGCCGGCGCCGGCGGCACACACGAAAGGCGGCAGGAGTCGCAGTGAACGGTCAACCGACAGTGCCGGCCCGCACCGACGCCCGGGTGCACGACCTGCTCGACGAGGCCACCGCCGAGCGCCCCGACGCCCCGGCGGTCGCCGACGGCGCGGGCCGCTGGACGTACGCGGAACTCGCCGCCCACAGCCACGCCGTCGACGTCTGGCTGGAAGCGCGCGGCATCGGCCACGGCGACCGGGTCCTGGTCCAGTTGCCCAGCACCCGGGAACTGGTCGCGCTGCTGTACGGCACCGCGCGCCGGGGCGCGGTCCTGGTCCCCGTCAACACCGGCATGAAGGACTACCACCTGCGGGCGGTCGTCGAGAACGCCGACCCCTCCCTGGTGGTCGTCACCGACACCGCCGTGGAGCGGATCGGCGCCCTCACCGGCGGCGTGCCGGTCCTCGGGCTCGGCGAGGCGTGGCCGGACATCGCCGCCCTGCACGACCGCGGGGCCCGCTCCGGCGGAGCGCTGGTCGACCCCGAGGACAACGCCGTCCTCGTCTACACCTCCGGCTCGACCGCGGCCCCCAAGGCGGTCGTCTGCCCGCACGGCCGCATGGTCTTCGCCACCGAGGCCATCAACCTGGAACTCGGCTACCGCCCCGACGACGTGGTGTTCTGCCGCTTCCCGATCTCCTGGGACTACGGCCTGTACAAGGTGCTGCTCACCGCCGCCGGGCGCAGCGAACTCGTCCTCGCCGACGGCGAGTCGGACCTGGTGCTGCTGCGCCGCATCCGGGAGACCGGCGCCACCGTCGTCCCCGTCGTGCCGTCCCTGGCCACCATGATCTGCGCCCTCGCCGAACGCGAACCGGCCCACGAGTCCCGGGTGCGCATGTTCACCAACACCGGTGCCGCGCTGCCCAAGCCGACCGCCGACGGGCTGCGCGCCGCGTTCCCCGGCGCGGAGGTGGTCATCCAGTTCGGGCAGACCGAGTGCAAGCGCGTCTCCGTGCTGCCGCCCGCCTTCCAGGACGCCAAACCCGACTCGGTCGGCCGCCCGCTGCCCGGCACCCGCGCCTTCGTCGTGGATGACGGGGGCCGGCCGCTGCCGCCCTGGGAGACCGGCGAGATCGTGGTCGAGGGACCGCACGTCATGCCCGGCTACTGGCAGGCCCCGGAACAGACCGCCCGCGCCTTCCGCCCCGCCCCCGACGGCGGACTCCGGCTGCACACCGGCGACTACGGCCATGTGGACGAGGACGGCTTCCTCTACTACGAGGGCCGCCGCGACGACATGTTCAAGCACAAGGGCGTGCGCATGAGCACCACCGAGATCGAGGCCGCCGCCGCCGACGTCCCCGGCGTCCGCGCCGCCGCCGTGCTGCCGCCCGCCGAAGGCCGTGACCTCGCCGTGTTCGCCGAGGGCGACATCGACCCGCACACCCTGCTCAAGGAGCTGTCGCTGCGGCTGGAGCCCGCCAAGGTGCCCGGGGTGAGCCGCGTCGTCGCCGAGCTGCCGCTGACCCCGCACGGCAAGCACGACCGCAAGCGGCTCGCCCGCCTTCTGGAAGGAACCACCCCGTGACCGCCCCCACCGAACTCGCCGAGCGCTTCGGCACCCCGTCCTACGTCTACGACCTCGACCGGGTGGCGGCGGCCCGCGACGACCTGTTCGCCGCACTGCCCGACGAGGTCGAGGTGTTCTACGCCGCCAAGGCCAACCCGCACCCAGAACTGCTGCGCGAGCTGCGCACCGGCGGCACCCGCGGCTGCCGCGCCGAGATCAGCTCCGTCGGCGAACTCGACGCCGTGCTGCGAGCCGGCTTCCCCGGCGACCGGATCCTCTACACCGGACCCGGCAAGACCACCGGGGAACTGACCGAGGCGCTGACCCGCGGCGTCCGCCTGTTCTCCACCGAGTCCTACGGCGACCTCCGCCGCGTCGGCGATACGGCACTCGGGCTGGGTCTCACCGCCGACTGCCTGCTCCGGGTCAACAACGCCACCGGCGCCGCCGCCACCAGCATCCGCATGACCGGCGTGCCCTCGCAGTTCGGCTTCGACAGCGAGACCCTGCCCGGCCTCGCCGCCCGCCTGCGCGACGTCCCCGGCACCCGCATCGCCGGACTGCACTTCTTCCCGCTGAGCTGCGCCAAGGACGAGGCGAGCCTCATCGCCGAGTTCCGGCACACCATCGCCACCGCCGCCACCCTCCAGCAGGCCCTCGGCGTCCCGTTCCGCTTCCTCGACATCGGCGGCGGGTTCGCCGCGCCCTACGCCGTGCAGGGCGAACGCCCCGTCTACGGCGAGCTGCGCGACGCCCTGGCCGCGACGCTGGACGAGCACTTCCCCGGCTGGCGCGCGGGCGCCCCGCACATCGCCTGCGAGTCCGGCCGTTACCTGGTCGCCGACAGCGGCACCCTGCTCACCTCCGTCGTCAACGTCAAGGACAGCCGCGACCACCGCTATCTCGTCCTCGACGCCGGCATCAACACCTTCGGCGGCATGTCCGGACTCGGCCGCATCCTGCCCGTGTCCGTCGAACCGCACGAGTCCGTCGGCGCGGACGGCACCCCCGCGAGCCTCGCCGGACCGCTGTGCACCCCGGGCGACCTGCTCGGCCGGAACGTCCCGCTGCCCCCACTGGCACCGGGCGACCTGCTCACCGTCCCCAACGCCGGCGCCTACGGCCCCACCGCCAGCCTGCTGATGTTCCTCGGCAGGCCAGCCCCCGCCGAGATCGTCGTACGCGGCGACGACCTCGTCTCCGTCTCCCGCATCGAGCACACCCGCACCTACGATCACGGACAGGCCCTGTGATGAGCCCCTTCCCGGCCCGCCCCGCCCCCGGCGACCAGCCCGTGCTGGTGGCCGGCGGGATCTCCGACTCCCACACCTGGAACCTCGTCTACCTCCAGCTCCTCCTGGAGGAGCACGGGCACCGCGTGGTCAACCTCGGCCCCTGCGTCCCCGAGGACCTGCTCATCGCCGAGGCCCTCGCCCACCGCCCCGCCCTCATCGTGGTCAGCAGCGTCAACGGCCACGGCTACCACGACGGTATGCGGACCGTCACCCGGCTGCGCGAGCACCCCGGCCTCGCCGCGGTGCCCGCCGTCATCGGCGGCAAGCTCGGCATCGCCGGCCCCTGCGGCGCCGACGAGGTGGCCGCGCTGCGCGCCGCCGGATACGACGCGGTGTTCGACGACAGCGCCGAGAGCGTCGCCGCCTTCCGGCGGATGCTCGGCACGCTGCCGCAGCGGGCCCTGGTGTGACCGGCGGCGGGTTCGGCGCGTTCGTGCGCCGGGCTCACGGCGCCGGCCACCTGGTGGTCCAGCCCCGGATGGGGATGAGCAGCCCGGAACGGATGCGGGCCGGGCTGCTCGCCACCCGGGACGCCGAGGCCACCACCGTCGGCACGATCACCCTGGACAGCTACACCCGGGTCGGTGACCTGGAGTCGGCCGAACTCGCCGTCCTGGAGGGCGTGGCCCTCAACGGCTACCCGATCGTGAGCCACGTGCCGGCCACCACCCGGCAGGTGCTCGACGGGATCCACGGCCCCGGCTTCCCGGTGCAGGTCCGGCACGGCTCGGCCGCGCCGCAGGACATCTTCCGGGCGCTGACGGCCGTCGGACTCGACGCCTCCGAGGGCGGCCCGGTCTCCTACTGCCTGCCCTACGGCCGGGTCCCGCTGCGCGAGTCCGTCGCCCACTGGACCGCCTCCTGCGAAGGGCTCGCCGCCCTGCGCGGGGCGGGGGCCGAACCGCACCTGGAGACCTTCGGCGGCTGCGTCCTCGGCCAGCTCTGCCCGCCCAGCCTGCTCGTCGCCGTCAGCGTCCTGGAGGCGTTGTTCTTCCACCGGCACGGCATCCGCAGCATTTCCGTGAGTTACGCGCAGCAGACCGATCCCCGCCAGGACGCCGAAGCGGTGGCCGCGTTGCGCGGCCTGTGCGCGCGATTCCTGCCGGACACCGAATGGCACGTCGTCGTGTACGCCTACATGGGGCTGTATCCGGAGACGGAACACGGCGCCTACCGGCTGCTCGGGAAAGCGGCCGAACTCGCCGTCACCACCGGCTCGGAACGGCTCATCGTGAAAACCGTCGCGGAATCCCGCCGCATTCCTACGGTGGCCGAGAACATCGCCGCCCTCGAATACGCGGCGGCGGTCGCCGCGCGCACCCCCCGCACCCCGCTGGACGCCACCGGCACCCAGACCTACGCCGAGGCCGCTGCCCTGGTCAACGGGGTGCTGGAGTTGGACGACGACCTCGGTACGGCCCTGCTGACGGCGTTCGCCGAGGGACGTCTCGACGTTCCCTACTGTCTGCATCCGGACAACGCCGGATTCAGCCGGAGTTATATCGCCGCGGACGGCCGGCTGGCCTGGGCCGACATCGGGAAGATGCCGCTGAACGGCATCGCCGACGTACGCCCGGCGCAGGCCGTCACCGCCGCGGAACTGCTCGACTCCCTGTCCTATGTGCGCCGTTCGTTCGACCGGCGCGACCCCGAGGACACCCGGGCCCGCGAGACCGCCCGCCCCTAGGGGTGCTTAAGGGTGTGGCCTTCAGGGGGCCGTCACTACGGTGTGGAAAAAGGTGAGGAAAACCGGTGTCGGCCGAAAGTGGAGATGCGTGGATGAACGGGCCCGGACACGACTCAGCTCTGGCACGACGGCTCGCCACGGCCGTACCGTCCCGGCACCGCAGGCTGGTGACCGAACTGGTACGCCGAGCCGTGACCGAGGCGATCGAGACGGCCCGGCCGGGCACGCTCGACGCACTCGACCCGGCCGCCCCCTTCGCCGCGCAGGGACTCGACTCGCTCGCGGCGGTCGACCTGCACCGGCGGCTGACCGAGCGCACCGGCCTGGACCTGCCGGTCGGCCTCGCCTACGACTGCCCGACCGTCCACGACCTGGCCGCCCGCCTGCTCGCCGAGGTCCACGGCCGGGCGGACACCCCCGCCGAGCCGGCCGGTGACGGCATTGCCGACGAACCGATCGCCGTCGTCGGCATCGGCTGCCGCTTCCCCGGCGGCATCGCCTCGCCCGCCGACCTGTGGCGGCTGCTCACCGAGGGCGGCGAGGTCCTGTCGGGCTTCCCGCGCGACCGCGGCTGGGACCTGGACGCCCTGTACGACGAGGACCCCGAGGTGCCCGGCAGCACCTACGTCCGCAGCGGCGGTTTCCTCGACACCGCCACCGAGTTCGACGCCGACTTCTTCGGCATCAGCCCGCGCGAGGCCCTCGGCATGGACCCGCAGCAGCGGCTCGTCCTGGAGACCTCCTGGCAGGCTCTGGAGGCCGCCGGCATCGACCCCACGGCGCTGCGCGGCACCCCGGCCGGCATGTTCTTCGGCGCCGAGATCCAGGAGTACGGACCGCGCCTGCACGATGCCCCGGACGGCCTCGACGCCTACCTGCTCGCCGGGAACGCGGGCAGTGTCATCTCCGGCCGCGTCGCCTACGTGCTGGGCGCCGAGGGCCCGGCGGTCACCGTCGACACCGCCTGCTCCGGCTCCCTGGTCGCCGTCCATCTGGCGTGCCGCTCGCTGCGGCAGGGAGAGTCCTCCCTCGCCCTCGCGGGCGGCGTGGCCGTCATGGGCGGTCCCGGCGTGTTCACCGCCTTCAGCCGGCAGCGGGGCCTCGCACCCGACGGGCGCTGCAAGGCGTTCGCCGCCGCCGCGGACGGCACCGGATTCGCCGAGGGCGTCGGCGTGCTCGTCCTGGAACGGCTGAGCGACGCCCGCCGCAACGGACACCGGGTGCTGGCCCTGGTGCGCGGCTCCGCCGTCAACCAGGACGGCGCCTCCAACGGCCTGACCGCGCCCAACGGCACCGCCCAGCAACGGCTGATCCACCGGGCACTCGCCGACGCCGGACTCACCGCCGCCGACGTCGACGTGGTCGAGGCCCACGGCACGGGCACCCGGCTCGGCGACCCCATCGAGGCCACCGCGCTGCTCGCCACCTACGGCAAGGGCCGCCCCGCCGGCGCCCCGCTGCTGCTCGGCTCCGTCAAGTCCAACCTCGGGCACACCCAGGCCGCCGCCGGTGCCGCCGGGCTGATCAAGGCGATCCTCGCCATGGAGCACGGGCGGATACCGGCGACCCTCCACGTCGACGCGCCCACCCCGCACGTCAACTGGTCGTCCGGGGCCGTGGAACTCGTCACCGCGGAGCGTGCCTGGCCCGACACCGGCCGGGTCCGCCGGGCGGGCGTGTCGTCGTTCGGGATCAGCGGCACCAACGCGCACGTCATCCTGGAGCAGCCGGAACCCGGGCCCGAGGAATCCGCCCCGGACGGCCGCCCGGCCCCGCCCGCCGGGACACCGCTGCCGTTCGCCCTGTCCGCCCGGGGCGAGGCCGCCCTGCGGGCCCGCGCCGCCGACCTGCTGCCCCTGGTGGACGAGGCCCACCCGCTCGACCTCGCCCACGCGCTGGCCACCACCCGGGCCGCCCTGCCCGACCGGGCCGTCCTCGTCGCCGCCGACCGCGCCGAACTACGCGCCGCCCTCCACGACCTGGCCTCCGGTACCACACCGCTCACCGCGCGCCCCGACGGCGAACTCGGCTTCCTGTTCACCGGGCAGGGCAGCCAGCGCGCCGGCATGGGCCGCGAACTGGCCGCCACCCACCCCGTGTTCGCCGACGCCCTGGACGACGTCTGCGCCCACTTCGACCTTCAGCTCGCCCGGCCGCTGAAGAAGATCCTGTTCGCCGGGCCCGGCACCCCCGAGGCCGAGCTGCTGCACCGTACCGAGTACGCGCAGCCCGCCCTGTTCGCCGTGGAAGTCGCCCTGTACCGGCTCCTGGAGAGCTGGGGCCTCACTCCTGACCAGGTCGCCGGGCACTCCGTCGGCGAGATCGCCGCCGCCCACGTGGCCGGGGTCCTCACCCTCCTCGACGCCACGATCCTGGTCGCCGCCCGCGGCCGGCTCATGCAGGCGCTGCCCGAGAGCGGCGCGATGGTCGCCGTACGCGCGGCCGAGGACGAGGTGGCACGGCTGCTCACCCCGCGCACGGGCATCGCCGCGGTCAACGGGCCCGCCGCCGTCGTGGTCTCCGGCGACACGGCCGACGTGGAGCGGATCGCCGCCGAACTCGCCGCGTGCGGCCACGACACCAAGCGCCTCAGGGTCAGCCACGCCTTCCACTCGCCGCTGATGGAACCGATGCTGGCCGAGTTCCGCCGCGTCGCGCACGTCCTGGACTACGCGGAGCCGGCGCTGCCCGTCGTCTCCACGGTCACCGGCGGCCCCGTCACCGCCGAGCTGCGCGACCCCGAGTACTGGGTGGAGCACGTCCGCGCCCGGGTCCGCTTCCACGACGCCGTCCGCGCGCTCGCCGACGCCGGGGTCCGTACGTTCCTGGAGGTCGGCCCGGACGCGGTGCTGTCCGCCATGGGCCCGGACTGCACCGACGTACCCGGCACCGCCTTCCTGCCGGTGCTGCGGCGCGAGCGGCCCGAGGCCCGGGAGGCCCTCACCGCGCTCGCCGCCGCCCACGCCCGGGGCGTCCCCGTCGACTGGCGGCGGCACTTCGCCGGCCTGGGCGGACGCCATGTCGACCTGCCCGGCTACCCCTTCCAGCGGCGCCGGTTCTGGCTGGAGCAGCGCCCCGCCACCGACGCCGCGGGCCTCGGCCAGCTCCCCGCCGGCCACCCGCTGCTCGCCGCCGTGGTCGCCGTCGGCGCCGAGGGCGTCGTACTCACCGGCCGGCTGTCCACCCGGACCCAGCCCTGGCTCGCCGACCACGTCATCGCCGGCCGGGTGCTGTTCCCCGGCACCGCCTTCGTCGAACTCGCCCTGCGCGCCGGCGACCACGTCGGCGCCACCACCCTGGAGGAGCTGACCCTCGGCGCCCCGCTCGTGCTGCGCGCCGACGAGGACATCGCCGTCCAGGTCGCCGTCGGCGAACCCGACGACTCCGGACGCCGCGACGTCACCGTCCACACCCGCGCCGACGCGGCCGCACCCTGGACCCGGCACGCCGCCGGCGTCCTCACCACCACCGCCCCGCCCGCTCCGGCCGGCCTGACCGAATGGCCGCCGCGCGACGCCCGGCCCCTCGACATCACGCGTGTCTACCCGGACCTCGCCGACCAGGGCTACGGCTACGGACCCGCCTTCCAGGGGCTGCGCGCCGCCTGGCGGCACGGGGACGACGTCTACGCCGAGGTCGCCCTGCCCGAGGACACCGCCGCCGACGCCGGCGCGTTCGGCCTGCACCCGGCGCTGCTCGACGCCGCGCTGCACGCCGCCGACGTCGACGCCCCGCCCCGCTCCGCGGTGCTGGTGCCGTTCGCCTGGAACGGCGTCACCCTCCACGCCACCGGCGCGTCCGCCCTCCGCGTGCGGATCACCCACGGCGGCGGCGACACCATCGCCCTGCACCTCGCCGACGCCACCGGCGCCCCGGTGGCCGTCATCGAGGCCCTGACCTCCCGCCCCGTACCGGCGGGCGACGTCCTGTACGCCGTGCGGTGGTCGCCGCACCCCCGGCCGGAGACCACCTCGCCCCTGCGCACCGCCGTGCTCACGGACTCCGTGGAGGCGCTGCTCGACGGCCCCGCCCCGGACGCCGTCGTGCACCGCGTCCCCGGCCCGGCGGGCGCCGACGCCACCGAGGCACGCGCCCACCTCCACCACGTCCTGCGGCTGCTGCGCACCTGGCAGGCGGACGAGCGGCTGGCCGGCACCCGGCTCGTCGTCGTCACCCGGCCCGCCTGCCCCGCCCACGCCGCCGTCCGCGGCCTGGTCCGCTCCGCCCAGGCCGAGAACCCCGGCCGCTACGTCCTCGTCGAGCACGAGACGCTGCCCTCCGAGGCCGACCTGCGTCAGCTCCTCGCCACCGGCGAACCCGAACTCTCCCTCACGGACAGCGGGTTCGGCGTGCCCCGGCTGACCGCGCGGCCCCCGGGCGAAGAACAGGCCGCCGACTGGGGCACCGTCCTCGTCACCGGCGGCACCGGCGGCCTCGGCGCGCTCCTCGCCCGGCACCTGGTCCGCGCCCACGGCGTGCGACGCCTGGTGCTCGCCGGCCGCCGCGGCACCGCCCCCGCCCTGCACGCCGAACTCACCGCTCTGGGCGCCGAGGTGACCGTCGCCGCCTGCGACGTGGGGGACCGCGAGGCGCTGCGCCGCCTGCTGGAGGAACACCCCGTCGACTCCGTCGTCCACGCGGCGGGCACCGTCCGCGACGGCATCGTGGACACCCTCACCGACGAGATGGTGGACGAGGTCTTCCACGCCAAGGCGCTGGGCGCCTGGCACCTGCACGAGCTGACCCGGGACCGCGACCTCGCCCACTTCGTGCTGTTCTCCTCCCTCGCCGCCCTCCTCGACGGCCCCGGCCAGGGCAACTACGCAGCCGCCAACGCCTACCTCGACGCCCTCGCCGAGCACCGCGCCGCCCTCGGCCTGCCCGCCACCTCCCTGGCCTGGGGCCTGTGGGCCACCGACAGCGGCATGGGCGCCGCTCTGGACGACACCGCCCGACAGCGCATCGCGGCCTACGGCATCCCCGGACTGTCCGCCGCACGCTCCCTGGAGCTGTTCGACGCCGCCGTCCGCTCCCGCGCCCCCCACCTGGCACCCGTGGAGATCGACGCGACCGCCGTACGCCGCCGCCCCGACGGCATACCGCCGCTGCTGACCGCCCTCGTCCGGCCGGTGACCCGCCGGGCCACGGCGAACGCCGCACCCGCCCGGGCCGCGGACGGACAACTCGCCGCGCTGCCCGCCGCCGACCGCGACCGCGCCCTGCTCGACCTGGTGCGCACCGAGGTGGCGGCCGTGCTCCGGCACGACGGGCCGTACTCCGTCGACCCCGGCCGGGCCTTCACCGACCTCGGCTTCGACTCGCTCGCCGCCGTCGAACTGCGCAACCGGCTGGGCACCGCCACCGGACTGCGGCTGCCCGCCACCCTCGTGTTCGACCATCCCACCTCCCGCGCCCTCGCCGGCCACATCCGCGACACCCTCTTCGGCACCGGCCCGCAGGACACCCCCGCCGTCCCGGCCCGCAGCGCCCCTGACGACGACCCGATCGCCATCGTCGGCATGAGCTGCCGCTACCCCGGCGAGGTCCGCTCCCCGGAAGACCTGTGGCGGCTCGTCGCCGACGGCGTCGACGCGGTCGGCGGCTTCCCGTCGGACCGCGGCTGGGACACGGAAGCGCTCTACGACCCCGAACCGGGCACCCCGGGCCGCACCTACGCCCGCGAAGGCGCCTTCCTGTACGACGCGGCCGAGTTCGACCCCGGCTTCTTCGGCATCAGCCCGCGCGAGGCCACCGCCATGGACCCGCAGCAGCGGCTCCTGCTGGAGGTGTCCTGGGAGGCACTGGAGCGCTCCGCCATCGACCCGCACCGCCTGCGCGGTTCCCGCACCGGCGTGTTCGCGGGCGTCATGTACCACGACTACGGCACCTGGCTCGCCGAGGTGCCCGACGACCTCGCCGCCTACCTCGGCAACGGCAGCCTCGGCAGCGTCGTCTCCGGCCGGGTCGCCTACGCCCTCGGCCTGGAGGGGCCGGCCGTCACCGTCGACACCGCCTGCTCCTCCTCCCTGGTCACCCTGCACCTGGCCGCCCAGGCGCTGCGGCAGGGCGAGTGTGACCTCGCGCTGGCCGGCGGCGTCACCGTCATGTCGACGCCGGACACCTTCGTCGACTTCGCCCGGCAGCGCGGGCTGGCCGCCGACGGCCGCTGCAAGTCCTTCGCCGCCGCCGCCGACGGCACCGGCTGGGGCGAGGGCGCCGGCATCCTCGTCGTCGAACGCCTCTCCGACGCGCGCCGCAACGGCCACCGGGTGCTCGCCCTGGTCCGCGGCTCCGCCGTCAACTCCGACGGCGCCTCCAACGGCCTGACCGCCCCCAACGGCCCCTCCCAGCAGCGCGTCATCCACGCCGCGCTCGCCGCCGCCGGGCTCACCCCGGCCGAGGTGGACGCCGTCGAGGCGCACGGCACCGGCACCACCCTCGGCGACCCCATCGAGGCCCAGGCGCTGCTCGCCACCTACGGCCAGGACCGGGCCGAGCCGCTGTGGCTGGGCTCGGTGAAGTCCAACATGGGGCACACCCAGGCCGCCGCCGGTGTCGCCGGCGTCATCAAGATGGTCATGGCGATGCGCCAGGGCGTCCTGCCGAAGACCCTGCACGTCGACGCGCCGTCCCACCAGGTCGACTGGAGCGCCGGCGCCGTGCGACTGCTCACCGAGCGACGCCCGTGGCCCGAGACCGACCGGGCCCGGCGGGCCGGTGTGTCCTCGTTCGGTATCAGCGGCACCAACGCCCACGTCATACTGGAGGACTTCACCGAGCCCGCACCCCCGGAGCCGGACCCCGTCACCGCCCCGCCGGTGCTCGCCCTCCCGGTCTCCGCCCGCTCGCCCGAGGCCCTGCGCGGCCAGGCCCGGCGCCTGCTGGAGCTGACCGGCACCGCCCCCGCCGATCTCGGCCTGGCCCTGGCCACCACCCGCGGCACCCACCCCCACCGCGCCGTGCTCCTCGCGACCGGCGAGGAGCAGGCCGCTGCCGCGTTGGCCGCCCTGGCCCACGGCACCGAGGCCCCCGGGCTGCTCGTCACCGGCTCCGCCACCGACGGCACCCTCGCCTACCTGTTCTCCGGCCAGGGCGCCCAGCGTCCCGGCATGGGCCGCGACTGGTACGACGCCTTCCCCGTCTACGCCGAGCACTTCGACCGCGCCGCCGCGCTCTTCGACAAGCACCTCGAACGGCCCCTCGCCGAGGTCGTCCTCGGTGACGACGCCGAGACCCTGGAACAGACCGCCTACACCCAGGCCGCCCTGTTCACCACCCAGGTCGCCCTCTACCGGCTGCTGGAGTCCTTCGGGCTGCGCCCCGACGGGCTGGCCGGGCACTCCGTCGGCGAGTTCGCCGCCGCGCACGTCGCCGGGGTCTGGTCGCTGCAGGACGCCGTCACCGCGGTCGCCGCCCGGGGCCGGCTCATGCAGACCCTGCCGGAGGGCGGCGCGATGGTCGCCGTGCAGGCGTCGCAGGAGGAGGTCACCCCGCTGCTGGACGGCGACCGATGCGGGATCGCCGCCGTCAACGGCCCCCGCGCCGTGGTCGTCTCCGGCGACGAGGACGCCGTCACCGAGGTCGCCGCGCACTTCACGACCACCCGCAGGCTGCGCGTCTCGCACGCCTTCCACTCGCCCCGCATGGAACCCATACTGGCCGCGTTCCGGGAGGTCATGGCCGGCCTCCGGGCGGCCGAGCCGGCCGTGCCCCTCGTCTCCACCCTCACCGGCGCCCCGGCCACCGCCGCCGAACTCGGCTCCGCCGACTACTGGGTACGGCATGTGCGGCAGACGGTGCGCTTCGCCGACGCGGTCGCGACCCTGGCCGCGCAGGGCGCCGGCACCTTCCTCGAACTCGGCGCCGCGCCCGTGCTCACGGCCCTGGGCCCCGACTGCCTGCCGGACGCCGAGGACACCGCTTTCGTCCCCACCGCCCGCAAGGACACCGCCCAGCTACCCGGCCTGCTCGCCGCCCTGGCCACCGTCCACACCCGGGGCTTCGACGTCGACTGGGCGGTGCTGTACGAGACCTACGCGGGACGCCGGGTCGACCTGCCCACCTACGCCTTCGAGCACCGCAGGTACTGGCTCCCCACGCCCGCCCCCGCCGTCGGGGACGCCGCCGGACACGGACTCGCCGCCGCCGGCCACCCGCTGGTCAGCGCCCGCCTGGACCTGCCCGGCGACGCCGGTGTGCTGCTCACCGGCCGGATCTCCACCGCCACCCACCCGGTCCTCACCGAACACGCCGTGCTGGGCACGGTCCTGGTGCCCGGCGCCGCGCTCGTCGACCTCGCGCTGCACGCCGGACGCCTCACCGGCCGCTCCGTCCTCCAGGAGCTGACCCTCCAGGCCCCGCTGGCGCTGCCCGCGGACACCGCCGTACGCCTCCAGGTCTCCGCCGGCGCCGACGGCACCGTCGAGATCCACTCGCGCGCCGAGAACGCCCCCGCCGACGAGGGCTGGACACGGCACGCCACCGGCACCCTCACCGGACCCGCCGCCCCGGCCCCGGCCGCGTCCGGCGCCTGGCCGCCGCCCGGCGCCACCCCGCTCGACGTCACCGGCCTCTACCCGCGCCTGCACACCGAGGGCTACGACTACGGCCCCGTCTTCCGCGGCGTCCGGGCCGCCTGGCGGGACGGCGACACCCTCCTCGCCGAGCTGGAACTGCCCGCACCCGCACGCCAGGACGCCGCCCGGCACGCTCTGCACCCCGCGCTGCTGGACTCCGCCCTGCACGTCACGTCCCTCCTGGACGGCGAGGCCGCGCCCGCCGAGCCGTCCGACGGCATCGCCCTGCCCTTCGCCTGGACCGGCGTCACCCTGCACGCCCAGGCGTCCCTGACCGCCCGCGTCCGCATCACCCCGGGCACCGACGGCACCCGCCTCGAACTGACGGACACCGACGGCCGGCCCCTCGCCACCGTGGAGTCGTACGTCACCCGGCCCGTCACCGCCGACCGGCTCACCCCGCGGCGGCGCCGCCACCTGTACACCGTCACCGACGCACCGCTGCCCGAGGCCGCCGGACGCCCCGACCGCCGTAGCTGGGCCGTCCTCGGCGACGACGACCTGGGCCTCGGCGTCCCGGTGCACGCCGGCCCGGACACGCTCGGCGCCACCGTGCCCGACGTGGTGATCCTGCCGGTCACCGCCCCGCCCGCCGACGGCGGACACCTGCCCGGCGCCGTGCGCGCCGCCCTCGGCCGCACCCTGGACACCCTGAAGACCTGGACGGCCGACGACCGGTACGCCGGCTCGGTGCTCGTGGTCCTCACCGGCGGCGGCCTCGCCGACACCGCGGTGCACGGACTGGTACGGGCCGCGCAGGCCGAGGACCCCGGCCGGATCCTCCTCGTGGCACGGGCCGCGCCCGACGCACCCGTACCCGACCGCGCCGCACTCGCCGCGCTGATCGACTCCGGGGAGCCGGAGATCCGGTGGCGCGACGGCCGCGCCCACGCCCCCCGCCTGGTCCGCGCCGAGGCCTCCCCGGGCACGGACCGCCCGTGGGGCACCGTCCTCGTCACCGGCGGCACCGGCGGGCTCGGCGCCCTGGTCGCCCGCCACCTGGCCGCCCGGCACGGCGTCACCCGCCTGCTGCTGACCAGCCGTCGCGGCCCCGACGCGCCCGGCGCCGCCGCACTGCGCGCCGGCCTGGCGGACCTGGGCGCCGAGGCCGACATCGTCGCCTGCGACGTGTCCGACCGTGCCGCGCTCGACGCCCTGCTCACCACGCACCCCGTCGACAGCGTCGTGCACACCGCCGGCGTCCTCGACGACGGACTGGTCACCGCGCTCTCTCCGGCCCGGCTGGACACCGTGCTGCGGCCCAAGGCGGACGCCGCCTGGCACCTGCACGAGCTGACCCGGGACCGGGACCTCGCCCACTTCGTGCTGTTCTCCTCGGCCGCCGGCACCCTCGACGCCTCCGGCCAGGGCAACTACGCCGCCGCCAACGCCTTCCTCGACGCGCTGGCCGCCCACCGCGCCGCCCTGGGCATGCCCGCCACCTCCCTCGCCTGGGGCCTGTGGTCCGGCGGCGGCATGGGCGCCGCACTCGACGCGGCCGAGGTCCGGCGCATCGAACGCACCGGCATCGGCGCGCTCGACCCGGACGAGGGCCTGGAGCTGTTCGACGCCGCCGTGGCCTCCGGCAGCCCCGCCCTGGTCCCCGTACGGCTGGACACCGCCGCCCTGCGCCGGCGCGGCGGCGACGTGCCGGCCGTGCTGCGCACCCTGGCCGGCGTCACCGCCCGCCCGGACCGCGACGACCACGCCCGCACCCTCGGCGAGCACCTGGCCGAACTGCCCGCCGCCGACCACGAGCACACCGTGCTGGAAGCGGTCCGCACCGAGGCCGCCGCCGTCCTCGGGCACGCCGGACCCGCCGCCGTCGAACCGCGCCGCGCCTTCACCGAGCTGGGCTTCGACTCGCTCGCCGCCGTGGAACTGCGCAACCGGCTGAACACGGTCAGCGGACTGCGCCTGCCGTCCACGCTCATCTTCGACTACGCCACCCCGGTCGCGCTCGCCGGCCATCTCCTCGAACGGCTGCGACCGGAACCCGAGCCCGTCGAGGCCGCGCCCGGCGGCGACGACGAACTGCGCGCCCTCCTCGCCCGCATCCCCGTCGCCCGCATCCGGGAAGCCGGCCTGCTCGACAGCCTGCTGAAGCTGTCCGAGCCCGCCGCGGACCCGGCACCCGCCGACCGGGCCCTGGACATCAAGTCCATGGCCGTGGCGGACCTGGTACGCGCCGCGCTCGACCGCAGCGGCACCTGACCTCATCCGGTGCCGGACGGCGCGCCGCGTCCGGCACCGGGCCACCCCTACCCGGCGCACCCTCCACCGCGTCACCAGCGCCGCCGAGCCAGCAGGGAGCGACACCGACCGTGGACACATCCGTCGAGCAGATCGTCGAGGCGCTGCGCGAGTCATTGCTCGAGAACGAGCGGCTGCGCCAACGACACGACCAGGTCACCGAGGCGGCGCGGGAGCCCGTCGCGATCGTCGCCATGAGCTGCCGCTACCCCGGCGGCGTCAGCACGCCCGAGCAGCTTTGGCGGCTGGTCGACACCGGCACGGACGCCGTGGGCGACTTCCCCGCCGACCGCGGCTGGGACGTCGACGGCATCTACGACCCCGACCCCGACGCCCCCGGCCGCACCCACGTCCGCGAAGGCGGGTTCCTGTACGACGCGGCCGAGTTCGACCCCGGCTTCTTCGGCATCAGCCCGCGCGAGGCCCTCGCCATGGACCCGCAGCAGCGGCTGCTGCTGGAGACCGCCTGGGAGGCGTTCGAACGCGCCGGCATCGACCCGCACACCCTCAAGGGCAGCCGCACCGGCATCTACGCGGGCGTCATGTACCACGACTACGGCAGTTGGCTCACCGAGGTCCCGGAGGGCGTCGAGGGCTACCTCGGCAACGGCAACCTGGGCAGTGTCGCCTCCGGCCGCGTCTCCTACGTCCTCGGCCTGGAGGGGCCCGCCGTCACCGTCGACACCGCCTGCTCCTCCTCGCTCGTCGCCCTCCACCTCGCCGTGCAGGCCCTGCGCACCGGCGAGTGCGGCCTGGCACTCGCCGGCGGCGTGACGGTGATGTCCACCCCCGACACCTTCATCGACTTCTCCCGCCAGCGCGGCCTCGCGCTGGACGGCCGCTGCAAGTCCTTCGCGGAGGGCGCGGACGGCACCGGCTGGGGGGAGGGCGCCGGCCTGCTCCTGCTGGAACGGCTCAGCGACGCCCGGCGCAACGGCCACCGCGTGCTGGCCGTGGTGCGCGGCACCGCCGTCAACCAGGACGGCGCCTCCAACGGCCTGACCGCCCCGAACGGCCCCTCCCAGCAGCGCGTCATCCGCGCCGCCCTCGCCGACGCCCGCCTGGAGCCCCGTCAGGTGCACGCCGTCGAGGCCCACGGCACCGGCACCCCGCTCGGCGACCCGATCGAGGCGCAGGCCCTGCTCGCCGCCTACGGCCAGGACCGCGCCGAGCCGCTGTGGCTGGGCTCGGTGAAGTCCAACATCGGGCACACCCAGGCCGCCGCCGGGGTGGCCGGCGTCATCAAGATGGTGATGGCCCTGCGGCACGGCCGGCTGCCGAAGACCCTGCACGCCGAACAGCCCACCTCCCAGGTCGACTGGGAGGCCGGCGCCGTCGAACTCCTCACCGAGGCCCGCGACTGGCCCGCCGACGGCGAGCCCCGCCGTGCCGCCGTCTCCTCCTTCGGCATCAGCGGCACCAACGCCCACGTCATCGTGGAGGCCGCCGACGAGACCGAGCCCCGCACCGCGGAACCCGCCTGGACCGGCCCGCTCCCGCTGGTGCTGTCCGGCAACGGCACCCAGGGCCTCGCCGCCCAGGCCCGCAGCCTCCTCGACCACCTCACCACCGGCGCCGGCCCCGTCCCCGACATCGCCCGCACGCTCGCCACCGGACGCGCCGCACTGGCCGAACGGGCCGTCGTCACCGGCGCCGGCCTGCCCGCCCTCACCGCGGGCCTCACCACCCTCGCCGAGGGCGACGACACCGCGCCGAACGTGGTGCGCGGCCGGCCGGCCGGCGAGTCCCGCATCGCCTTCCTCTTCCCCGGCCAGGGCTCCCAGTGGCCCGGCATGGCCGCCGACCTGCTCGACACATCACCGGTGTTCGCCGCCCGCATGGCCGACTGCGCCGCGGCCCTCGCGCCCGTCACCGAGTGGGACCTCGTCGAGACGGTGCGGGCGCGGCAGCCGCTGGAGCGGGTGGACGTCGTCCAGCCCGTGCTGTGGGCGATCATGGTGTCACTCGCCGAGGTGTGGCGCGCGCACGGGGTCCGGCCCGCCGCCGTCATCGGCCACTCCCAGGGCGAGATCGCCGCCGCCTGCGTGGCCGGCGCGCTCTCCCTCGCCGACGGCGCCCGCGTCGTGGCCCTGCGCAGCCAGGCCATCGCCCGGGAACTCTCCGGCCGCGGCGGCATGATGTCGGTGGCCCTGCCCGACGCCCGGGTGCGCGACCTCGTCGCCCGCTACGAGGGCCGGGTCGCGGTGGCCGCCGTCAACGGTGCCTCCTCCGTGGTGCTGTCCGGCGACGCCGACGCCCTGGACGAACTCCACGAGACGATCGTGGCCGGCGGCGACCGCGCCAAGCGGCTCCCGGTGGACTACGCCTCGCACAGCGCCCACGTCGAGTCGATCCGGGAGCGGCTGCTCGCCGACCTGGCGGACGTCCGGGGCCGGCCCGCCGAGGTGCCGTTCTACTCCACCGTCACCGGCGCCCGGCTCGACACCACCGGCCTGGACGCCGGCTACTGGTACACCAACCTGCGGCAGAGCGTGCTGTTCGAACCGACCACACGGACCCTGCTGGACGCCGGGTACGGGGTGTTCGTCGAGTGCAGCCCGCACCCCGTGCTGCTGCACAGCGTCGAGGAGACCGCCGACGCCGCCGGCGCCGACATCACCGGCCTGGGCTCCCTGCACCGCGACGACGGTGGCCCCGAGCGCCTGCTGACCGCCCTCGGCGAAGCCTTCGTGGCCGGCGTCCCGGTGGACTGGACACCCGTCTTCGGCGACCTGCCGGTCCGCGCCGCCGACCTGCCCACCTACCCCTTCCAGCGCGAGCGGTACTGGCTCGGCCGGTCCGCCACCACCGGCGACGTCACCGCCGCCGGCCTGGAGACCACCGGCCACCCGCTGCTGGGCGCCGCCGTCCCGGTCGCCGAGGGCGGCACCGTGTTCACCGGCCGGCTCTCCACCGCCACCGCGCCCTGGCTGGCCGACCACGCCGTGTCCGGCACACCCCCCTGCTGCCCGGCACCGCCCTGGTGGAGCTGGCACTCGGCGCCGGCCACGACCTCGGCTGCGGGCACCTCGCCGAACTCACCCTCCAGGCACCGCTGACCCTGCCCGACCGGGGCGCGATCCAGCTCCAGTTGCACGTGGCCGCCCCCGACGACACCGGACACCGCGCGCTGACCGTCCACTCCCGCCCCGAGGGCGCCGACGGCACCGCCTGGACCCGGCACGCCACCGGCCTGCTCGCCCCGCGGACCACCGCGCCCGGCTTCGACCTCACCGCCTGGCCGCCCCCGGGCGCGGAGCCGGTACCGGTCGAGGACGCCTACGACCGCCTGGCCGGCCTCGGCTACGACTACGGGCCCGCCTTCCAGGGGCTGCGCGCGCTCTGGCGGCGCGGCGACGAGACCTTCGCCGAGGTCGAACTGCCCGTGGAAGCCGACGCCTTCGCCCTGCACCCGGCCCTGTTCGACGCCGCCCTGCACGCCGACGGCCTCGTCACCGACGGCCAGGACACCGCCCGGCTGCCCTTCTCCTGGACCGGGGTCTCGCTGTACGCGGCCGGCGCCACCGCCCTGCGGGTCCGGCTGCACGGCGGCGAGACGCTGTCCCTCCAGCTCGCCGACCCCACGGGCGCCCCGGTCGCCGAGGTCGAGGCCCTGGTCTCCCGGCCCGTCGACGCGGCGGCGCTCACCTCCACGGCCCGCGTGGACGACCTCTACCGCCTGGACTGGCCCGCCCTGCCCCTACCCGCCACGCCCGCACCGGAATACGCCGTGCTGGACGAACGGGGCCCGGCCGCACTGGACTCCGTGCCCGACTGGGTGGTGCTGGCGGCCGGCGGCCACGACGACCCGGTCACCGGCGCCCGCCTGGCCACCGAGCGGGTGCTGGCCGCCGTACAGGACTGGCTCGCGGACGAACGCACCGCCTCCGCGAGCCTGGTGGTGCTCACCCGGGGCGCCGTGGCCGTGGGGGAGGAGGACGTCACCGACCTGGCGGGCGCCGCCGTGTGGGGCCTGGTCCGGGCCGCGCAGGGCGAGCACCCCGGGCGGTTCGTGCTGGTGGACGGGGGCGATGCCGCCGCCGCGGTGGCCGCCGCGGCGGCTGGCGGCGAACCCCCAGCTCGCCCTGCGCGACGGCACCGCGCACGTCCCCCGGCTCGCCCGCACCGCACCGCCGGACCGGGTCCCGCCGCTCGACCCCGAGGGCACCGTACTCGTCACCGGCGGCACCGGCGTCCTCGGCGCCGTGGTCGCCCGGCACCTGGTCACCGAACACGGCGTGCGCCGCCTGGTGCTGGCCGGGCGCAGCGGCACCGCGGCCGACGACTTCGCCGGCCTCGACGCGGAGATCGTCGTGGCCCGCTGCGACGCCGCCGACCGCGAACAACTCGCCACCCTCCTCGCCGGGATACCACCCGAGCGCCCGCTGACCGCGGTCGTCCACCTCGCCGGCGTCCTGGACGACGGCCTGCTGACCGACCAGACGCCCGACCGCCTGGACGCCGTCCTGCGGCCCAAGGCCGACGCCGCATGGCATCTGCACGAGCTGACGCGCGACCTCGGTCTCACCGCGTTCGTCCTGTTCTCCTCCGCCGCCGGCACGGTCGACGGCGCGGGCCAGTCCGGCTACGCCGCCGCCAACGCCTTCCTCTCGACGCGCTGGCCGCCCACCGCAGGCACCACGGCCTGCCCGCGCACTCGCTGGCCTGGGGCTTCTGGGAGCAGCGCACCGGGCTGACCGCCCACCTCACCGACGCCGACGTGGCCCGCATGGCCCGCGCGGGCGTCCGCCCCCTGTCCACCGAGGAGGGCCTGCGCCTGTTCGACGCCGCCCTGGCCGCCGACGAGCCGCTGCTGCTCCCGATCGGCCTGGACCTGGCCGTCCTGCGCCGCGCCCCGGAGGTCCCGGCCGTGCTGCGCGCCCTGGTGCCCGCTCGTGCCCGCCGTACCGCGGCCTCCCGCACGGACTCCGCGTCGCTCGCCGACCGGCTCGCCGCGCTCGGCCCCGACGAACGCGACGCGGCCCTGCTGGAGCTGGTCCGCACCCAGGTCGCGGCCGTCCTCGGCCACGGCAGCGACATGACGCTCGACCCGCGCCGCTCCTTCCGCGAGGTGGGCTTCGACTCGCTGACCGCCGTGGAACTGCGCAACCGTCTCGGCACCGCGGTGGGCCTGCGCCTGCCCGCCACCCTGGTCTTCGACCACCCCGACGCGGGCGCGCTCGTGCGACACCTGAAGACGGAACTGTTCGGCGCGCCGGCCGAGACCGAAGTCGCCGTGCGGGAACGGGAAGCGGACGAGCCGATCGCCATCGTCGCCATGGCCTGCCGCTACCCCGGCGGCGTCAGCACCCCCGAGGAGCTGTGGCGGCTGCTGGCCGACGGCGGCGACGGCATCGGCGCCTTCCCCGCCGACCGCGGCTGGGACCTGGACGGCCTGTACGACCCGGAGCCGGGCAAGGCCGGCCACTCCTCCACCCGGTCGGGCGGATTCCTGTACGACGCCGCCGACTTCGACCCGGACTTCTTCGGCATCGGCCCGCGCGAGGCCCTGGCCATGGACCCGCAGCAGCGGCTGCTGCTGGAGACGTCCTGGGAGGCGCTGGAGCGGGCCGGCATCGACCCGCACTCCGTGCGCGGCAGCCGTACCGGCGTGTTCGCGGGCGTGATGTACCACGACTACGGCAGCCGCCTGCACCGCGTCCCCGAGTCCGTGCGCGACTACCTCGGCAACGGCAGCCTCGGCAGCGTGGCCTCCGGCCGGGTCGCCTACACCCTCGGGCTGGAGGGCCCCACGCTCTCTGTCGACACCGCCTGCTCGTCGTCCCTGGTGGCGCTGCACCTGGCCGCCCAGTCGCTGCGGCAGGGCGAGTGCACCCTCGCACTGGCCGGCGGGGTGTCCGTGATGTCGACCGTGGAGACGTTCGTGGACTTCAGCAGGCAGCGCAACCTCGCCGCCGACGGCCACGCCAAGTCCTTCGCCGACGCGGCGGACGGCACGGCCCTGTCCGAGGGCGCCGGGATGCTCGTCCTGGAGCGGCTGTCGGACGCCCGGCGCAACGGTCATGAGGTGCTGGCGGTGGTGCGGGGTTCCGCGGTGAACCAGGACGGCGCGTCCAACGGGCTGACGGCGCCGAACGGTCCGTCGCAGCAGCGGGTGATCCGGCAGGCGTTGGCGTCGGCCCGGTTGTCGGCCGCGGACGTGGATGTGGTGGAGGCGCACGGGACGGGGACGACGCTGGGTGATCCGATCGAGGCGCAGGCGCTGCTCGCCACCTATGGTCAGGGTCGTGGATCGGGTGTCCCGTTGTGGCTGGGGTCGGTGAAGTCCAATATCGGGCACACGCAGGCCGCTGCGGGTGTGGCGGGTGTCATCAAGATGGTGTTGGCGATGCGGCACGGGGTGCTGCCGAGGACGTTGCACGTGGACCGGCCGTCGACGAAGGTCGACTGGGAGGCGGGGCAGGTTCGGCTGCTGACCGAGGAGCGGGACTGGCCGGTGGCCGGCCGCCCGCGCCGGGCGGGCGTCTCCTCCTTCGGCATCAGCGGCACCAACGCCCACACGATCATCGAAGAGGCACCGTCCGAGGAGCCGGTGCCGGACCCGCGGCCGGCGCCGGCCCCGCTGCTGCCCCTCGTGATCTCCGGCGCCACCCCCGAGGCGCTGGCCGCCCAGGCCGCCCGGCTGCGCGCGGTCGCCGACCGGCCGCTGCCCGACCTCGCCCGCTCCCTGGCCACGGAGCGCGCCGCCCTCACCCACCGGGCCGCCGTCGTCGCCCGCGACCGGGACGAACTCCTCGCCGCACTCACCGCGCTGGCCGACGGCACCGCCACGGACAGCGTGGTCCGCGGCCGGCCCGGCACCGGCGGGACCGCCTTCCTCTTCACCGGCCAGGGCGCCCAGCGCCCGGGCATGGGCCGCGGCCTGTACGCCGCCCACCCCGTCTTCCGGCAGGCGCTGGACGAGGCCTGCGAGGCGCTCGGCGCCCACCTCGACCGCCCGCTGCGGGACGTGATGTGGGCCGAGCGCGGCACCGAGGCGGCCGGCTCGCTCGACCACACCCTCTACACGCAGAGCGCCCTCTTCGCCGTCGAGACGGCCCTGTACCGGCTGCTGGAGTCGCACGGCGTACGGCCCGACCTGCTCGCCGGCCACTCCATCGGCGAACTGGCCGCCGCGCACGCCGCCGGGGTCTGGAACCTGGCGGACGCCGCCCGGCTGGTCGCCGCGCGCGGCCGGCTGATGCAGGCACTGCCCGCCGGGGGCGCGATGCTCGCCGTCGACGCCACCGAGGAGGAGGTGCTGCCCCACCTCGGCCCCGAGGTGTCCGTCGCCGCCGTCAACGGGCCCCGCGCCGTCGTCGTCTCCGGCACCGAGGCCGCCGTGGACGCGGTCGCCGCGGCCTTCACCGGCCGCCGCACCAAACGGCTGCGGGTCAGCCACGCCTTCCACTCCCCGCTGATGGACCCGATGCTGGCAGAGTTCGAGAAGACCGCCCGCGAACTGCGGTACGCGCCGCCTGCCCGCCCCGTCGTCTCCAACGTGACCGGCGCGCGCGCCGGCGAGCACGAGCTGTGCGACCCCGCGTACTGGGTCCGGCACGTCCGCGAGGCGGTCCGCTTCGGCGACGGCGTCCGCGCGCTGGAGGCCGACGGCGTGCGCAACTTCATCGAACTCGGCCCCGACGCCGTCCTGTCGGCCATGGCCGCGCACGCCGTCACCGACGCCGAACGGTCGGCCTTCGTCCCGGCACTGCGCCGCGACCGCGACGAGGAACAGACCTTCGCGGCCCTGCTCGGCACCGCCCACGTGCGTGGCGTGCCCGTCGACTGGCGGCGGGTGTTCGCCGGCACCGGCGCCCGCCGCACCGACCTGCCGACCTACGCCTTCCAGCGCCGGCGGCTGTGGCTGGACGACGAGCCCGGCGCGGTCGCGGACGCGGGCGGTCTCGGGCAGGCCCCGGCCGGGCACCCGCTGCTCGGCGCGGCCCTGGAGCTGGCCGGCGACGACCGGGTGGCCCTGACCGGCCGCCTCTCCCTGGCCACCCACCCCTGGCTCGCCGACCACGCCGTGGCGGGTGTCGTCCTCGTCCCGGGCAGTGCCTTCGTGGAACTGGCCCTCCACGCCGGCGACCGCACCCACCGCCCGCACGTGGAGGAACTCACCCTGGAACGCCCCCTGGTCCTGCCCGAGCACGGCGCCGTCCACCTCCAGGTGGCCGCCGCGGCCCCGGACGCCGACGGCCGCCGGCGCCTCACCGTGCACGCCCGCCCGGAGGGCGCGGACGGCGCGTGGACCCGGCACGCCACCGGCGTCCTCGCCCCGCGCACCATGCCCGAACCGGCCGCCGCGACCCACTGGCCACCCGCCGGAGCCGTCCCCGTCGACATCACCGGCACCTACGACCACCTGGCCGAACAGGGCTATGCATACGGCCCGTTGTTCCGCTGCCTGCGCGGTGCGTGGCGGCTCGGCGAGGAGGTCTGGGCCGAACTCGCCCTGCCGGACGCCGACGCGGCCGACGGGTTCGCACTGCACCCGGCGCTGCTCGATTCCACGCTGCACGCCATCGACCTGCTCGACGGCCAGGATCCGACCGTGCTGACCCTGCCCTTCTCCTGGGAGGGCGTCACCCTGTACGCGACCGGCGCCACGGCCGTGCGGCTACGCCTCACCCCGCACGGCACCGACCACATGACCCTGCGCCTGTACGACGGCGCGGGCGCACCCGTGGCCGAGGTGGGCTCGCTGCGCATCCGCCAGGTGACCGCCGAACAGTTGACCGCGGCCACGCCGGAGCCCGGCGACCTGTTCCAGGTGCGCTGGACCGAACTCCCGGTCGCCGCCGACGGATCCGCACCCGCACCCCGCACCCTCACCCTCACCGCGGACACCGACCCCGGCGCCGCACCGCCCGCGGCGGCCCGCGAGACCGCCGTACAAGCCCTCACCGCGCTGCGCCGCCACCTCGCCGACGCACCGGACGACGCACCGCTGGTGGTGCTGACCCGATCCGCCGTCACCGTCCACGCCGACGCCGCGCCCGACCCGGCGCAGGCCGTGATCTGGGGCATGGTGCGGGCGGCGGCGGTCGAGCACCCCGGCCGGTTCGTGCTCGCCGACACCGACGGCGACCCCGCCTCGGCCGCCGCCCTCCCGGCCGCCGTCGCCACCGGCGCACCCGAACTGGCCCTGCGCTCCGGCACGGTGTACGTGCCGGAGCTGGCACGGGTCACCGACCCGGAGCAGGGCCGGGCGCCCGCCCTGGACCCGGCGGGAACCGTCCTCGTCACCGGCGGCACCGGCAGCCTCGGCCGGCTGCTGGCCCGGCACCTCGTCACCCGGCACGGCGTACGCCATCTGCTGCTGGCAGGCCGGAGCGGGCGGCTTCCCGAGCCCGGCGCCCTGGACGAACTGGCCGCCCTGGGCGCGACGGTGACCGTGGCCGCCTGCGACGTCACCGACCGGACCGCGCTCGGCGCCCTGCTGGCGTCCGTGCCGGCCGAGCACCCGCTGACCGTCGTGGTGCACGCCGCGGGCGTCCTGGACGACGGACTGCTCACCGACCTCACCCCCGAGCGGCTGGCCGCGGTGCTGCGGCCCAAGGCCGACGCCGCCTGGCACCTGCACGAGCTGACGCGCGACCTCGACCTCGCCGCGTTCGTCCTGTTCTCCTCCGCCGCCGGCACCCTGGGTGCGGCGGGCCAGGCCAACTACGCCGCCGGGAACGCCTTCCTGGACGCCCTGGCCGCGCGGCGCCGTACCGAAGGGCTGCCGGCGCTCTCGCTGGGCTGGGGACTGTGGGACACGGGGCAGGGCATGGCGGCCGGGCTCGGCGAGCCCGAGTTGCGCCGGCTGGCCCGCGACGGCATCCTGCCGCTGCCCGCCGACCGGGCGCTGGCCCTGTTCGACCGCGCGCTGACCGCCCAGGGCCCCCCGGCCGCCGACCGGGCCCTGCTGCTGCCGGTCCGGGTCCAGGTCACCGAGGACGCTCCCGCTCTGGTCCGGGGTCTCGCCCCCGCGGCCGAACGGCGCACCGCCCGGGTGGCGGCCACCGCCGCGCCCGCGTCCGTCGAACCGCTGCCGCGGCGGCTGGCCGGGCTGGGCGCCGCCGACGCCCTTCGCCTGCTGGTGGAGACGGTGTGCGGACACGTCGCCGACGTCCTCGGACACGGCTCCGGCAGCGCCGTCGACCCCCAGCGCTCCCTGGGCGACCTGGGCGTGGACTCGCTGGCCGCCCTGGAGCTGCGCAACCGGCTCGGCGCCGACACCGGCCTGCGCCTGTCCACCACGCTCACCTTCGACTACCCGACCTCCGACGCCCTCGCCCGGCACCTCTTCGCGGAGCTGGGCGGCGACACCTCCGCCGGGCCGGTCGACATCGAGGCCGAAGTGGTGCGGCTGGAGGCGGCGCTGGGCGCGGCGCTGGACTCGGCCGCGCTGGACGAGGAGCAGCGGGCCCGGGTGGCCGCCCGGCTGCGCACCCTCAGCGCACGGTGGGACGGCACCGGGGAGTCGCCGGAGAGCGGGACCGGGCACACCGGCGGGACGGGTCTGGAGACGGCCACGGCCGACGAGCTCTTCGACATCCTGGACGACGAACTCGGGAGCTTCAACTGACCGTACGGCGGACAGGACGCGGCCCCACCGGTGACACCACCGGTGCGGCCGCGCTCCGTTCCGTTCTCCCTGTTCCCTGGCCGGTGCGGCGCCGGGCCCGCTCAGCCCGCGGACGAGTTGGTGCAGGCCCAGCGGTCGGACAGCTTCGGGATGCGATGCTCCAGCATCTTCGACGGCAGCTCCGAACGGCTGGCCACGTTCAGCTTGCGGTAGACCCGGGTGAGGTGCTGCTCCACCGTGCTGATCGTGACATGCAGGCGGGCACTGATCTCGCGGTTGGTGTAGCCGAGCGCGGCCAGCCCGGCGACCCGGCACTCGGCGTCGCTGAGGATCGCGGGGCCGCCCTCGGACTCGGGGGCCTCGGGTCGTACCGGGTCCTCCAGCAGGTGGGCATCGACCGGCGACTCGATGCGGCAGGCCTCGGCCTCCCGGGCCGCCTGCCGCGCCACCAGCCGGGCCCGGGCGTACTCACCGAGCTCGTAGTGGGCCGCGGACAGGTCGGCGTACGCCTGGGACAGCGCGTAGCGGTCGCCGCACGCCTTGAGCAGGTCGATCGACTCGCGCAGCAGCGAGGCCCTGCGGTGCGGCTTGCAGGTCGCGGCCAGCAGGCGCAGTGCCATGGCCCGGGCGCGGGAACTGTGGCCGCCGGGCAGCCGCAGTTGCTCCTCGGCCCATTCGCGGGCCGTGCGGGCCTTGCCGATCCGCAGGTTCGCCAGTGCCAGGTCGGACCGCCAGGGGATGCCCTTCTGCAGACTGGGGTTACCCTCGCGCAGCAGCCGCCCGCAGGTCTCGAAGTCGCCCAGTGCCGCGAAGGGCCGGTCGGTGGCGAGATAGTGGTGACCGCGGGCACGCAGGTACTGGATGCCGAACACGGTGCGGAACATGGGTTCCGGCACATCGTGCCGGAGCAGTTCCTCCGCCTCGGCGTAGGAGCCCATGGCGGTGTGCGCGCAGATCGCCGTCGCCAGCGGGAGGCCGATGAGCACCCCCCAGCTCGGGGCGGCCAGAATGCCGAGCGCGGCGAGCGCGCCCTGCGATGCGGCGGTCACGTCCCCCTGGAGCAGGGCGATCTCCGCCCGGACGGAGCCGAGCAGGGCCTGCCAGGTCGTCGCCCGGTGCTCCACGGCGCACTCCAGCAGTCCGTCGCAGGCCTCGGCGGCGATCGCGGGCCGGTCCGCGTGGGCGATCGCCAGCAGCGACATCGCGACCAGCTCGAGGTTCAGATGGTCCAGTCGGTGCCCTTGGAGGGCCTGGGCGACGGCCGCCGCGGACTCGTCGGTGGCCTCGCCGCCGATGAGTGCGGCCACCCGCGAGGTCAGTCCGCCGGAGTGGGCGCGCACCTGCCGGGGTCGTGGGCCGAGGCCGGTGACCGGGGCGCCCCTGCCGGGGAGCGCGACGCCGTAGAACCACTGACGGACGAATTCCACCTCGGCGACGATCTGGGCGTCGGCGGGCGACTGGGCGTTGACGAGCGTGGTCACGGCCTGGGCGGCCAGCTCGGTGTCGCCCCGCCACAGCAGGTACCGCAGGACGGTGGCGGTGTCCCGCATGCTCAGCTTGCCGTCCAGCGCGGCCTCGCGCAGCGGTTCCAGATGGGGGCCGGCCGCCGCCGGGTTGGTGCGCCACTCCGCGCGCGCCAGGGCCACCGACAGGGCGTGGCGTTCCTGCTCGTCGGCGCAGTCGCGCAGGACCAGACCGAGATAGTCGGTGCAACGCTCCACGTCGTCAGCGGCCAGCGCCTGTTCCGCGGCGGCGCGCAGGACGGCGGCGCCCCATTGCGCCGGGACGAGGTCCGCGGCGTGGAGGTGACGTGCCACCTCGACGGCGCGGGCGCCGGAACGATACAGCAGGTGGGCTATCCGGCCGTGCAGTTCGCCGCGGGCGGCGGCGTCCATGTCCTCCAGGACGGCCGCGGCGGCGGTCGGGTGCCGGAAGGCGTGACCGTCCAGCAGGCCGGAGGAGTTGAGGACCTCCACGGCTTCCTGGGTGCCGGCGGGTGTGGTGCCGGCCAGCTCGCCGACGGGCACCGTCTCCGCCAGGGTGCCGAGTGCGGCCAGGGCCCGGGCCACCCGGACCTGGCCCGCTTCGCCGCGGTGCAGCAGCGACAGCACGGCCTGGCGGTAGGCGGCGCCGGCGATGGGCCGGCCGATCTCGGGGCCGAAGCGGGTGCTGTCGTCCAGCAGGGCGTGCACGAGCAGCGGGCTGCCGGCGGTGGCCCGGTGGTAGGCGGTGCGCACGTGTCCCGGCAGGACCCGTCCGGCCTGGGCGGCGAGCAGTTCGCCGACGCCGGCCTCCGACAGCGGGGCCAGCCGCACCCGGCGGTGCGGCTGGCGGAGCAGCTCGGTGTGGGCGGCCGAGCGTATCTCGCCGAAATGGCCGGAGGTGGCGCACACCACGAGCACCCGCCGGGAGCGGCTACGGCGCAGCAGGTGGACGACGGTTCGGAGCGAGGCCTGGTCCATGGTGTGGGCGTCGTCCAGGCCGATGACCAGGGGACGTTCGTCCGGGACGAGGTGCAGCAGCGTTTCGGTCGCCTCATGTGCGGCGGGCGCCGGGAGGGCGTGCGGCCCGGGGGCCCAGGAGCGTCGGTTCTGCGCCGGGGAGTTCACCGCCGAGGACGCGTGGTGTGATATTGCGCACTCCGCCTCCGCGTTGCGCATTAATTGCCCGACCAGGCTCATCGGCTGTTCTCGTTCCGCCGAAGAGGCCGTGGCCGTCAGTACGCACACGTCGGTGCCGTTCAGGGTGGTGAGGAATTCATGCATCAGCTGGGTCTTGCCGGATCCGGGGCCGCCCGTGATGATCACGAGTCGGCCGTTTCCCCGCCTGGTGTCGGTGAACGCCTCGGACAGGGCGTGCAGTTCTCTCGAACGGCCGAAAAGGTGCATCGTGGGTCCCCCCCCTGGATTTTTTTCCCCGAGCCGGAACGTGCGCCGTTTCCCTCGCGCGGGCGCGGCGCCACACAACGCTGCGGGGAGAGTCTGTGAGGACGACGGCGCCGCGGCAAAGGCGGCGCGCCGCACCGGTCCGGCCTCTGGCGCACAGCTTCTGACCGGCGGCGAAGCGTGCGCGCGTCCGCCGGAGTGATCCGTGCCCGCATCACGCGAGAGGCGTCGCATCCTCTGGTCTCCCGTTTATGCCGCGTACCGCGGGCGGACCCCAATGCTGCGTCACATTGTTGTTCCGATGCTTACCGCCGGTACGGCCGCGAAGCGGCCCGAAGTCCACGGACCGAACGGTTTCAGCCAATTGCTGGCCGAGATTGATTCGATTGTCCGCAGCTTTGCTGGTCGAGTCCCGAATTGAAGATTAGATGCTTATAGCACGTAGAAACCGTATCTGTCTATGTTAACGTTGTCAACCATCGTCCGATAGGGGTCAACTGTGGTCAGTGAGGGGCAACTACGGTCATGTCGATGTCCCTTACCTACTGTCTCGACGGTCCGCCGAGACGTCTATTTACAGTCCGTTGATTTACCGGACGGTTAAAGAAAGGAACCGGACATCACTCGTCGGGCAGGGGGAGCGACCGCCGGCGGCTGTCGGTAAGTCAGGTAGGGCCTGTGGAGCCGCTGTTTTGGCGATGTGTGCCGTATTGCGTCCACCAAGGCCACCCAAATTATCTGAATCAGAGGGTGTATGTCCGTTTGGCGTCCATGCGTGCTGGGGACGGCGGCTCCGGGATGCTGCCAGTGGAGACCGCCGTGGCGTCCGGCAACGGCAGCGGCCTGCGGGCTGCCGGCGTCGGGCCGGCCCGAAGGGCGCTGGTACGCGACGGGTTCACCGAGCAGGACGTGAACCGGGTGATCGCCGCCCTGAAGGCGATACCCGCGTCGCAGACGGTCCAGGAGCGTACCGCGCCGGCCCGGGAGGCCGTGCAGTCCTACGGGGAGCGTGCGGCGCGCGGGGCCCCGCAGGCAGCCGGGCTGGCGGCGGGGCCCCGAGATCCCTGACCGCACACCTCATTGAATAGCACCGGGGGGCCGCTTCGCCCCCACCGGCGGATCGCGCGCTGGGGGACCATCCGCCGTACGGGGAGTCGGTGACCTGCTCGACGCGGAATGTGTGCGGGCGCCCGCACTGCTGCCCGGGTCGCTTCGGCCGGTCGTTGCCGCGAGTTCGGTGGCCGATCGGCCGCCGAACCGGTGCGTTACGCCGAGTGACTGCTCTCGGTGCCGGTCGGCAGGTGCGCTGCCGGCCGGCTCACCTGCCCGCGCGGCTCCGGCCGCCGTCGGAGCCGGCCGCCGATTGCTCCGGAGCCGTAGCCCTTGCCGCCCAGGACATGGGTGAGCCGCACGCGGGGGCGTCACGGGCCGATGCGGGGCACCCGGATCGCCTCCGTCGCAGCGGTGAAGTGGGCGCAGCGGTCGTTGGTGTTGCCGCCGGTGAGTGTGAAGGCGAGTGGGCGGCCGTCGCTGTGGTCGTCGCTGCTCAGGCCGCCTGGGGAGCCCCGGGGCGAAGCCGGATCGACGGCGCGGCGTGCGGGCACCGTCGATCCGGAATACCAGCTCTGAGGGGTTGTCAGCTTCCGACGTGGATGCCGGGACGCTTTTCGGGGTCGGCCTCGTTGCTGCGGATGATTTCGCGTGTGACCGGTGCGGTGTCGCCGCGGCCGAGCAGGAAGTAGCGGAACATGTGCCTCAGCGGGCTGCCTTCGGCCCAGGCGAAGTAGCAGTGCGGCCGTACTCCGGTGGCATCGCGCAGGGCGAGCAGGATCGCGGCGATGGCGTTCGGGGCAGCCGGTGCCTCGGCGCGCAGGATGCGGTAGGTGTCGACTTCGACGCCGTGCACGGTGAGGGTCTCGCTGAAGTCGGACGGGTCGACTACGTCGATCTCCAGGAAGAGGATATCGGCCGGGCCGGGCACGGGGTTGGTGCCGCGCTGTTCGCGTTCCTTGGCGCTGTATTCGGCGCTGTCGCCGGCTTGACGCCGGTTGGCGATGATGTTGATGGCGTTGTCGTGGTCGAGAGTGTCGGTGATGAACCGGCGGGCGGCCTCGTCGAAGACGATGCGGTCCGCGCGCAGCTCGGTGGTGCGCGAGACACGGGATATCAGCGACACGAGGATGATGCCGCCGATGAAGCAGGCGGAGATGGCGATGCCGTCGGGCTTGTCGACGATGTTGTACACCAGGGCGTAGAGAAGGATCAGGGTCAGCAGGCCGAACCCGGCCGCGGCCGGCCGCCGGCCGTGGCGTGCGGCGGCGATGGTGACGGCGAGGGCCCCCGAGACCATCATGGCCAGGATCCCGGTGGCATAGGCGCCGGCCTGGGCGTCGACGTCGGCGTCGAACGCGATGGTGATGAGGACGCACAAGGCGGTGTAGACGAGGACGACGGGGCGTACCGCACGTCCCCATTCGGGGGCCATGCCGTAGTCGGGCAGGTACCGGGGCACGATGTTGATCAGCCCTGCCATGGCGGACGCGCCGGCGAACCACAGGATCAAGATGGTGCTGATGTCGTAGACCGTTCCGAACGCTTCCCCGACGCGTTCGTGGGCCAGCCAGGCCAGGGCCCGGCCGTTGGCGTCACCACCGGCCTCGAACTCCTTGTGCGGGATCAGCACGGTCGTCACGAAGCTTGAGGAGAGCAGGTAGACGCTCATGACGAGCGCGGCGGTGGAAAGGAGCCTGCGGGTGTTGCGGATCCGCGAGCGCAATTGCTGCTCGTCGTCGGCGCCGTCGGCGGAGATGAGCGGCATCATGCTCACCCCGGTCTCGAAGCCGGACAGTCCGAGGACCAGCAGCGGGAACGCCAGGAGTGCGGGAGTCATCAGGTCGCCGAAGCCGCCACCGCCCTCGACGAGCGCGTCCGTCCATGCCGAGAACGCCCCCGGCGTGGTGAACACGTCCACCAGGCCGACAGCGATGACTATCGCGTTGAGGGCCAGGAAGAGGGCCACCAACGGGATGGCCACGCTGACCGCTTCGCTGAACCCGAGCAGGAACACCCCTCCCAGGATCAGCAGGAGCGCCACGGTGAGAGCCACCTCGTGACCGTGCAGCGCGGCGGGGAAGAAGGGGTTCTGCATCACGTGGACGGAGGCGTCCGCGGTCGACAAGGTGATGGTGATGAGCCAGGACGTGGCCACGAAGCCGAGCAGGACCAGCACGAAGAGCTTGCCCCACCAGAACGGCAGCAGGTCCTCCAGCATCGCCACGGACCCGGCGCCGCGCGGGCTCGCCTTGGCCACCCGCCGGTACATCGGCAGCATTCCCAGCAGGGTCAGCGCCACGATCAACAGCGTCGCCAGGGGCGAGACCGCCCCGGCCGCGAGCGCGGCGATCGCCGGGACGTACGCCAGGCTGGAGAAATAGTCGACGCCGGTCAGGCACATCACTTTCCACCAGGCGTGCTGCTCGCTGTGACTCTCGCCCGCTGCCCGGCCGACCGGTTGCACGCGATGACGAAGCAGCCACCGGGCCACCCTGCTGCTCGGCTGCGGCAGCAGAGCGGGACTCTCCACCACTTCCGGCACCGCTGACTTCTCATTGGCGTTCCGCATGTCCCGCAACAACCTTCCTGCCTGCCCTACGGTCCGGCCACCACTGCGACGGCACGGACGACGATCACCGAGTATGGGCCTTCCGGGTACTGCCACTGCCCACCGGGCCGGAACACATGCGGCTGCCCGCGTCTCCGCCCTGCTCGGCAACAGCGCGCGTGCCGCCGTCCGGTCGCTGCGGGCGGTCCGGACGCCTGGTGGGACTGGCCCGCGGAACACACACCGACCACGTGCGGACGCTGATGTCGGGCAGCACCGGGCCGGCGCGCAACCGCAGGCCCTCTTCCCGCCGCCAACGGGTCGGCGCCCGGGTGCGGGACCTCCTCGAACAAGGGGCGCAGTCGCGCTTCGGCCGCTTCCTGACCGAGCGCGAGATCGACGGCGGGCAAGCCCTACCCCATCCATCGCCCGGCCTGAACCCGGTGGTGGCGACGGAGGGGAGGGAGTGGGGTCATCGGTACTCAGCCGAAGGCCGAGAAGGTGCCCCCTGCCTGTTCCAGGCGCTGCACGGGCGGCCGCAGACCGCTCCAGTCCAGTGCCTGCCGCGCTCGACGCTGCGCTTGCTCGGCCGCACTGCGTGTCTCCGCCAGGACGTCGCCGCGTTCCGCGACCAAACGGCCGTAGATCGGCGGATGCTCAGATATCTCTCCAGCAGTCATAGCACCTGATCATGCCTTGTCCGACCGAACCTTTTCGCCGCCGGCGGGTGAGTGACGGATCCGGGCGACATGGAGCCGGCCCGCCACCAGGCTCCACCGGAGTTGGATCGGATCACGGACCTGTACGCAACGTCCGCCGGAGCCGCGGAGGCGGAAGAAGCAGTTGCCGTCGCGAGAGCGGCCGTTGCGATGACCAGACCGCAGGCAACGCGGAGTGCCGGAGGCGGCGATGGACAGTGAGCGCACCGGGACTTCCTTCCTGTCCTGCCGGGGAAAACCCGGAGTGCCGGACATGCCTGTGCGGGATCCCTGCGCCCGGCCGGAGACATCGGCGCGTGCCCGGTGGTCGGATGCAGGGCGCAGAGGCTATGGAACGGCCCGTTGCCACAGCTCTTCCGTGGGGCTGTGTGGGCCGCCGGCGGTCATTCCCCGTGGGGGACTGGGGTCAGGGCTCTGGTGGCGAAGTGCCGCAGTTGGGCCCGCATCGCGTCCCGTGGCACGCTCTCTTGCCCGGCCAGGTGCTCGACGAGATCGGCTCGGGTGGCCGCGAGCAGGGCGTGGGCGGTGAAGTCGCTGTCGGCCATGCCGGGGATCTGATCGAGTACCGCTCGGAGCAGGCCGTGCCACCGCTCGTAGTGCTCTGCCTGGTACGGGCTGGCGCTCCCGCTCTCCTCCAGGGCCAGCGCGAGGCGGCGGTTGTCGAGCTTGAAACACAGGACGGCGTCGAGCAGCGCGGGTACGCGCCGCTCCGGCGGGGTGGCGGGCCCCAGGGGCGGCGGGCCGGTCTCGACGGCCTCTCTGACCGGCTCGAGCCGCGCCTCGTACAGGGCGCGCAGCAGCCCGGTGCGATCGCCGAACGCGCGGAAGAGCGTGCCCTTGCCCACGCCGGCCGCCGCCGCGATGCCGGCCATGGTGACGTCCTCGGGACTGTCGCAGCGGGCGAAGAGGGCGTCGGCGGCCGCGAGCACGGCCTCCCGGTTGCGGACGGCGTCCTTGCGGGACTTGCGCTCGGCCACGCGGTTCCTCCTGTTTGCAAAGCGGACCATGGGTCCGTATCGTCAAAGCGGACCCGAGGTCCACATTTTACGAGATGGAGGACACCCATGTCCGTACCGACTCCTCCGGCGGATCTCTATCGCCACAGCCTGCGGCTGCTGCTGGCCAAGGACATCGCCGGCTGGATCGACCTGTGGGCCGAGGACGGCGTCATGGAGTTCCCCTTCGCCCCCGAGGGCCGGCCCGGGCGGCTGGAGGGCAGGGAGGCCATCGCCGCCTACATGCGCCCCTACCCCGACCACATCGACCTGCACGACTTCCCCGGCCTGCGGATCCACCGGACCACCGATCCGGAGACCATCGTGGTCGAGATGCGCGGCGTCGGCCGCCTGCTGCAGACCGACAAGCCCTTCGAGATGACCTACATCGCCGTCGTCGCCGTCCGGGACGGGCGCATCACCTCCTACCGCGATTACTGGAACCCCCTCGCCGTCCTGCAACCCGGCACCGACTTCACCGGGAGCAACCGATGACCGCCACCGGCACCACTCTCGTCATCGGCGCCACCGGCACCACCGGCAGCCGCGTCACCGCGCTGCTGACGGCTGCCGGTCACCACGTCAAGGCCGCCAGCCGTCACGCCACCCCGGTGCCGGGCGCCGAACCGGTCCACTTCGACTGGCGCCGCCCCGACACCCACGCCGCCGCGCTCGACGGTGTCGACCGCGTCTACCTCGTACCGCCCCCGGGAGACCCCGATCCCGCGGCGATCATGCTGCCGTTCCTCCGGCGGGCCAGGACCGCGGGGGTGAGGCGCGCGGTGCTCCTCAGCTCCTCGGCCGTCCCCGAGGGCGGCCCGGCGGTAGGAGCGGTGCACCGGGCCCTGCCCGCGCTGTTCGACCAGTGGGCGGTGCTGCGGCCCTCCTGGTTCCTGCAGAACTTCACCGGCACCCACCCGCACGCGGTGAGCATGCGCGAAGAGGGCGTCGTCCGGACCGCGACCGGGAGCGGCCGGGTCGGCTTCATCGACGCCGGGGACATCGCGGCCGTCGCCGTCCACGCCCTGACCGACGCCCGCGCCCCCGACACCGACCTCGTGCTGACCGGACCGGAGGCGCTCGGCTACGACAGCATCGCCGCGATCATCACCGAGACCACCGGCCGACCCGTGGTCCACCAACGGCTGTCGTACGAGGAGATGTGTGATCGCCTCACGGGACTGATGCCACCGGAGTTCGCCACCATGCTTGCCGGCATGGACCGTGCCATCGCCGAGGGGGCGGAGGACCGCGTCACCGACACCGTCCAGCGCATCACCGGGCGTCCCCCGCGGACCTTCCGCGCCTTCCTGGCAGCGGAGATGGGATGCAACAGTTGATGTCCGGGAACTCCTGACGGGATGCGCTGAGCGTGCTTGGGCGCCATGATTCCGGTGAGCTCGACGCCGAGGTCGTCATCGCGAGCACCTTCTGCAACGGTCGACTCGGCCTCTGCCTGGTGCGCCGAGACCTTGAGGACTGGGCGAACGCTCCGGAGTTCAACACCCAGTTCCCGGTTCCCCTGATCACGGTGCAGGGCGTCCAGGGCGGCCCCGCTGTCCTTGCCGATCGGCCGGTACGGTTCCCACCCGCAGCGCCTGCGCGAACAGTCGCGCCGGCGCGGCACGCTCGGCTCAGACCGGCCGGGCTCGGGCGCTCGCGCGGGCCGGTCGGAGGGGAGGGCGGACCAGGCCGCGAACCGCGAGAAGCGCGGCAGCACCGGCGGACGGCCCATTCTTCTCCCCCGCGGCGAAGCCCGGCTGCCCGGATGCCCCGACGGCGGCCCGGGCGAGTTCCCGCCGTCTGGGCGCGCACGCTGCCCGCCCGACCGGCACTCGGCGGTGCACCGGACGGTACGGCGCCGGTGTGCCGGTGAGCGCTCAGCCGTCGGCCTCGCTCCGCCGTGCCCGCAGCGCACGCCGCTGCTTCGCGGTGAGGCCGCCCCAGACGCCGTCGTCCTCTCGGTGCCGTAGTGCCCAGGCGCGGCACTCGCGCACCACCACACACCTGAAGCAGCAGATCTGCCTGGCCTGCTCGATCTGCGCGAGAGACGCGCCTTCCTCACTGATCGGGAAGAACAGCTCGGGATCCTCGCCCCGACAGGCCGCCCATGTATGCCAATCCACAGTGCCCTCCACCTGGTCGGACGCACGGTCGTGCGGTCCGGAGCCCACGGGCAGCCGGGACCGCACGGCGTGTGCAACACGTCGCAGACCCGGCAGAGTGCTGACCAAAATATGCCAGTCCGGTAGGATTTTTCCAGACCGGGAGCCAAGAGAATGCCCCTTTTCGCGGGGCGAGTGAGCGTGGCCTCGGCACAGGTGCCCTGGGTGCTTGACTCCAGCGATCCGGGCACGCGGGACGCGGAACGGACCCTGGTGGACCCGAGTGAGGACGGTGCCGTGATGACCCCATTCGAACGCGCATGCCGGACCATGGTGCGGACCCCGCCGTGAGGCGGATCCGGCCCGGTGCCGACCAGCCGGCCGCCTGACCGCCGGCCCCCGCACGCCATGGCTCGCACGAGGCAGTACGCCGTCGCCGCCTCGGGACAGTGGACCGACGAGGAGGAGGGGCGCCGTCGGCTGCCCGCCGGCGAGGTCCACGCCTGGGAACCGGGCCGGAACCAGACGGTCTGCGGTCTGTCTCTCAGCCGCTCCGAGCTGACCCGCTTCCCGCACATCACCTGGGTCGACACGTTCCCGGAGTCCGGTGGCGCGGCGGACCGGGTGAAGCGCGTCTGCCCGCGGTGCGCCTCCGTCGCCGGACGCCGCGGCAGCGACGCACGCCCACGGTGGCACCGCACCAACCCCCGGCCCTGAGCCCAGCGCCGTCCGTACCACCGACGAGTCGGCGGGCGTGCGGCCAGCGAGTCGTGCGCTCCGTCGCCCGCCCGTAGCGTCAGGAGCCCCGGCACCCTTCGGGCCGCGACGAGGCGGGAAGGGTAGCCCCAGGGAGCGAGGCCACCTGCTCGGCGGGGGAGTGGTCCGACATCTCCCGCGGTCCTTGCCCCGCCGACCCCCGCGTGGGCCGCCGCGCACCGCGACAACCGGCCGCCCGCCGTCGACGTCGCCGCTGACCGTCGGCTCGCCGCCAGGGTGTTCCGCCGTACCGGCATGTCCCCATGGAACGCCGCCCCGTGCCTGCATGAGCTGGAGAAGTAGGCGGCGAGGGGGCGTGGCATCCGCGTACGGCCCGCACCACGAGAATGGCGTTCAGCACGCTGATCCCCGCGCACACCACATGCTGATCCCCGTGGAGCCGCTGCCGGCCGAGGCACCGGACGATGCGACGGCAGGGCCGCTCGGCCGGACCCGCCGCACGAAGGCACTCCCCGGTGCGAAATACTTTCCCGATGAGTTCACGCACTTCCCCGGTCAGCCTGCCGATCACGATACGGAGGGCCGTCGCGCGGGATGCCAAACGGCTCACGCGGCTGGTGCGTGGCTCAAGCGCCTACGAGGGCAAGTACGCAGCAGCAGTCGCCGGCTACCGGGTCGGTCCTGATTACATCGAGGCCCACCGCGCCTTCGTAGCCGTCGGCGCCGACGAGCATGGAGGCCGGGTCCTCGGGTTCTACTCGCTCATCCTCGCCCCACCGGAGCTCGACCTGCTGTTCGTCGCCGACGAAGCGCAACGACGCGGTATTGGACGGCTGCTCGTCGCGCACATGCAGTCCGAGGCCCGTGCCGCCGGGCTCGACCGTGTCAGGGTCGTCTCGCACCTTCCCGCCGAGGACTTCTACCACAGCGTCGGTGCGGTGCGTACCGGGACCGCGTTCGCGAACCCGCCCGCCGTGCCGTGGGACCGTCCCGAATTCGAGTTCCGCATCACTCCCGAATGACGCGGTGTGCCGGTTCGCGAGGCACCGGCTTCGCCGACACGGCGGCCGGCCTGTTTCCTCGGTCCGCCGAGGGCTCTTGACGACTGCGGCGGGCAGTTCGCCGGTGAGGATCAGCTCCCCTCTGCGCGACACACGCCCCCCGGTCGGTGGCGCGACCGGTGGCCCGGTGGGTGAACGGGGTGAGCCGCGTCGCATCCGAGTGGGCGAGGGTTGCTATGCAACGAGTTGCATAGCAGGATCGGGGTCATGGCGCTCGAACACGCGATTCTCGTGTCGCTCCTGGAGAAGCCCGGATCCGGCTATGAGCTGGCCCGGCGTTTCGAGCGGTCCATCGGCTATTTCTGGACCGCGACGCACCAGCAGATCTATCGCGTGCTCAAGCGCATGGAGAACGACGGTTGGGTCGACGTCCGTGACGTTCCGCAGCAGGGCCGGCCGGACAAGAAGGAGTACTCCGTCGCCGGCCTCGGCCGGGCGGCACTGTCCTCCTGGTTGCACGATCCGATCGAGCCGGAGAGCGTCCGCCACGACCTGGCCGTGAAGATCCGGGGTGCCGCCTTCGACGACCCGGCCGCTCTGATCCGCGAGGTGCAGCGGCACCGGCAGACACACCGGAACCGCCTGGCGCACTATCTGGCGGGCGAGGCACGCGATTTCACCGGGCCGGAGGCGGAGGCGGAGGCGACCGGTACCGAGACGCCGCTCGACGCGGAACGAGAGCTTCAGCACGTCGTCCTGCGCGGCGGCATCGCGTACGAGCGGATGATGACCGACTGGCTGGACGACGTGCTCGCCACGCTGGCCCGGTTCGGTCCGGGCCGCTGAGCACCGCCGCGCCCTTCGCCGTCCTCCCGATGTGCCAGGCCCTTAGCCGGTCCTCCCGATGCGCCAGACCTTACGCCGGTCCTCCCGGTCCGGCCCGCCCAGCCGTCAGACCTCCCGATTCCCGCCCGTCCACCAGCCGAAAGGCGTCCCACCATGGCTGACAAGCTGCTGTTCAACCCGCGCGGCCACGACCCCGCGCACTTCGACCCCGAGACGCGCCGCTTGCTGCGTGCCACCGTCGACTGGTTCGAGGAGCGCGGGAAGCGGCGGCTGCTGGAGGACTACCGGACCCGCGCGTGGCTCGGTGACTTCCTCGACTTCGCCGCGAAGGAGAACCTGTTCGCCACCTTCCTGACGCCTGCGTCCACCGCGGGGGAGGGGGAGCCGGACAAGCGGTGGGACACCGCCCGGATAGCCGCGCTCAACGAGATCCTCGGCTTCTACGGCCTGGACTACTGGTACGCCTGGCAGGTGACGATCCTCGGCCTCGGCCCGGTCTGGCAGAGCGACAACGCCGCCGCCCGAGCCCGCGCCGCTCAACTCCTCGACCGGGGCGAGGTGTTCGCGTTCGGCCTGTCCGAGAAGGCCCACGGCGCCGACATCTACTCCACCGACATGCTGCTCGAACCCGACGGCGACGGAGGCTTCCGCGCCACCGGCTCCAAGTACTACATCGGCAACGGCAACGCCGCCGGACTCGTCTCCGTCTTCGGCCGCCGCACCGACGTCGAGGGCCCCGACGGCTATGTGTTCTTCGCCGCCGACAGCCGTCACCCCGCCTACCACCTGGTCAAGAACGTCGTCGACTCCTCGAAGTTCGTCAGCGAGTTCCGCCTGGAGGGGTATCCCGTAGCCGCCGAGGACGTCCTGCACACGGGCCGCGCCGCCTTCGACGCCGCCCTCAACACCGTCAACGTCGGTAAGTTCAACCTGTGCACCGCGTCGATCGGCATCTGCGAGCACGCGATGTACGAGGCCGTCACCCACGCCCACAACCGCGTCCTGTACGGCCGCCCCGTCACCGCCTTCCCGCACGTGCGGCGCGAGCTGACCGACGCGTACGTCAGGCTCGTCGGCATGAAGCTGTTCAGCGACCGTGCCGTCGACTACTTCCGCTCCGCCGGCCCGGACGACCGCCGCTACCTGCTCTTCAACCCGATGACGAAGATGAAGGTGACCACGGAGGGCGAGAAGGTCATCGACCTGATGTGGGACGTGGTCGCGGCCAAGGGCTTCGAGAAGGACAACTACTTCGCCCAGGCGGCGGTGGAGATCCGCGGCCTGCCGAAGCTGGAGGGTACGGTCCACGTCAACCTGGCGCTGATCCTGAAGTTCATGCGCAACCACCTCCTCGACCCGGTCGAGTACCCCGGCGTGCCGACCCGCCTCGACGCGGCCGACGACGACTTCCTGTTCCGGCAGGGGCCGGCCCGCGGCCTCGGCGCGGTGCGCTTCCACGACTGGCGACCCGCCTTCGAGGCCTACGCGCACCTGCCCAACGTGGCCCGCCTCCGCGAACAGGCCGACGCGCTCTGTGAATTCGTCGCCACCGCCGCCCCCGACGCGGAGCAGAGCCGCGATCTCGACCTCGTCCTCTCGGTCGGTCAGCTCTTCGCCCTCGTCGTGCACGGGCAGCTCGTCCTGGAACAGGCGGCCCTGACCGGGCTCGACGAGGACGTGCTCGACGAACTCTTCGCCGTTCTCGTGCGGGACTTCTCCGCGCACGCCGTCGAGCTGTACGGCAAGGACTCGGCGACCGAGGCGCAGCAGGAGTGGGCGCTGGGTGCCGTCCGGCGGCCGGTCGTCGACGAGGCACGCACGGGGCGGGTCTGGCAGCAGGTCGAGGCGCTGTCCGGCACGTACGAGATGGCGCCGTAGGCAGGCCGGGCACATCACCGGAGGCGCTGGGTTCCCTCGCCCAGGGACGCGAGTGGCCCACCGCCTCGCCGGAGCGCCGCCCGCCGGTCCAACGTGACCGAGTGTTCAGGGCGGCGGGGCCGGCAGGGCGGAGACGTGCTCTCCCGCTCCGGGATGCAGGAGCGGGAGAGGAACCGTATCCGGCGTGACGGGAACGGGTGTTGCGTCTCATCAGGTGGTCGAGCAGCCGGCCGGGGTCGCCCGTGACGCGTCGCCGGTCAGCGCGGTCTGGGCCGCTTCGAGCCACCGCACACCGGGCTTGACGACCGTGCGGTCGTACGTCGTCAGCCCGTTCAGCTCACCCTCGACGTCCGAGATCTGGGTGCAGGCGGCGATCCGGGACTGCGACGGTTCTGCCGCCCAGAAGTTCACACTGACCGGAGAAACCCCCGCCCCGGTGTCGGGCCGGCGTGGGAAGGAACGCGGGCGGAGGGATGTCCACAACCACCGAGAACCTGAGCCGAACCCACGTCGAGAGGAGCAGGGCAGCCGGTTCACGCCGGTGCGCGCGGCGCGTTACGCGTGGCCACGAGCGCCTCATGAGACCTCCGCACGCTCTACCGGTGCCCACGGGCGGCGGAAATGATGAGCGCACCGCACATGAACCAGGTGATCCGCACCCCTGTCCCTCGGCCAGGCGGACATGCGGCGGAAGGAGCTCACGGTGTTGCTTCTCATCTCCCCGGACAGCGTCGAGGAGGCCCTCGACTGTGCGAAGGCGGCGGAACACCTCGACATCGTCGACGTCAAGAAACCCGACGAGGGCTCCCTCGGCGCCAACTTCCCCTGGGTCATCCGGGAGATCCGCGACGCGGTCCCGGCGGACAAACCGGTGTCCGCCACCGTGGGAGACGTCCCGTACAAGCCGGGCACGGTGGCGCAGGCCGCGCTCGGCGCGGTCGTCTCCGGCGCCACGTACATCAAGGTCGGCCTCTACGGATGCACGACGCCCGAGCAGGGCATCGAGGTCATGCGCGCGGTCGTCCGGGCGGTCAAGGACCACCGCCCCGAAGCACTCGTCGTCGCCTCCGGCTACGCCGACGCCCACCGCATCGGCTGCGTCAACCCGCTCGCCCTGCCCGACATCGCCGCCCGTTCCGGCGCCGACGCGGCCATGCTCGACACCGCCGTCAAGGACGGGACGGGACTGTTCGACCACGTTGCGCCGGACGCCTGCGCGGAGTTCGTCCGGCTGGCCCACGCCTCCGGTCTGCTCGCCGCCCTCGCGGGCAGTGTCAAACAGAGCGACCTCGGTCCGCTGACCCGCATCGGCACGGACATCGTGGGCGTACGCGGAGCGGTCTGCGAGGGCGGCGACCGCAATGCCGGAAGGATCCGGCCGCATCTGGTGGCCGCCTTCCGGGCGGAGATGGACCGGCAGGCCTGGGAGCACGCGGCCGGCGTCCCCGCCGTGAACTGACCACCGGTATGCCGACCTCCGAGCCCCACCGCGTCCCCGGACGCCGGGCCGCGCGTTTCGCCGTCGTCGACCCGGCCACCGGGGAGACCTTCGACGAGGCCCCCGACCAGCAGCCGGACGAGTTGGACGCCGTGGTCGACCGGGCCCACCGGGCCTGGCACGGCTGGCGCGCCGACCCCGCCGCCCGCACCACCGCGCTGCGCGTGGCGGCCGGTGCCGTGGAGACGGCCGGCGACGACCTCGCCCGGTTGCTCACCCGGGAACAGGGCAAGCCCCTGGCCGAGTCGTACGCGGAGATCACCCGTACGGCGGCCCGCCTGCGCTATTTCGCGGACCTGGCCCCCGCAACGCGGCGGATCGACGACGGCCGGCCCGTGCACAGCGAGATCCGCTGGCGCCCCCTCGGACCCGTCGCCGCGATCGTGCCGTGGAACTTTCCCCTCCAGCTCGCGGCGGCGAAGTTCGCGCCCGCGCTCGCGGCGGGCAACACCATGGTCCTCAAACCGTCCCCGTTCACCCCCCTCGCCACCCGACTGCTCGGCTCCGTCCTCGCCACCGCCCTGCCCGCGGACGTACTGACCGTCGTCACCGGCCGCGAACCCCTCGGCGCCCGCCTGGCCTCCCACCCGGGCATCCGCCACGTCACCTTCACCGGCTCGGTGCCCACCGGGCGGGCCGTCGCCGCAGCGGCGGCGGCCTCGCTCGCCCGGGTCACCCTGGAACTGGGCGGCAACGACGCCGCCGTCCTGCTGGACGACGTCGAGGTGGACCGGATCGCGGACCGGCTGTTCTGGGCCGCGTTCCGCAACTGCGGTCAGGTCTGCATGGCGGTCAAGCGCGTCTACGCCCCGGCCCGGCTCCACGCCGAGGTCGTCGAAGCCCTCGCCCAGCGCGCGAGGACCGTCACCGTCGGGGCCGGCCTCGACCCGGACACCCGGCTGGGCCCGGTCAACAACGCCCCCCAGCTCGCCCGGGTCGAGCAGGTCGCTGAGCAGGCCCTGGCGGACGGCGCCCGGGCGGCGGCCGGCGGCCACCGGCTGGACCGGCCGGGCTACTTCTTCGCTCCCACGATCCTCACCGACGTCCCGCCCGGCAGCCCGGTGGTGACCCAGGAACAGTTCGGGCCGGTCCTGCCGGTGCTGCCGTACCGGAGCCTCGACGAGGCCGTCGACGCGGCCAACGGCACCGGCTTCGGGCTGGGCGGCTCCGTCTGGGGCACCGATCCCGACCGGGCCGAGGCGGTGGCCGACCGGCTCGAATGCGGCACGGCCTGGATCAACCACCATGCGGAGCTGTCCCTCGCCCAGCCCTTCGCGGGCGTCAAGAACAGCGGTGTCGGCGTCGCGGGCGGACCGTGGGGGCTGTACGGCAACCTCCGGCCCTTCGTCGTCCACCGCCCGCAGGAGGCATGACGATGAGGTTCCAGGCGGCCGTACTGCGCGCGTACGAGGACCCGTTCGCGATCGAGGAGGTGACCCTGCGCACGGAACCCGCCGTCGGCGAGATCCTGGTCGAGATCGCGGGCTGCGGGATGTGCCGGACCGACCTCGCGGTCCGGCGGTCGGCCGGCTCCAGCCCGCTGCCGGCGGTGCTCGGCCACGAGGGTGCCGGGGTCGTGGTGCACGCGGGCGGCGGCCCGGACAGCGGAATCGGCGTCGGTGACCACGTCGTGCTGAGCTTCGACTCCTGCGGACACTGCGGGAACTGCCGTGGCGCGGCTCCCGCCTACTGCGACTCCTTCGCCTCCCTCAACCTCTTCGGAGGACGCAAGGAGGAGGCGCCGCGGCTCACCGACGCGACCGGGGGAGCGCTGGCCCCCCGGTGGTTCGGCCAGTCCTCGTTCGCCGAGTACGCGCTCGTCCCGGCCCGCAACGCCGTCCGGGTCGACCCCGCACTGCCCGTCGAACTGCTCGGACCGCTCGGCTGCGGCTTCCTCACCGGCGCCGGAGCCGTGCTGAACGCCTTCGGCGCCGGCCCCGGCGACACCCTGGCGGTCTTCGGCGCGGGAGCGGTGGGCCTGGCCGCGGTGATGGCGGCCACCGCCGCCGGCGCGCTGACCGTGGCCGTCGACCGGCATCCCCGACGGCTGGCGCTGGCCGAACGGTTCGGCGCGATCCCGCTGCCCGCCGGGACGGCCGGACTGCCCGAGCGGATCCGGCGGCTCACCGACGGCGGCGCGCGGTACGCGCTGGACACCACGGCCTCGGCCCCGCTCATCAACGACGCGCTGCGGGCACTGCGCCCCACCGGCAGCCTCGGCCTGGTGGCACGCCTCCACACCGCGCTGCCGCTCGAACCGGGCACGCTCGACCGAGGCCGCAGCATCCGTCACATCTGCGAGGGCGACGCCGTACCCGGGCTGCTGATACCCCTGCTGACCGGGTTGTGGCAGGCCGGACGCTTCCCCTTCGACCAGCTTGTCCGCACCTACCCGCTGGCCGACATCAACGAGGCCGAACGCGACTGTGACGCGGGCCGCGTGGTCAAACCCGTTCTGCTCCCGGAGGGAAGAAGCCGATGAGCGAGGCATACGGCACCGCGGACCCACCGCACGTCCCCACCCCCGGCAACGGAGGAAACATGGCCGGCACGGCGCAGCGGCACACGGACGCGGAGGGCACGGACGCAGGCGTGGACGGAGGCGTGGGGCTGACCGCCCTCCTGGTCGCCGCGGCACGGGCGATCGAGACCCACCGCCACGACAGCCTGGCCCAGGACGTCTACGCGGAACACTTCGTGCGGGCCGCCCCGGCGTGCGCGGACTGGCCGGTGCGCCTCCAGCGGGTCCCGGACGGGGACGGCAACCCGCTGTGGGGGCGGTTCGCCCGCTACTTCGGCCTGCGGACCAGGGTCCTCGACGACTTCGTCCTCCGGTCGGTCCGTACGAGCGTTCGCCAAGTGGTGCTCCTGGGCGCGGGGTTGGACACCCGTGCCTTCCGGCTGGACTGGCCGTCCGACTGCGTGGTCTTCGAGATCGACAGGGCGGGCGTGCTGGCGTTCAAGCACCAGGTGCTCACGGGCCTGCCGGCCACCCCGAAGGTGAAGCGCGTCCCCGTACCGGTCGACCTGCGCGCCGACTGGGTCGCCGCGTTGACCACCGCCGGCTTCGACCCGGCCGCACCGAGCGTCTGGCTGGCCGAGGGACTGCTCTTCTACCTGCCGAGCCCCGTGGAGACGTACCTCATCGACACGGTGGACCGGCTGACCACGGAAGGCAGCGCGCTGGCCTTCGAGGCCAAGCTGGAGAAGGATCTGCTGGAGTACCGCGACAGCGCGATCTACACGGCGACACGCGAACAGATCGGCATCGACCTGCTCCACCTCTTCGACAAGGGACCACGACCCGACTCCGCGGGCGACCTGACGGCCAAGGGCTGGTCCACCTCGGTACACACCCCCTTCGACTTCACCCACCAGTACGGACGCGGCCCCCTCCCCGAGCCGAACGACGCGCTGGAGGGGAACCGCTGGGTGTTCGCGCACAAGCCCCGGCCATGACGCCCACAGCGCTCACGCCGGCATCCGCACCGGGCCGGGCATGACACCACCCGTTGCCCGGCCCCGGTTGTGGGCGCGGGTGTCCGTGTCAGGCGCGTACGATGCGCCAGCGGTTGTCGGCCGTGCCGTTGTCCGAGTCCTGGACCGCGAAGGCGCCGATGGCGGTGGAGCCGTTCTCCATGCCGAGCAACTTGCCGCTGTTCACGTTGCGGATCTTGTACGTGCCGTCGTTCTGGTCGAGCAGGAGCCAGCGATGGTCGGCGGTGCCGTTGTCGGACCACTGGAGGACGGCGGCGCCGTCGGCCGTGGCCATGTTCGACACACCGAGGACCTTGCCGCTGTTGGCATTGCGGAACCGGAAGGCGTCCCCGTCCGGGACCATTTCCCAGCCGTGGTCGGCGGTCCCGTTGTCGTCCCACTGGAGGGCCCGGGCGCCGTCCGTGGTCGACATCCTGTCGACGCCCAGCAGGAGGCCGCTGGCCACGTTGACCAGGTGGACCGTGGTCAGACCGCTGGTGTTCCAGTAGACGGTGTAGTTGTGGCCCTGAGCGTCGTAGAAGGGGCCGAGGCCGACGGCGGAGCCGTTCGCGGTGGCGGTGAAGGCGAGCGTCGTGGAGCTGGTCCGCCTGACCGATGCCACGTCCAGCGCGGGGAGGGCGCTCAGGGCGGCGTCGCCGAAGTCGCCGGACAGGACGACCGGGCCGTAGGTGACCGCGCCGACGCCGGGGTTGTCGTTCGCCGTCCGTACGGCGGTCCGCATGGGCAACCGCACGGTGACCGTGTCGCCGGAGGCCCAGGTGCGGTTCAGCGTCGCGTAACTGCCAGGGCTGGCGGCGATGTCCTGCACGGTGCCGTTGACGCTGATGGTGGCCCCGGCCGCCCATCCGGGGATGCGGACGCGCATCGCCCAGGTGCCGCCGGCCTCGCCCGTGACGCGCAGGCTCGTGGTGTCGCCGACCGGGTACGTGGTGGTCTGGGTGACGGTGATACCGCGCTCGGTCCAGGAAAGTACCGACGGCACGAACATGTTGACGGTCAGGGTGGTGCCGGAGTGGAAGTAGAGGGAGTCCATCAGCCGGGTGTGCGCTTCCACGCCGGTGCCCTGGCAGCACCAGAAGGTGGTGTAGTCGGTGCTCCAGGTGCCGCCGCCCCACGCCGGGCCCACTCCGCGCCGGGCCCCCGGTCGGAGCGGGGTGAAGTAGGTGATGTGCCCGTGGGGATCGGCCGGGTTCTGGTTGCCGATGATGTGGTTGAGCCAGGCCTGTTCATAGAAGTCGAACAGTTCGGCCCGATCCGGCGTCACGGTGAACAGCTCCCGGGTGAGGGTGAGCATGTTGACGGTGTTGCAGCTCTCGCAGGTGTCGTTGGTGAGGTAGGAGGCGATGGCGTTCGGGGCGTGGAAGTGCTCGGCCTGGCTGTTGCCGCCGATGGCGTAGGTGTGCGCGCCGACGCAGATGTTCCACGCATTCGTGGCGATGTCGCGGTAGCGGGTGTTGCCGGTGGCCTTGTACTCGCGGATCGCGCCGATCCACTTGGGGACCTGGGTGTTGGCGTGCAACCCGGCGAGCGCGTCCCGGTTCGCCGCCAACGGGTCGAACACCGCGGCATGGTCGAACCGTTGTGCGACGGCGAGCCACCGCTCGTCGCCGGTCTGTTGGTGGAGGTCGGCCAGGACGGCGTTCATGCCGCCGAACTCGGTGGCCAGCATGGCCTGCGTCTGCGCCGTGGTCAGCCGGCCGGTGCGCGTGTCGACCCACCCCGCCAGGGCCAGCAGTACGTCGCGGGCCTGGGTGCTGCCGATGCGCCGCCACACCTCCAGCAGGCCGGCCATCGTCTTGTGGACGGTGTAGTACGGCACGTTGCCGTTCTTCAGTGTGCCGGCCTCGAGTGCGGTGAAGTCGGACTCGGGATAGCCGGAGAGGTATCCCGGGGTGAAGCCCGCTGCGCTGTTGTTGGCCTGGCACCTGGCCAGCTCCGCGACCATGTGCAACGCCTTGTCGCGGACCGTCGTATCGCCCGTCACGGCGTACGACTGCGCCCAGGCGGTGAGGAAATGGCCCTGCACATGGCTGCGGAAGGGGAAGTCGGGGGCCTCCCAGCCACCGGTGGCGGCTGCGCCGCCCGTGGACAGGCGGTGGTTGGCGCGGAAGTTGTACAGCAGCCGGTCGACGTCGACGAAGCGGAGGTAGGCCGTGGTGCGGTTCTGGTTGTCGAGCCACCGGCTCGCGGTCAGCCGGACCCGGCCGAGGTCGAAGGGCAGCGCCCCGGTCCCGATGTCGGTGCGGACCGGCGGCAACGCCGCCGCCCGGGCGGCGGCGTTGCCGGAGAGGGGGCCGACGGCGGAGGCGGCGACGGTGGCCCCGGCGATCTGGAGAAGCCGTCGTCTGTTGACGTGGGAGGACATGGCGCACCTTCCGTTCGGGCGGTACGGACGAGGGGGCCTGTCGGCGCTCCACCGTGAGGCATGGTGGGCTGACAACTCTGTGGTTCGTGATTTCGAACGCCGTTCGTGCGAGCGTCGAGACGATAGTTGTGCGCGTAGCGGGCAGTCAACGTTGCCGACACGGCCAATTGCCGCGCGGATGGGCCCTGTTGCGGTCGCGTGAGGTGCCTGGTCCTGGATCTCGGTGGCGTAGGGAGAGCGCATCCGGCCCGTGCCCGTCGGGCCCGCGACTCCGCCACGGCGCCTGAAAGGGCTCGTCGTAGTCGTACCTGGAACTGCGTGCAGTGCGCGCCGCAGCGGATGTCGCGGCCCAGGTCGATGCGCCACAACCGAGTGCCGTCCAGGTCGCCGGCGGAGGCGTTGTTCGCCTCGTAGAACCGCGCGGTCGCGGCACGCACCGGGCACCGGGAGCGCGTCCTCGCCGGCGTGCGCCACGGGAGCGCGAGGCAATCCCGGGCCGTCCCCGTCCGGGGTTCCACGCTGTCCGGCGCCGCTTCGGGTGCCTGGACCAGGGCGTCCGTTCAGGCGGAGCGGGAGGGCTGTGACATCTCCGTGTTCTCGCTGATGGCGTAGGGGCGGTGGGCGGCTTCCACGGTGGGGTAGAGGGGGAACAACGAGTCGAGACCGAGAATGCGCAGGTTGTGCCGGTAATGGTCGTCGAGGGCGGCCAGCCGCAAGGTGCCGTCGTGGTCGTCGAGGAGACGCAACAGCAGGATGAACGTGCTGATGGCTGAGGAGTCGAGGTACTTGACGGTGGAGGCGTCCAGGATCAGGGTGCGGCAACCCTGCCTGATCAGGTCCCCGCACTGGGCGCCGACCAGGGACGCGTTGTCGTAGTCGATCTCTTCCGGCAGCAGCGCCACCGTGGTGTCCCCGTGTTGCATCCGCACCGTGATCATGCTGAACGCGCTCCCGTCTCGAACCCATTCGGTCCCTTTGTGTCGCGGAAACTCCTACCCCGGACCTGATCCCCCACCCAAGGCGCCCGTCCAGGTGGGGTGCCGTCCAGGTGGGGTGCGGTGACCTCCTGGGGCGACTCGTGGTGGTTTGCTCCGGGGCGGCGGAACGCAGGGCGCGGCTCGAGAGGCGACCGCACGGAGGTGACCATGAGCAGATGGAGCCACTCGTTCAGCGAAGCAGGCCTGGGCGGGTCCGGTGTTCAGACCGCGGCGGCGCGTGTGCCGCGTTGTGACATGGTCAGGTACGCCACGAAGCCGATGATCGCGGCCGTCCACGCGAGGGTGACCGGTGTCAGGCCGAGGCCCAGGCCGCCGCGGGTGTGGCCGAGTGCCGTCCAGTCGGCGAGGGAGGCGCCGAGGGGGCGGGTGATGACGTACGCGGTCCAGAAGGCGGTCACCGCGTTCAGGGCGCCGGAGCGGTGGGCCAGCGCGGGGACGCAGATGGCGGCGGCGAAGAGGACCACCGACCCCAGGTAGCCGAAGCCGACCGTGGCGGTGAGGTCGCCCGCGGCGGTGCCGAGGGCGAAGGTGGCGAGCACGGCCGCCCAGTAGAACGCTTCGCGACGGCGGGTCCGGATCGTGTGGACGGACAGCGTCCGCTCGCTCGCGTACCAGAGGACGAGGACCGCTGCCAGTACGGCCGTGAAAGCCGGCGCCGACACCGCGTACGGCACGCCGAGACCGACGTGCAGGACGTCGGCGGCCATGGTGCCGAACACGCTGACCATGACGACCGCTGTCCAGTAGGCCCAGGCGGCGTAGCGGCGCAGAGCGAACTGGACGGCCAGGGAGGCCACCAGGGCGAGGCCGCCGAACGCGACCGCCGGTACCGGTCCGAGCAGACGGGCGAGCAGGTCCGACGCCGTCTCGCCCATGCCGGTGGTCAGCACCTTGACGATCCAGAAGCAGACGGTCACCTCCGGCACCTTGTCCGCCGTCCGGCGTACGGGGGCAGGGGCGCGGTCGTCGAGGACGTGCTCTGTGGTCATGATCCGCACGATGGCATTCCGCGCCTGAAAGCAACCTGAACAGCGTGCCGCGGTGGCGGCGCCACGTAGTACCGCGGTACGACACGACGGCCGCGGATCAGTCCCCCGGTACCACCGGCTCGGGGCGGTTCGGTGCCTAGCGTGGTCAGTGAGGCGTCGGGGGCGACCGATGGACGCCGGTGCCCGACAGGAAGGGTCGCGAATGATCGACGCGCAGCGGTTGACGAAGAGGTACGGCGAGAAGACGGCCGTCGACGGGCTGGACTTCGCCGTCAGACCGGGCACGGTCACCGGATTCCTCGGGCCAAACGGCGCGGGCAAGTCCACGACCATGCGCATGATCGTCGGGCTGGACGCCCCGACGAGCGGGTCCGTGACGGTCAACGGCCGCCACTACGCCCGGCACCGGGCGCCCCTTCAGGAGGTCGGGGCTTTGCTGGAGGCGAAGTCGGTCCACCCGGGCCGCTCGGCCCACAACCACCTCCAGGCGCTCGCGCTGACGCACGGGATCCCCCGACGGCGGGTCGAGGAGGTCATCGAACTCGCCGGGCTCGGCAGCGTGGCGAGGAAGCGGGCCGGCGCCTTCTCCCTCGGCATGGGCCAGCGGCTCGGCATCGCGGCGGCGCTGCTGGGCGATCCGCAGACGGTGATGCTGGACGAACCGGTCAACGGGCTGGACCCGGAAGGCGTCCTGTGGATCCGCAACCTGCTGAAGTCGCTCGCCGACGAGGGCCGGACCGTGTTCGTGTCGTCCCATCTGATGAGCGAGATGGCCCTGGTCGCGGATCACCTGATCGTCATCGGGCGGGGGCGGCTGCTGGCCGACACCACCGTGGCCGACCTCATCCGCGAGGCGGGCGGCGACACGGTGCACGTGGCCACGCAGGACCCGGTGCGGCTGCGGGACGTACTGGCCGGTCCGGGCGTCGACATCACCGGCCGTATCGGATCCGACGGACTCCAGGTGAGCGGGCTGAGTGCCCGCGAGATCGGCCTGAAGGCGGCCGAGCACGGGATCGCGCTGTTCGAACTGAGCGCGCGGACGGTATCGCTGGAGGAGGCGTTCATGGAGCTGACCAGGGATGCCGTGGAGTATCACGGCACCACCACCGTCGAGAGCCCCGAATCCGCCGGGAGGCCCGCATGAGCACGCTGACGACGACCGCCGAGGCGCCCCCGGCGGCGCCCGCTCGCCCCGCCTACCGGGTGACCGGTCGGCGCGTGCTGGCCTCGGAGTGGGCCAAGCTGTGGTCACTGCGTTCGACCTGGATCACGCTGGGCCTCGGACTGCTCTTCCTCGTCGCCTTCGGGCTGATCGCATCGAGCCGCTACCGGTCCGGCATCCACTCCGGGCACCTGGACGGGGACTTCGCCCGCTCGACGGCCGTGAGCCTGTCCCTCTTCGGCACCAATTTCGCCCAGCTCGCCCTGGGCGTGCTCGGCGTGCTGGTCACGGCGGGGGAGTACTCCACCGGCATGATCCGCTCGACGCTCGCGGCCGTACCGCGCCGGCTGCCCGTGCTCTGGTCCAAGGCGGCCGTCTTCGGGCTGGTGGCGCTGGTGGTCGGCACCCTGGGCGCGTTCGTCGCCTTCGGGTTCGGCAGCGGCATCGTCTCCGGCACGCCCGCCGCGATGACCCTGTCGCACGCCGGAGCGGTGCGCAGCCTGCTGGGCGCCGGGCTCTACCTCGGTCTGGTCGGGGTCATCGGCGTCGCGCTGGGCGCGCTGCTGCGATCGGTGGCCGGCGGTATCTCGGTGCTGGTCGCCACGTTCATGCTGATCCCGGGCCTGGTCTCCCTGCTGCCCAGTTCCTGGCAGGACGGCATCGGTCCGTATCTGCCGAGCAATGCGGGCGGGTCGCTGTTCGCCCTGACGCACGACAGCACCGCCCTGTCCCCCACGGCCGGACTGCTGGTCTTCCTCGGGTGGACGTCGCTCGCGCTGGCGGGGGCGGCGTACCGGCTGGTGCGCAGCGACGTCTGACCGCCCGCACCATGGGCAGGTGACCACCTTGACCACCACCACCGAAGACGTCAGCGGGATGGGACCGCTGGTCGCCCGGCTGGGCCGGGGCGGCCAGCGGCTGCGGCACGCGGACCGGGCGCACCCCTGGGTGCTGGACACCGCGGTGGTGGTGCTGGTCCTCCTGATGTTCTGCCTGCCGGACCTGCTGCACGGCGGTGCCGGGGACGGCGACGGTCCGCGCCGGTTCCGGCTCGCCTTCACCCGGCTTCCACCGTCGGCCACGCTGCTCCTTCAGGCCGGTCTCGTCCTGCCGCTGCTGTGGCGCCGGCGCAGGCCCATGGTGGCCTTCGGCGTCATCACGGCCGTCTTCGTCCTCCAGTGGTCCCTGGGTGCCGCGCTGCGCGCGGACGTCGCCCTGTTCATCGCCCTGTACAGCCTGGCCCTGCACGGGCGGCTGCGGCAGTTGCCGTGGGCCTGCGGCGCCATATCGGCCGGGATGGTGCTGGTCGCGGTGCGCGCGTCGGCGGCGGTGTCCGTCTGGGACGCGCTGTTCTTCCTGCTCAGCACGGCGACCGCGGCCCTGGCGCTCGGCCTGGTGGTACGGATCCGCCGCGCCCAGCTCGCCGGGCTGCGGGACCGGGCGGCCCGCCTGGAGATCGAACGCGACCAGCGCAGCAGACTCGCGGCCGCCACCGAACGCGCCCGGGTGGCCCGCGAGATGCACGACATCGTCGGCCACAACCTGGCGGTCATCATCACTCTGGCCGACGCCGGTGTGTACGCCACGGACACCGCTCCCGAACGCGGCAAGGAGGCCCTGCGACTCATCGGCGACACCGGCCGGACCGCCCTCGGTGAGCTGCGGCGCGTGCTCGGCGTCCTGCGAGCGGCGTCGGACGACCCCGCCAGGGCGCCGGAACTCAGCCCGCAGCCCGGCGTCGCGGATCTCGCGGCACTGTGCGACGGTGTGCGTGGCGCCGGCCTGGACGTCGTCTACCGGACCGCCGGCGAGGTGGACGCATCGGACAGCGGGGTGCAGTTGACGGTCTACCGCATCGTCCAGGAAGCCCTCACGAACACCCTCAAGCACGCCGGCCCCGGCACACGGGTGAACCTGTCGGTCGTCGTCGAGGACACCCGGCTGGTCATCCGGGTCCGGGACGACGGCCCGGCCGGACGCCCCGGACCGCCGAACGAGGAAGGACACGGCCTGGTGGGCATGCGAGAACGAGCGGCGCTCTACGGCGGGAACGTCAGCGCCGGACCCGCGGCCGGCGGCGGATGGACGGTGGAGGCCACCCTCGACCTGACACCCCGGGCAGGCGCTCGGTGACCACCGTGCTCATCGTGGACGACCAGCCCCTGCAGCGCTACGGCTTCCGGGTGCTGCTCGACTCCGTCCCGGAGACCGAGGTGGTCGGCGAGGCCGCGCACGGCGCCGAGGCCGTCCGCAAGGCCGCCGAACTGCGCCCCGACGTCGTGCTGATGGATGTGCGGATGCCCGGCATGGACGGCATCGAGGCCACCCGCCGGATCACCGCCACCGGTGGCCGCTCCCGTGTCCTCGTGCTGACCACCTTCGACCTCGACGAGTACGTCCACGCCGCCCTGCGGGCCGGAGCCGGCGGTTTCCTCCTGAAGGACGCGCGCCCGGAGGAACTCCTCGCCGGCATCCGCGCCGTCGCGGCCGGGGACGCCGTCATCGCGCCGGCCCTCACCCGCCGCCTCCTGGACGAGTACGCCCAGCACGTGCCCGCTCACCGCGGCGGGAGCGACGACCCGAGACTGGCCTCCCTCACCGACCGCGAGCGCGAGATCCTCGTCGCCATCGGCAAGGGCTGGACCAACGGCGAGATCGCCGCCCACTTCGTCGTGTCCGAGTCCACCGTCAAGACACATGTCGGCCGCGTCCTGTCCAAGATCGGCGCCCGCGACCGCATCCAGGCCGTGATCTTCGCCTACGACCTGGGACTCGCCCGCCCCGGCACCGGATGAACGGAGCGGGGCGCTGCCGGCCGGCTCCGGGGCGTCGTGGGAGGCCGGGACGGCGGGCATCGGGGCCGTTCTCGCCGGCCTCCATCCGGCCGCGCACCCCGTTCGGCCCCGTCCGTCAGACGGGGTCCGCGCGGGACGAGGGCGGAGGGCGCATCCGCACGACCCGGTTCGCGGCCGTCTTCTGCAACAGGCCGTACGCGAGGACGGGCAGCAGCAGATGGGGCTTGTCGGGCAGCGTGGTGGTCAGCAGCACCGCGCCGGCGCTGCTGTTGTTCATTCCGCACGCGAGAGTGAGGGAGGAGGAGACGGGGGCGTCGAGGCGCAAAACGCGCGCCGCGATGCCGCCGGTGGCGAAGGACAGCGCGCACACGACCGTGGCCACCGCCAGAGCAGCGCCGAGCAGGAGCGGCCGTGGACGGGCGACGAAGGAACCCAGGGCGCCGCTGGCGTTGACGTACGTCAGGACCAGCGAGCCGGCCAGGGCCACCGGGACGACGACGCCCAGCACACTGTTCAGCAGGCGGCGCGGTAGGACGAGCCGGCACAGCACTCCCGCCGCACAGGGCCCCACCACCCCGGTCAGCGCGAAACCGCCGCTCAGTGTGTGCCCGGCCGTGGTCAGAGTGCCGGCGTACCCGCCGTCGAGCAGTGGGGCCAGTGCGTCGACGGTGACGGGGATGGAGAGCGGGCTGAGCAGGGTGGACACGAGGACCAGTCCCACCATGGTCGGCTGGTCGCCCTGGCCCTTGCCGGTCCATACCGTGGCCCCGGCCGCGACCGGCATGGCGACGATCATGATCATGGCGGTCAGCAGTCCGCTGCCGCCGTCGGCGTCGGGAGAGCGGTGCAACGCGAACGCGACGAGCGGGATGATCAGCAAAGGGGCCGTCACGTGCAGGACGAGCCCCGCCACCAGTGCCCTCGGGCGGCGCAGCAGCCGGACCAGCGCGTGCGGCGGGACCTGGAGTCCGGCCGAGAACAGCACGAGGCCCAGCAGCGACGGGGCCACGGGCAGGGGGAGCCCGGCGCCGTCGCCGAGCGGCAGGGCGGGAGCGTGGCGCAGCCACAGGCCCGGGGCCGGCAGGAGCAGGGCGAGGAGATAGGCGAGAGCGACGGCCCGGCCCAGCCGTCGGCGCAGCCAGATGGTCGCGTGATCGGCGCGGTCGCGGTCGGCGGGCGTGGTGTCCACAGGGGCGTACCTCCGTCGGGGGCGTGGGGGCGGGGCGCGGACGGGGCGTCGCTATGGCGTGGCGAGGGGCGCGGGGGCACATGGGTCCCATGTTTCCCGCCCGGGCCGGGCGGGGCGGGAGGGGCCGCGCGGCGGTCAGGACGTGTTCAGGTCCGCGCGGGACCAGGTCACCCGGCCGGCAGGGTGACCACGAACCGGGCCCCGGGGGTGTGCCCGGCGTCGTGGGACACCTCGCCGCCGGCGGAGCGGGCCAGGCGTCGCGCGAGCGGCAGTCCGAGGCCCGCCCCGTCGTGCCCGTCGCCCGGGTCGGCCCGCTGTCCGGGCTGGAAGAGCCGCGCGACGAACGCGTCCGGCACACCGGGCCCGTCGTCGGTGACGTCGATGCGTATGCGGCCGGGCTCCTGGCCCGTACGGACGACGACGCCCGAGCGGGCGTACCGCAGGGCGTTGGCCAGCAGCGGGCTGACGATCCGTTGGAGGAGGGCGGGTGCGACCCCTGCCTCCGGTCGCGCGCCCTCGCCGACGACGGTCACCGTCAGATGGTCCGGCGTGTCGAGGCTCTCGGTGAGCCGGCGCAGCGTCGGCAGCACCTCGGCCGTGCCGGGCACGACGGCCGCGCCCTCACGCGCGTCGGTCAGCAACGTGTCGCAGATGGTGTGCATGGACTCGGCGGCGTCGGCGATGACCCGGTGGGCGGCGTGGGTCTCGTCGGCCGAGCGCGGGCGGGCCTGCCACCAGTCGAGTGTGGCGATGATCCGGCTGAGCGGGGTGCGCAGTTCGTGCGACAGCTCCCCGGTCAGCTGCCTCTCGTGGCGCAGCACGGCCCGGATGCGGTCCAGCAGCGCGTCCAGGGAGAGGCCGAGGCCGGCGAGTTCGGCCGGCCGTCGCACGGTGCCGAAGCGGTCGTCCGACCCCACGGCGCTCCACCGGGCCGCCTGATCGGTCATCGTGCGCACGGGACGCAGAGCGCGGCCGACCGCCAGACGTGTCAGCGCGTAGGTGCAGGCGAGCATCAGCGCGTCGAGGGCGAACGATCCGAACAGCAGGGTGTCGGCCGAGCTTCGGTACGGGGAGAGGTCCAGGGCCGTGACGACGGTGGCCGCACCACTGCCCCCGGGCACCGGGCGGGAGCACAGCCGGACCGGTTCCGGCCTCGCGGCGGTGACGCAGTGCGACCCGCCGCGCCCGGCGAGCGCGTCGGCGGCCTGGGTCAGCGGGGCTGCGGGGGAGGGTGGTTGTTCGAGCAGCCGGGTACCGGCGTAGATCCACACGTTCGCGTCGAGGAGCTGGTCGTCGGAGGTCTCCAGGACACGCACCGTCGGACCGCTCGTGTCGACGGTCGTCGCGACGGCGGCGGCCCGGGCCCGCAGTTCGTCGTCGGCCTGACGTCGCAGGTGGTGGCGGACGACGGTGTTGAAGACGACGGTGAGGACGACCATCAGGAGCGTGGCGGTGGTCAGCGCCACGAGGGAGAGCCGGCCACGCAGGGTGCGCGGAGCCAGCCGTGAGGCGAATGACGGGAACGTGATCATGACAGGCGGTGTCCGATCCCGCGGGCGGTGCCGATGGTCAGCGCACTGCCGCTGTCACGCAGTTTGCGGCGCAGCCGGGTCAGATACTGGTCGAGGGTGTTCTCGCTGACCTGGGCGCCCTCGGGCCAGCCGGCCCGCACCAGTTCGCGGCGGCGCACCACCTGCCCGCTCGCCGTCATGAGCCGCGCCAGGAGCCGGAACTCCGTCGGGGTCAGATCGACGCGGCCGCCGTGCACGGTGAGGCTGTGCCCCACCGGGTCCAGGACCAGGTCCCCGGCCGAGACCGCGGGGCCGGGCGCGGCGCGTCGGACGACCGCGCGCAGCCGCGCGGCGAGTTCGGCGATGTGGAAGGGCTTGGGCAGGTAGTCGTCGCCCCCGGCGGAGAAACCCGCCAGACGGTCGGTGAGGCGGTGACGGGCGGTGAGGAAGATGACGGGCGCGAGGAATCCGTTCGCGCGCATCGCCTGGCACACGTCCCGCCCGTCCGCGTCCGGGAGCCCCACGTCGAGCACGGCCGCCCCCACGTCACCCGTGGCCAGCCGCAGCGCGGTCGCACCGTCCGCGGCGGGCACCGGGTCGAAATCCTCGTCCCGCAGCCCTCGCAGCAGCAGGTCACGCAGGATGTGATCGTCCTCCACGACCAGGATCCTGTGGCGCATGGTCCTCCGTCGACTCGATGGGGGTGTTCGCGGGGCCTGTGAGGAACCGGTCGGGCAGCCACCAGGCCATGGCGCACACCCACAGGCCGAGCCAGCCGACGCTCAGCAGCCAGCCGCCGGCCACATCCGTGAACCAGTGCACTCCTAGGTAGACGCGGGTCAGCCCGACCAGCACGCCCCAGCAGCCCACGGCGCTGGCGAACAGCGTCCGCCCGCGCGGCCCGCGCAGGCATATCGCCAGGACCAGCAGTCCGGCGGCGAGAGCCGCCGTGGTGGTGTGCCCGGAGGGAAAGGCCCAGCCCGAAGCATGCGTCCTCCAGTCCGCCCGGGACGGGCGGGCCCGGGCGACCAGCGTCATCACGCCGTACCGCACGGCCTGCCCCGAGGCCAGGCACAGGACGGCGAGGCCGGCGGCGAGCAGCCGGTGACGCGGGGGGCGGACCGCGACGATCCCGGCCAGCACGGCGAGCGCGTACGGGAGCGGACCCGTCCCGGTGGCGGTGAGCCCGCGGGCCAGCGACACCGCCACGTCGGGACGGTGGGCCACCGACCAGGCGTGCAGCCCCCCGTCGGTGAACAACGGGCCCCCGTCGCCGGACACGCACAGCGTCAGCACACAGAACCCCGCCAGGGCCCCGAGGCCGACGCTCACGGCCACATCGGCCACCTCGTCCCGGCTCACGACGCCACCAGCAGGGCGCGCAGGCGGGTGGCCGTGAGCTGTCGGACCAGCGTGTCCGAGGGGTGGCGCAGTACGGCCACGGCGAGCAGCGCGACCAGTGCCCCGACGGCCGCACCGACCGCCACGTCGTGCGGGTAGTGGACGCCGACCCAGACCCGGGACGCCGCCATCGCGCAGGCGGCGACGGCCGCGACCGAGCCGAGGCGACGGTTGACGGAGAACAGCGCCACCGCGGCCGCGAACGCGATGGCCGCGTGGTTGCTGGGGAAGGACCAGTCACCCGGTGCCGGACACGCCTCGAGCGTGCTGACGTGCAGGCTCCGGCAGGGCCGCTCCTCGCGCACCACCAGCTTCAGGGCGGCGTCCACGCCGTACGCCAGGACCACGATCACCGGAGCCGCCAGCGCCTGCACCGCCGCCGCGGCGGCGGTGCGCCGGGCCCGCCACCAGCCGATGACCATGAGCAGCGCGAACGCCCCGAGACCGTACGTCGACCAGGCCGACACCACGCTGTCCAGCCAGCCGGGGGAGCGGTGGGCGAGATCCACCACGTCGATGTAGGCGGAGCCGTCGACCGCCGAGCCGCCGAGGGCGAGCGTCATCCGCGGGCCTCCTTCGCCTTCGCGGCCCGTCGGGAGCGGTACACCTCGGCGGCCAGCGGAATCAGCGACACGACGACGATCACCGCGACGATGGGCAGCAGATACCGGTCCACGTCGGGGATCGAGGACCCCAGCGCATAACCGGCGAGCGTCAGGCCAAGGCTCCAGACGAGACCGCCGGCCGCCTGCCAGACGGTGAACGTCCGCGCGGGCACCTGAAGCGCTCCCGCCATCGGGTTCAGCACCGTCCGCACCACCGGCACGAAGCGGGCCAGCACGATCGCCTTCGCGTACCCGTACTTGGCCAGCAGTTCCTCGGCCCGGCGCGCCCCTTCGTGCAGCCGGGCCGAGGAACTGCGGGCGAGCAGCGCGCCCCCCGCTCTTCGGCCGAGCAGGTAACCGCACTGCGCACCGGCGAGCGCGCCCACGGCGGCGGCGGCCAGCAGCGGTCCGAGCGACAATCTGACCGGGCCGGCCGAGCCCGTGCACAGCAGACCCGCCGTGAACAGCAGGGAGTCACCGGGCAGGAAGAAACCGATCAGCAAGCCCGTCTCGGCGAAGAGCACCACTCCGACGCCCAGCACGCCGAACGCGGCCAGCAGCGAACGGGCGTCCAGCACGTTGACAGCGAGCTGCGACGATAGATGGATGGGTGTGGTCATCGTCGGTGGGCCCTTCGTGCTGACGCGGCGGAAACGGCGGTACGGCATCCGACCGGTGACTACAATTCTGTAGACGGTCTACTGAACTGTAGACGATGATGGGGTGAGGATCGTTCCCATGAGCGACACCAACGACGAGCGACGGCCGGCCGGCGAGCTGGAGGCCGCCGTCATGGCCGCACTCTGGGCCGCCGGTACACCGCTCACACCGGGCCGGGTGCAGCAGGAACTCGCCGCCGAACTGGCGCGTACGACCGTGACGACCATTCTGTCCCGCCTGCACGAGAAGGGCGCCGTCGACCGCCGGCAGCAGGGACGCGGCTACGCCTACTACCCCGTCCACGACGCGGCGGGGCTCACCGCCCGGCGCATGCACGGCGAACTCGACCGGGACACCGACCGTGAGACCGTGCTGGCCCGATTCGTCGCCCAGCTCAGTCCGGACGACGAGCAGGTGCTGCGCCGGCTGCTGGAGGCCGACCAGGCATGATCCTTCTGCTGCTGGTTCCGCTCCTGGCGCCTTTCGCGGCGCCGCCCCTGGCGCGGCACGCCCTCGACCGTCTCGATCCCGTCACCGCGCTGTGGGCACTGACCGCCTCCTCCCTCGCGCTGGCGGGGGCGTGCGTGACAGCCCTGGGCGTCGTCGTGCTGGCCGCCCTGCTCAAGATCCCGGCGTTCGCCGCGCTCGGTGAACTCGTCCATCCCCTGCGCACCCTCTCGGACGGCGTCCTCGTGCCCGCCGCCGCCGCAGCGGCCGGTGTGCTGACCGTCGGCCTCTGGAACCTCGGGCGCTCGGCGGTACGACAGGTCGGCGCCTTCCGCACCGCCCGCAGCCAGGCCGACCGCCGCCCCGCCGCCGGTGACCTGTGCGTCGTCGACTCACCCCATCCGGACGCCTACGCCCTGCCCGGCCGCCCGCACCGCATTGTCGTCACCACCGCCATGCTGCGCAGCCTCGACGCGGCCGAGCGCGAAGCCCTCTTCGCCCACGAACGCGCCCACAACGCCGGTGGCCATCACTACTTCCTCGGCGCGGCCGAACTCGCGGCCCACTGCCACCCCGCCCTGCGCGCGGCCCGCGCCACCGTCCGGTTCGCCGCGGAACGAGCCGCCGACGAGGCTGCGGCCTCCGCTGTCGGAGACCGGCGCCTGACCGCCCGGGCCATCGCCCGCGCGGCTCTCGCCGGCCACGACTCCCGCTCGACGCGCCCGGCCTTCACCCCCGCCGCGACCACCGGCCCCGTCCCGCGCCGGGTCGCCGCCCTCCTCGCGCCCCCCGGCTCCCGCCCGCGCGCCACCCGCTGGATCGCCCTGCTCCTCGCCGCCTGCGCGGCTCTCTCCGTCACCGCCGCGACCGCCGGCGTGCTCGCCGTCCATCACGAGGTGGAGGTCGCCCAGGGCGAGGAGAGTCCCTGACCCGGTCGGGCGCTCGCCGGGCGCGTTGACCCGGTCAGCGACGGACGCCGTGGCCGTGGTCTGGCGGGGTCCGCCGGGCGGCTGCGGCACGGCCGGCTCGACGCCGGCCACCCGCAACCGCCCTGCTCGGCCGTCTCGGCGAGTGGCGGGAATCCCGCCGTCGACGGGGATCACGGCCGCGGTGTCCGGCGGGAGGCCGAAGAGGGCAGGGGGAGTGGAGGGAGCGGAGGGGGTCCGGGTGGTGGTCACGGCGGTTCTGCTGGGCGCGGGGCTGGTCAGCGGCCGGTGAAGACGGCGTCGCGGCGTTCGATGAAGGAGCGGATTCCCTCGGCTCCGTCGGTGGTCGACAGCAGCCGTGCGATGTCGGGGCGCAGCCGCTCGATCGCGGCGCCGTCGCCGTGCTCGCGGGCCAGGTGCGCGGACCGCAGGGCGGTCCGGACCCCCAGCGGGGCCGACTTCCCGGCGATCACCCGGGCGATCCCGGTCGCCCGTTCGATGGCGGCCGGTCCGTCGGCCACGACCTCCTGCACCAGGCCGATGCGGTGGGCCTCCGCGGCGTCGAACTCCTCGCCGGTGAGGATCCAGCGCATGGCGTCGCCCCAGCCGGCTTCACGGGGGAAGCGGAGGGTGGCCCCTCCGAAGGGGTAGATCCCGCGGCGGATCTCGTACTGGGCGAAGCGGGCGTCCTGGGCGGCCACCCGGATGTCGGCGGCCAGCAGCAGCTCGATGCCCAGGGTCATCACCCAGCCCTGCGCTGCGGCGACGACGGGCTTGGTCCAGGTCCCGTCCAGCCGCCAGGGGTCCCGGCCGCCCTCGGGCGCGTCGAATTTCCCGGAGGCCAGTTCGGCGCCCACGTCGACCATGTCCAGGCCGCCCGTGAAGTGGTCGCCGTGGGCGAAGAGGACTCCGCACCAGAGGTCGTCGTCGGACTCCAGGAGACCGTACGCGGCCGACAGCTCGGCGAGCATGGCCCGGGTGAACGCGTTGCGCTTCGCCGGGCGGTTCAGGCCCATCAGCAGCACGTGCCCGTCCCGTTCGACGGTGACCGTGGCGGCGTCGGCAGGTGTGGAATTCACAGCGCTCCTAGTCAGTTGCATGATGAGACTCGCTGGACGGTAGTCGACCGCCGTGCCCGCGACAAGTCCATCTCATGATGAAACCGATAGGGTGAGAGGCATGAGGCGGACCTCCTTCGACAACTGGCCCTGCTCGATCGCCCGCACCGTCGACATCCTGGGCGACGGCTGGACACTGCTCGTGCTCCGCGAGGTCTTCTACGGCGAGTCACGCTTCGACGGCTTCATCGCCTCGCTCGGCATCGCCCGCAACACCCTCACCGACCGGCTGCGGCGCCTGGAGGACGCGGGCCTGCTGCACCGGCGCGCCTACCGGACCGACCCCGTCCGCCACGAGTACCTGCTGACGGACAAGGGCCGCGACTTCTTCGGTGTCCTGGCCGCCATCAACGCCTGGGGCGACCGGTGGCTGGCCGACGACTCCGGGGCGCCGGTGGTCATGCGGCACACGGCCTGCGACCACGACACCCACGCCCAGGTGGTCTGCTCCGCGTGCGGCGAGCCGCTGCGCCACGAGGACGTCGACGTGCGTACCGGCCCCGGCTACCCGGTCCGCCTGCTCGACGACCCCGCGGTACGGGCCCGGTTCGACCGGAACGGCCGCCCGGAGGCGACCGCCGGCCGGTGACGCCCCGAGGGCCCCTGACCCGCGGCCGGGTCGCACACCCCTGCCCGCGCAGCCGTCCGGTGCGCGCCGTTGCGGTGTGGTCCGGTGCCGTGCCGGTGCCGGCAGCGGCCGGCCCGGATCGCCCGCGCACCCGCGCTCCGTCCCCCGGGGAGGTGTTCGTGCGCAGCCATCCGGAGGTGGTCACCGGGCGCGGGCCGGTCGGCGGGCGGAGGCTCGACGGGGTGGACGTCGCGCCGTGAACGCGCGCCCGGCGAGGACGGTTCGGCCCGGGGACGTGGGCCGGACGGCCCTTCCGGCCACCCGCCGGCCTGCCGGAGGGTGAGGTGCTGTGCCCCCCGCACGCGTCGTCACCCACCGACCGCCTCCCGACCCGGGGAAAGGACCCAGATGTCCGTCGACACGCAGCAGGCGCCCGCCGGACTCACGGACGAGGAGCTCGCCACCCTGGACGCCCACTGGCGCGCCGCGAACTACCTCACCGTGGGCCAGATCTACCTCCTGGCCAACCCGCTGCTGACCGAGCCGCTGCGCCCGGAGCACGTCAAGCCGCGGCTGCTCGGCCACTGGGGCACCTCTCCCGGTCTCAACCTGGTCCACACCCATCTGAACCGCGTCGTCAGGGACCGCGGTCTGGACGCCGTCTGCGTCTGGGGGCCCGGCCACGGCGGCCCCGCCGTCCTGGCCAACTCCTGGCTGGAGGGCTCGTACACCGAGACCTATCCCGACGTCACCCGGGACGCGGCGGGCATGGCCCGGCTGTTCAGGCAGTTCTCGTTCCCGGGCGGGGTGCCCAGCCATGTCGCTCCCGAGACCCCGGGCTCGATCCACGAGGGCGGGGAACTCGGCTACTCGCTGTCGCACGCCTACGGCGCCGCCCTCGACAACCCCGGCCTGCTGGTCACCTGCGTGATCGGCGACGGTGAGGCGGAGACCGGCCCGCTGGCCGCCTCCTGGCACTCCAACAAGTTCCTCGACCCCGTGCACGACGGTGCCGTGCTGCCGGTCCTGCACCTGAACGGCTACAAGATCGCCAACCCGACCGTGTCGGCCCGGATCCCCGAGACCGAGCTGGACGAGCTGCTGCGCGGTTACGGCCACGACCCGATCCACGTCACCGGCGACGACCCGCCGGCCGTCCACCGCGCGATGGCCGCGGCCATGGACACCGCGCTCGACCGCATCGCGGTGATCCAGCGCGCGGCGCGCGAGGAGGGGAGCACGGACCGGCCCCGCTGGCCGGTGATCGTCCTGCGCACTCCCAAGGGCTGGACCGGTCCCGCCGAGGTCGACGGAGTGCCGGTCGAGGGCACCTGGCGCGCCCACCAGGTACCGCTTCCCGCCGTACGGGACAACCCCGAGCACCTGCGGCAACTGGAGCAGTGGATGCGCTTCTACCGGCCCGGGGAACTGTTCGACGAGGACGGTGCTCCGCGCGCGGACGTGCTGGCGTGCGTCCCGCACGGTCACCGGCGGCTCGGCGCCACCCCGCACGCCAACGGGGGACTGCTGCTGCGCGAGCTGCCCCTGCCTCCGCTGGAGCGGCACGCCGTGACCGTCGACGAGCCCGGTGCGAGCATGCACGAGCCGACCCGCGTGCTCGGTGACATGCTGGCGGACGTCATGGCGGCCACCGCGGACCGGCGCGACTTCCGTCTCATGGGCCCCGACGAGACCGCCTCCAACCGGCTCCAGGCGGTCTACACGGCCAGCGGCAAGGCCTGGCAGGCCGACGTCCTCGATGTCGACGAACACCTCGACCCGCACGGCCGCGTGATGGAGATCCTCTCCGAACACACCTGCCAGGGCTGGCTGGAGGGCTACCTGCTCACCGGCCGGCACGGGCTGTTCTCCTGCTACGAGGCCTTCGCCCACATCGTCGACTCGATGGTGAACCAGCACATCAAGTGGCTTCGCACCACCCGCCGCCTGTCCTGGCGGGCTCCCGTCGCCTCCCTCAACTACCTGCTCACCTCGCACGTGTGGCGGCAGGACCACAACGGCTTCTCCCATCAGGACCCGGGCTTCGTGGACCACGTCCTCAACAAGAGCCCGGAAGTGGTACGGGTCTACCTGCCGCCGGACGCCAACACCCTGCTGTCGGTCGCCGACCACGCGCTGCGCAGCCGCGACTACGTCAACGTGATCGTCGCGGGCAAACAGCCCTGCTACGACTGGCTGTCGATGGAGGAGGCGAAGGTCCACTGCGCCCGCGGCGCCGGCGTCTGGCAGTGGGCCGGCACCGAGGACGGCACGCGCGAACCGGACGTGGTCCTGGCCTGCGCGGGCGACGTGCCCACCCAGGAGGTGCTGGCCGCCGCACAGTTGCTGCGCCGCCACCTGCCCGACCTGGCCGTGCGCGTGGTGAACGTCGTCGACATCGCCCGGCTGCTGCCGGCCGGGGAACACCCGCACGGCATGAGCGACTTCGAGTACGACGGACTGTTCACCACCGACCGGCCGGTGATCTTCGCCTACCACGGCTACCCGTGGCTGATCCACCGCCTCGCCTACCGCCGCACCGGCCACCCCCACCTGCACGTGCGCGGTTACAAGGAGATCGGCACCACGACCACGCCGTTCGACATGGTGGTCCGCAACGACCTGGACCGCTACCGCCTCGTCATGGACGTCATCGACCGCGTCCCCGGCCTGGCGGTACGGGCGGCGGCCGTACGCCAGCGCATGGAGGACGTCCGGCAGCGCCACCAGGTCTGGATCCGCGAGCACGGGGCGGACCTGCCCGAGGTGGCCGACTGGGCCTGGGAGGGCTGAACGGTCCGGCCGGGCGAGTACGTCCGGTCCCGGGGCGCGGGGGCCGGGCTCCCGCGCCCCGGGTCGGCCCGGTTGAGCGGACCGGGGCCGACCGGCCCTGGTCCTCGGGCCCACGATGGGGGAAGGATCGGCGGAGAGAACCGCACACGTCACAAGGAGCGACCGATGGCGGAGCACGAGCCGGCCGGATCCGACCACCCGATCCGGGTCTTCCTCCTCGACGACCACGAGGTGGTACGGCGCGGGGTGCACGACCTGCTGGACGACGAGCCGGACATCACGGTGGTCGGCGAGGCGGCCACCGTCGAGCAGGCCCTCGTCCGCGTCCCCGCCCTCCGTCCCGACGTGGCGGTCCTCGACGTCCGCCTGCCGGACGGCGACGGGATCACCGTCTGCCGGGAACTGCGCTCGGACCTGCCGGACCTGGCGTGCCTGATGCTGACCTCGTTCGACGACGAGGATGCCCTGCTCGACTCGATCATGGCCGGTGCCTCCGGGTACGTCCTCAAGCAGATCCAGGGCTCGGACCTGGTGTCGGCCGTGCGGACGGTGGCCCGCGGGCAGTCGCTGCTGGACCCGAGCGCCACCACCAGGCTCATGGCCAGGCTGCGGGGCGGACAGCAGGAGGCCGAACCGGAGGCGCTGCCCGGACTGACCGAGCGGGAGCGGCAGATCCTGGCGCTCATCGGCGAGGGCCTCACCAACCGGCAGATCGGCCAGCGGCTGTATCTGGCCGAGAAGACGGTGAAGAACCACATCTCCCGGCTGCTCGCCAAGCTCGGGGTCGAACGCCGTGTCCAGGCCGCCGTCATCGCCACCCAGGCCCAGGACCGGTCGCGTACCCGGGGACGCTGAGCGCCGCCGCCACGGACCGCGTCGCGGCTCCCGCCGGCTTCATCCGCCGCCCGGCAGCCGGCGACCCGTGACCAGCTCGGCGGCGATCCGTACGAACACCCGGTCGTGCACGGGCATCCAGGAGTCGGGGCCGCACCGCGACAGGCGCTCGTGCTCGGCGGGATCCGTCACGACTGTGGCCCGGCCGGTCACGACCACACTCCAGCCGGAGTGGGTCACCGCGTCGAACTCGTCCGCCTCGAAAGCGACCACGGCGCCGTCGACCGCCCGGACCAGGTCCGAGCCGGCCGAGGTCCCCAGCACCACGGAGGCGTCCCCGTCGAGGCGGAAACTGACCGGCAGCACGGCCGGGAGCGCCTGTCTGGTGTACACGACACGGCCGACGGGGACCTCGCCCAGCAGACGCAGGCAGGCCTGCCTGCCGAGTACGTGGATGTCGCCGTCTTGAAGCACCGCACCATCGTCTGCGCGGGCCCCCGGTAAGGGGTAGGGCCGACCGGCCCTCCTTCCGCCGGGGAGAGGGGCCGTGCCCGCACGGGAAGGCACCGGCGTGCGATCACCGTGCCGTCGCCCGTCGTGGTCCCCGTATCGTCCCCCTTGGGCCCCGGCTACCGTGAAGGGTGCGGGGCGGCCGTAGGTATGCCGTACGGGGGGCTGGGAGGAACGGGCGTGGGAAGCTCCGAGGAGGTTCGCGCGGGAGGCGTGCGACTGCCGCAGCTTGGACTGGACGAGCTGCTGACCGAGTTGCAGGCCCGCCTGGACGCGGCCCGCGGCACCCAGGACCGGGTGCACAGCCTGCTGGAGGCCGTGCTCTCCGTCGGCCGGGAACTCGATCTGGAACAGGCGCTCCGCGGCATCGTGGAGGCGGCGGCGGCCCTGGTCGACGCCGAGTACGCGGCGCTCGGCGTGATCGGCTCCGACGGCAGACGGCTGTCGGCGTTCATCACGGTCGGGGTCGGCGAGGAGGAGATCGCCCGCATCGGCCCCTATCCGCAGGGTCACGGCATCCTCGGCGAACTCATCCGCCACCCCGAGCCCCTGCGGCTGTCGAAGCTCTCCGAGCACGCCGCGTCGTACGGCTTCCCGCCCGGCCATCCGCCGATGAACAGCTTCCTCGGCGTGCCGATCCGGGTGCGCGACCAGGTCTTCGGCAACCTCTACCTCACCGAGAAGCGCGGCGGACGGCAGTTCGACGAGGACGACGAGTCGCTGCTGTCCACGCTGGCGGTGGCGGCGGGCGTGGCGATCGACAACGCCCGCCTGTACGAGGAGTCCAGACTGCGGGAGCGCTGGCTGGCGGCGAGCGCGGAGATCACCAGCAGCCTGATGTCCGGCGCGGACCAGCACGAGGTGCTGGGGCTGATCGCCGAGCGGGCGCGCGACATCACCGGCGCGGCCCTCGCCACGCTGGCCATCCCCGTGCAGGACACCGGCACCCTCGCGGTGGAGCTGGCCATCGGCCGCGGGGCGGAGGCACACCGTGGACTCCTCCTCCCCGTGGAGGGCACCCTCACCGGGGCGGCCTTCGCCCTCGGCGCGTCCGTGAGCAGTCCCGACGTCGCCCGGGACGAGCGCATCAGCGCGGGGCCGCCACGCTTCGCCGGCCTGGGCCCGGCCGTGGCCGTCCCGATCGGCCGGGAGGACCGCGTGCGCGGCGTGGTCCTGCTGGCCCGGGAGGCGGGTGCCGGTGACTTCTCCGACAAGGAGACCGTGCCCCTCAAGGGGTTCGCCGCGCAGGCCGCCCTCGCGATGGAACTCGCCGAGCGCCGTCGGGACGCCGAACAGATCGCGCTGCTGGAGGACCGCGACCGGATCGCCCGGGACCTGCACGACCTGGCCATCCAGCGGCTGTTCGCCACCGGTATGACGCTCCAGAGCGCGGGCCGGTTCATCGAGCACACCCAGGCCTCGGAGCGGGTGCTGCGGGCCGTGGACGACCTCGACGAGACCATCAGGATCATCAGGTCGACGATCTTCGGTCTGCGCACCCATGACGGTGACGGGGCGCCCGGCCTGCGAGCCCGTGCGGTGCGGGTGGCCGGCGAGGCGACACCGGTGCTGGGCTTCGCGCCCAGTGTCCGGATGGAGGGCCTGCTCGACACCCACGTACCGCCGGAGATCGCCGATCACGTCGTGGCCGTCCTGTCCGAGTCCCTGACCAACATCGCCCGGCACGCGCAAGCCGACCGCGCGGACGTGGCGCTGGGGACCGACGGGAACGAGGTGCGGCTCACCGTCACCGACAACGGCGTCGGCGTCCCGGCCGGGGGCCGCCGCAGCGGTCTGCGCAACATGACGGAGCGGGCGCGCGGCCTGGGCGGCGACATGGAACTGGTCCGCCCTGAGGACGGGGGCACCCGACTGGTGTGGCACGCGCCTCTGCCGCGGACGACGCGGGCCTCGCGTAGCTAGCCGGGGTGTCCGGCGTACGGCCGGGCCCGTGTCAGACCTTCAGCGTGAACCAGGTCGTCTTCCCCTCGTCGGTCGGCCGCACCCCCCAGCTCTGGGCGAGCGTGCGGACCAGCAGCAGGCCCCGGCCGGACTGCTCGTCCTCGGCCGCCAGGCGGGGCTGGGGCAGATGCGGGCTGTGGTCGCTGACCTCCACGGTGAGGTCGGTGGCGGTGCGGCACAGACGGAGGCCCAGCGGGCCCTCGGCGTGCTGCACGGCGTTGGTGAGGGTCTCGGAGAGCAGCAGGAGGGCGTCGTCGGCCGACGACGCGCACTCCCACGAGGCCAGCGTCCGTCGGAGGAAGGCACGGCCCTCGGGGACGGAGGACGCGGTGGCGGGCAGCTCGGTGGTCACGGCGGCCAGCGGGGCGGCCGGGAGCTGCGCCAGCAGGAGCGTCACGTCGTCGTTGTGGCCCTCGGCGTCGGGCAGGAGCGTGGCGAGCACGTGGTCGGCGGCTGCCTCCAGCCCGTCCGCCCGGAGGAAGAAGGCGTCGAGGACGGTGGTGAGTTCGGCGAGCCGCGCCTCGATGTCACTGTCCGGCGTCTCGATCAGGCCGTCGGTGTACAGCACGAGCGTGGCGCCGGGCGTCATGTCGGCGCAGGACTGCTCGTAGAGGACGTCGCCCACGCCGAGCGGGGCGTTGACCGGGGCGGGAAGCGCGCGGACGCCGTCCCAGGGCCCCACGACGAGGGTCGGCAGATGTCCGGCGGAGCAGACCGTCACGGTACCGGCGTCCGGGGCGATGATCAGATAGCAGCAGGTGACCAACTGGTCCGGCACGTCCAGGTCCGTGACGACCGTGTCGAGGGCCTGCATCAGCTGACGGGGCTGCATGCCCGTCTTGGCGAGCGCGTGCGCGGCCGAGCGTAGCTGGCCCATCACGGCGGCCGCCTCCAGCCCCCGGCCCATCACGTCGCCGATGAGGACCCCGACCCGCCCCGCGCCCAGTGGTATGAGATCGAACCAGTCACCGCCGACGCCGGCGCCCTGGGTCGCCGGCCGGTAGCGGCTGGCGGTGGCCAGGCCGGGGATGGCGGGTGGGGTCCCCATGAGACTGCGCTGCAACGTGAGCGCGATGTGCCGCTGTTGCTCCAGCAGGGCCGTGAGTTCGGCCTCCGCGCGCTTGCGGTCGCTGATGTCCCGCACGATGGCACAGGCGCCGACGACCTTCCCGCGGCTGTCCCGGGTCGGCCACAGCGTGACGTCCACGTCCAGCAGGGCCCCGCTCCTGGTGACCCGCAGGGTCTCGAAGTGCTCGACCTTCTCGCCCTCGCGCAGCCGTCGCAGCAGGGCCCGGATGTCGTCCTGCATCTCGGCCGGGGCGAGCAGCGAGACGTGCCGGCCGATCGCCTCCTGGGCGCTGTAGCCGTACAGCCGTGCCGCGGCGGCGTTCCAGTAGGTGATGTACCCGTCCAGGGTCTTGGCGAGGATCGCGTCCTGCGAGGACTCGACGAGCGCGGCGAGTTCGTTGATGCGGGCCTCGGCCGCCCTGCGGTCGCTGACGTCGCGCACGGCGGCCGACACCAGCAGACCGTCCGCCGTCTCCATCGGGCTGAGGCTGATCTCCACGGGGAACTCGCTGCCGTTCTTGCGCAGTCCGTGCAGTTCCAGCCCGGCCCCCATGGGACGCACCTGGCGGTTGGCGGCGTAACCGTCGCGGTGGCGGGTGTGGTGGCCCCGGAAGCGGTGCGGCACCAGCAACTCCACCGGCCGGCCGAGCAGTTCCTCGCGCCGGTAGCCGAACAGTGCCTCGGTCTGCGCGTTGATCAGCCTGATGGTGCCGGTGTCGTCGACGATGATCATGGCGTCCGGCGCCGCCTCCAGCAGCCCGCGGAACCGTTCCTCGGCCGCCGACGGACCACCCTGCCGCACGTCGGCGCCGCACTTGCACTGCCCCGGGACCGGAAGTGCCGCGGAGCGCGCCGGCCCGTACACGAAAGCGTTCATACCTATCCGCCAGTTCGTTCGTGATGCTGCGGCCATCCCAGCGCATGCGGGACGCGACGGCCGTGACTTGTCGCGTCCTGTCCGGACGGTGCGCCGAATGCTTCGAGCGATGACGGAGATGTTCGTTCTCCGTCCTCTGTCGATCACATTGGGTCACGTGAGGGGCGGGGAGCAGGGCCGGTCGGTCCCGCACAGGGACCTGCGGGCCCTGCCCCGCGTCCCCGCGGGCCGTGAGGCTGGAGGGGATCCCTGCACCAGGAGGTGGACACCATGTCCCGCACCGTCACCGTGGGCCTCGACGGTTCGCAGGAGAGCCGGACCGCCGCCGAATGGGCGGCCCGTGAAGCGCGGCTGCGCGGGCTGCCGCTGCGGCTGGTGCACGTGCCGGAGCCGGTGGCCCCCATGGCGGAGGCTCCGCTGCTGGGCGCGGAGACGCACCAGCACTGGACCGAACGCATCCCGGCGGAGACGGCCGAGGGCCTGCGGCTGCGCCATCCCGCGGTGGAGGTCGTCGCCGAGCAGCGCGTCGGCAGCCCCGGCGACGTACTGACGGCCATGGCCGACGAGGCAGAACTGCTGGTGCTCGGCTTGCGGGGCCTGAGCGGCGTCGGGGGCTTCCTGGTGGGCTCCGTGGGCCTGGCGGTCGTCGCACACGCCCGGCGCCCCGTGGTGCTCGTACGGGCCGGGGGACAGGCCGCCGACGAACACGAGCAGGACCCCGCCGGCGTACCGTCCGCCGCGACGCCCTACCGGCCCGTCGCACTGGGCGTGGACATCGCCGCGTCGGACGACACGGTGTTCGCGTTCGCCTTCGAGGAGGCCGCCCGGCGCGAGACGGCCGTGCGGGCCGTGCACGCCTGGACGACACCGCCGTACTACGTCTACGGGCTCGCCGTCGACCCCGCGTTCGACCGGGAGCTCGCACAGCAGGAGACGGCCGCGCCGTCCGAGACGCTGCGGCCCTGGCGGGAGAAGTACCCCGCCGTGGAGGTCGTCGAGGACTGCGGGGCCGCAAGCGCGTCGGTGCGTCTGGTCGACGCCTCGCGGGAGGCGTCCCTGGTGGTCGTGGGCCGCCGCGCGCGCTCCGGCCGGCTCGGCCCGCACGTCGGCCCGGTCACCCACGCCGTCCTGCACCACGCCACGGCACCGGTCGCCGTCGTCCCGTACGACTGACCGTACGTCCGGACGCACACGACCGGATGTCCGGACGCACGCGGTGACCGGTCAGGAGCGGCTGCCGCTGCCGTACGGGGCGTAGAGGTCGAGGAGACGGATACGGGCGGCCTGGAGGCGGTGGGCCACCACGCGGCCGACCCACACGGCGACCGCGCGGCCGAACTCGGCGTCACTCGCGCACAGATCCCGCACGGTCTGCGCGTCGAACTCCCAGGCGCGTACCGGGCTGGTGGTCTCCGCTCCAAGCTGCCAGGTGTGCGGAGTGAAGTGCCAGGACCAGCCGACGAGTTCACCGTGACCGAGGGTCTCGATCACGGCGGCGCGGCGGCCGGGTACGTGCAGGTCCAGGGCGACGGTTCCGGTGCGGACGATCCAGAAGCGGTCGGCCCGCCGCCCTTCCTCGAACAGGCGCGTGCCCAGGGGGAAGGACACCTCGCGGGCGAGGTTCATCAGCCGCTCACGGTGGCCCACCGGGAGGGCCGCGGACACAGTGGTGGTGGAGGTCATGACTCCGGCTCCTTTCGTTCCTGCCGCCGCTGCCGGCCGGCGGAACGCGACGAGGCTGCTGCTCTCCAGCTTCCGCGCGGCCGGCGCCGGACGCCACGGGCCGCCCGGCCCCCGCGGAGGGCCGACCGGCCCGGCGACGGGGCCGTCCCGGTGCGGCCCCGTGGCGGCGTGCCGGCCAAGAACGCCCCACTCGGTCCGGGCCGAAGGTCCTCGCGGGGCGGGCCGGCCGGCCCCTTCGCGGTGGCCCGCGGCGCGTGGCACGGTGGGATGGCAGGTCCGGAACGCCGGAGTGGCCGGCCCGGCGGAAGGCGGTGAGCCCGATGACGGAACTGCCCCTCGTCGTGGGCGTGGACGGATCGGCGTCCAGCCTGACGGCGGTCGACTGGGCGGTGGCCGAGGCCGCCCGCCGCGGCCTGCCGCTGCGACTGGTGTACGCCTCCCTCTGGGAGCGCTACGAGGGCGCCGTGCCGTCGGACGATCCCGGCCGCCCCTCGGAGCAGATGATGGCCGAGAACCTCGTCGCCTCCGCGGCGGAGCGGGCCCGGCGGCGCGACCCGGACGTCAAGACCGTCACCGACATCCTCCCCGAGGAACCGGTGGACGCCCTGCTGCGTGCGGGCGACGACGCCTTCGCCCTGGTGACCGGGGCACGCGGACGGGGCGGGATCAAAGGGATGCTCCTCGGCTCGGTCGGTCTCACCGTGGCCGCCCGCGCCCACTGTCCCGTCATCGTCGTCCGCGGCGACCGGGCCGCCCTGACCGGCACCCATGAGCGCGTCCTGCTCGGCGCGGGGGAACCGGACGCCGGCGGCGAGGCCGCGCGCTTCGCCCGCCAGGAGGCCGAGACCCGCGGTTGTGTCCTGGACGTCGTACGGGCCTGGCGCTGCCCCGCGCACGGGAGCACCGGCTCGCGCCTGCTCGCCGGGGGCCCCGCGCACCGGCACGGGGAGCAGGCCTCCGCACTGCTCGACGCCCTGCTGCGGGACGCGACCGCCGGCCGGCCGGGCGTCCGTGTGCACCGCACCGTGCTGGAGGGCCCGGCCCGGAAAGTGCTCTTGGAGTGTTCGGCCGCCGCCGACCTCGTCGTCATCGGTGCCCGCCGGCGGGAGGGCCGCCGCGGGCTCAAGCTCGGCCGGGTGGCGCACACGCTGCTGCACCACGCCCTGTGCCCGGTGGCCGTCGTACCGCAGCGGGCGTGATCCGCCCGGGGCCTACGACTGGGGTGGGGAGCGGGGTGACAGAGCCGGGTGCACCGGGATCGGTCATGGTGGACAGACGGGGCGACGTCGGACATGGGCCGAGGGACATCGGACAGTGGATCCGCAGACCGGGGAGTGAAGGACGATGGCCGAACAGAGAGCACCGGAACAGACCCCGTCGACGGCGGCGGACCGGCCCCCGCAGGGCGACCTCGGACGCCGCATCGAGCGGCGGCGGACAGAGCTGGGCCTCACCCAGGAGGAGCTGGCCTTCCGGGCGGCCATGGCCCCGAGCTACTTGGCGCACCTGGAGCAGCACAGCACGGCGGCACCGGAAGCCGGCACCCTCCTCAGGCTGGCCGGGGCGCTGCGGACCAGCGCCGCGGAACTCGGCGGCGGCCACGTCGACCTGCCCCCGGGCATCGGCCACGCCGCCCGGGCGCCCCGCCTGAGCGAACTGGGCGAGCAGGAGTGCCGCCGGCTGCTGGCGGCGCACGGCGTGGGGAGGATAGCGGTGTCCACCGAGGCGGCCCCGCTCATCGTGCCCGTCAACTACAGCGTCGTCGACGACGCCGTCGTCTTCCGGACCCGACCGGGGACGGTCTCCCTCCAGGGACTCGGCCGCGAGGTGGCCTTCGAGGTCGACCGCTTGGACGACGCACTCAGCCAGGGCTGGAGCGTCGTGGTGCGGGGCCCCGCGGAGACGGTGACCGATCCCGACGCCGTACGACGTCTCGCCGAACGCGCCTACAGCACGCCCTGGGCCGGCGGGGAGCGTGACGTGTGGGTCCGCATCGGGATCACCGCTCTGACCGGCCGCCGTATCGACGTCCGGTGAGCCCGTCCGGCCCCCGGCGGGGGACCGGAAGGCGGCACGCCGCGGGGCGCGGCCCGGGCCCAGCCGGCCGCTGCCGGATCCGCTGCCCGTCGTACCGCCCGAGCCGCTCCGGACCGGCCCGCAGCACCACGGCCCGCAACTCCGCCACGGCCTCGACGTCCGCAGCCGAAGCCGGCCGTGTCGCGCGATCCGCCATGATCGTCAGACTGACGCGCCGGTTCGGCGCTCAGGGGTGATCCTTGTCGCTGCCGGGCGCTGGGCCCCGCGCGGGCTGGCCACAGCAGGAGGGTGTGTGCGACGCTGCGAGGAGCCAGCCTGGTCTGGTGAGAGACCCCGCGCTGTCTCCAGGTCATCCACCCCGGTGACCGCAGAACGGTACGGGTGGTCTTGCTCGGCTGTGCGTGGCCCGACGCCGCGCGCTCGACGGCCCGCCCTCCGGCGGCAGCCGTGAGAGGCTCGATCCCGGAACTGGGGACGAACCATGCCCGACTTCACCGTGACAGTCGCCCATGATGCCGACGAAACCGTCATCGCCGCGGCCGGCGAGCTGGACATGAGCACCTGCCCGAAGGTGGCGGAAGCCATCGCGGCCCTGCCCGCCGGCAACACCTCGCTGCGCCTCGATCTGTCCGGCATATCGTTCATGGACTCCATGGGACTCAATCTGCTCCTGACCCTGCGGCGCCGCCTCGAGGACAGCGGAGGCCGCCTGGTGCTGACCGGCGTACACCAGCAGCCGTCCGGCCTGCTCCGCCTGACCGGGGCGTATTCGCTCTTCGACATCACCGAGGCGGCCGACAACCTCGCCGGCTCGGGTCGCTGACCTCGCGGAGAGCGGCGGCCCGGCGACGCGTCAGCTGTCCTCCCGCCCGGCCGACGGCCTCACCGATGTCCGGCGGCCCCGCCGGCGTCCCGGGTCGGCAGACACGGCGAAGCCCGCCGCAGGGGCGGCGGGCTTCGTACGACGGAGCGGACGGGGCCGTCAGTCGTTGGTGAGCATGCCCTCACGCAGGCGGGCCAGGGTGCGGGACAGCAGCCGGGAGACGTGCATCTGGGACACGCCCAGGCGCTCACCGATCTGGGCCTGGGTGAGTTCCTCCACGAACCGCATGTGGATGATTCGCCGGTCGCGCTCGTTCAGTCCGGCGATCAGCGGGGCCAGCGCGTGGAAGTCCTCCACCAGCTCCAGGGCCGCGTCCTCGGTGCCGATGAAGTCCTGGAGGGCGGTCTCGCCGTCCTCGCTGGTGCCGAGCGCGGCGTCGAGCGAGGAGGAGTTGTAGCCGTTGGCGGCCAGGCGGGCCTCCCGCACCTCGTCCTCGGGCAGGCTCAGCAGCTCCGACAGCTCCCTGACCGTCGGGGTACGCCCCAGCCGGCTGCGGAGTTCCTCCGTGGCGCGGGCCAACTGGACCCGGGCCTCCTGAAGGCGCCGCGGCACGTGCACGGCCCAGGTGGTGTCCCGGAAGAACCGCTTGATCTCCCCCACGATGTAAGGGATGGCGAACGAGGTGAACTCCGCCTCCCGCGACAGCTCGAACCGGTCGATCGCCTTGATCAGCCCGATCATGCCGACCTGGACGATGTCCTCCATCTCCTCCGGCCCCCGGCTGCGGAACCGGCCGGCCGCGAAGCGGACCAGGGACATGTTCATCTCGATCAGCGTGTTACGGGCGTAGCTGTACGCCGCAGTGCCCTCCTCCAGCACCGCTAGCTGCTCGAAGAACAGCCGCGACAGCTCGCGGGCGTCCCTCGGGGCCACCTTGGAGGGGTCGGCGACCTCCGGCACCCCGGCTGTCCGTATGTCCGTCGCCGTCACGCTCATGAGCGCCATACTGTTTCCCCTCCCACACTCGGATCCATGGCTGCCGCCCGCCTGGAACGGCCGTCGGCGCAGCGCTTACCCCCTCATCCTGCACCCATGCATGCCATCCGCACCAATATTCGGGTACCGGGACCCGAGGTGGTGCCGGGTGTGATCACGCCCCCGGCGGCGGACCGCCCGACGGCCCCCCGGGCCGGTCCCGAAAAAACTTCGCACGGCGATGTCGAGAACCCGTGACCGGCTCCGTCCCCGAGGTGAACGCGGCCACAATGGGTCGCGTCGGCACCGAGGAGAGACACGATGGCCAAGTACCTGCTGCTGAAGCACTACCGCGGCGCTCCGGCTCCGGCCAACAACGTCCCCATGCACCGGTGGACGCCCGAGGAGGTCACGGCGCACATCCGCTACATGCAGGACTTCGCGGCCCGGCTGGAGGGGACCGGCGAGTTCGTCGACGCCCAGGCGCTCGCCCCGGAGGGGACGTTCGTCCGGTACGACGGCGAGGGGCGCCCGCCGGTCACCGACGGGCCGTTCGCCGAGACCAAGGACCTGATCGCCGGCTGGATGATGATCGACGTCGACAGCCACGAGCGCGCCGTCGAGCTGGCCGGGGAGCTGTCGGCCGCCCCCGGGGCGGACGGGAAGCCGATCCACGAGTGGATCGAGCTGCGCCCGTTCATGGCGGCGCCGCCCACCATCACGGAGTGACCCCTGCGATGAACGAGGCCCTGCTCAGGAGTCTCACACCGAGCGTGCTCGGGATCCTCGTCCGCCGCGGAGCCGACTTCGCGGCGGCCGAGGACGCCGTGCAGGACGCGCTGGTCGAGGCGGTGCGCGTCTGGCCGGCCGACCCGCCGCGGGACGCGAAGGGCTGGCTGGTCACCGTCGCCTGGCGCCGGTTCCTCGACGCGACCCGGGCGGACGCCGCCCGCCGCCGGCGTGAGGACCGCGTCGACGCGGAAGCGGAGGCCGGGCCCACGCCCGCGACGGACGACACCCTCCAGCTCTACTTCCTGTGCGCCCACCCGTCGCTGACGCCGGCGTCCGCGGTCGCGCTCACGCTCCGCGCCGTCGGCGGGCTGACCACCCGCCAGATCGCCGACGCCTACCTGGTGCCCGAGGCGACCATGGGACAGCGGATCAGCCGGGCCAAGCGCACCGTCTCGGGCGTGCGGTTCGACCGGCCCGGTGACGTCGCCACCGTGCTGCGCGTCCTCTACCTGGTCTTCAACGAGGGCTACTCCGGTGACGTCGACCTCTCCGCCGAGGCCATCCGGCTCACCCGGCAGCTCGCGGCCGCGATCGACCACCCCGAGGTGGCGGGACTGCTCGCCCTCATGCTGCTCCACCACGCCCGCCGCGCCACCCGGACCACGCCCGACGGCAGCCTGGTGCCGCTCGCCGAGCAGGACCGCGGCCGGTGGGACACCGCTTCGATCGCCGAGGGCGTCGGTATCCTCCAGGCGGCCCTGGCGCGGGACCGGCTGGGCGAGTTCCAGGCCCAGGCCGCCATCGCGGCACTCCACGCCGACGCGCCCACCGCCGGGGAGACCGACTGGGTGCAGATCGTGGAGTGGTACGACGAGCTGACGCGCCTGACCGACAGTCCGGTCGTCCGGCTCAATCGCGCGGTGGCCGTCGGTGAGGCCGACGGACCGCGCGCCGGCCTGGCGGCACTCGCGGCGCTGGACGACTCGCTGCCCCGCCACACCGCGGTGGCGGCGTACCTCCACGAGCGCGACGGCGACCTGACGACGGCGGCCCGCCTGTACGCCGAGGCGGCCGGCAGGGCACCCAACCTCGCCGAGCGCGCCCACCTGACCCGTCAGGCCGCCCGGCTCAACGCCCGCCGGCCCCACTGACGCGTCCCGGCCGGCCGGTGCGCGCCGGCGCTGCCGGTCCACGAGGACCCGCCGCACCCTTCGGCCTGCCCCGTCAGGAGCCCCCTGTAGTACAGGACATCCCACTGGCTGCTCTCGCGCGCGTAGATGTTCCCCGAGGCGGAGCTTACTGCCGGGCGCCGTCGCCGCGGTCGGCCAGGCGGCACCGCGGACGAGCTGCTCGCCCTGGTCGCCGAGTCACGCCCCGACGTGGCGAACGGGAGGTGCTGGGGCGCACGGCCGAGGGGCGCTCCCACGAGTCGATCGGTCCGCCGGAGCGTCGCGCGGGCTTCGCCGGTCAGTCCGCCGTCACGTGCAGGCGCACGGTCAGGCCGGTCGGCAGGGTCCGGATCTCCACCAGGTCGCAGAGCTGGTGCATCATCCACACGCCCCGGCCGCCGGTGGGGGAGAGCGGGTCGGGGCGGCGCCGGCCGACGAGGGGATCCGTGAGCCGGCCGCGGTCCCGCGTCTCGGCTATCAGGGTGTCGTCCCAGCGCCACAGCCGCAGGGTGCCGTGTCCTCCGCCGTGGCGCACCGAGTTGCCCGTGGCCTCGTTGACGGCGAGCAGCCAGTCGGTGCGCCGCCGCGGTGACAGGCCCGCCGCCTCGGCCCAGTCCCTGGCGGCGTCGCGTACCCGCCCGAGATCCCGCTCACCGAAGGGCAGGACGACCGCGTCCGCCGGTTCGGGCAGCGGGGTGTCGCAGTCGCGCCCCACCTCGCACGGGTCCACGTGCGCCGGACTGTGCCGGTAGTGGCCGGGGCTGCCGATGACCGGGTGCGTCCGGTGCGCCTGGGCCAGTACCTCCTCGGGCAGAGCGGTGTCGTAGGGGCACAGTATGGTCGCGGGACGTCCGGCGAACGCCAGGTTGATCAGCGCCTCGTGGCGGGTGGCCTCACGTGCCTCCGCGGGGGTACGGCCCGGCCAGATCGGCTCGCCCACGATGGACGGGTGCCGGTCCGCGTGCCGGTCGGCGAACTCCTGGAGCATCGACAGGATGCGCCCGGGGTTGCGTCCGGCCTGCCGCATGTCGACCCAGGTGGTGTCCTCGGCCTCCGCGCCGAGGGCGTCCCGGAGCAGACTCAGGCGCTTGTCGGGCACGGCGACCAGCCGGGGACGGCCCCGGGCCGCCTCCGCGCGGACGAAGTCCCCGACGTCCTTCAGGTAGTCGTCCTCCGTGGTGTAGAAGAGGGCCGGATGGTGGAAGGCCGCGTACCGGTCCAGCTCGGAGGACGGTGTCGTGTACGTGGTCATCGGCCCGTCGTCTCTGTGCCGGCGCCCAGCTCTGTGCCGGCGCCCAGCTCCGGGAAGAGTTCCAGCAGACGGTGGAGCGCGGGCGGGCCCCCGAGGAGCCGCACGGGCGTGTCCGAGGGGCGTCGCAGCGCCGCCCGGGCGATGTCCGTCAGCGCCCCGACGTCGAGGTGGTCGAGGGCCGACAGGTCCAGGGTGACGTCTTCGGCCGGGGACGCGGAGAGCGCCGCCGCCGCGGCGGCGGTGACGCGCCGGTTCTCCCAGCCGGCCGATCCGGACAGCCGGAAGCCCGGCGGGCCGGCCAGCGGCGCGACCGACAGTCCCGGCTCGCCCGGGCACGCGGCGGAGCCCGACCGCGCCAGGTGGGCCGCCGCCAGCACCTCCAGGGCGTCCGCGGGCACCCGACGCCGGTCGTAGAAGCAGCAGGCCCGCAGGGGCAGCCGCTCGAAGACCTCGTGGTGGATGCGCAGCTCGTACTCCAGCAGACGCTCGGCACCGGCGATCTCCCGGGTGCCCCAGGACATCTCGCCGATCGCCCGCAGTCCTCGGTATCCCTGCGCCGCGGCGTCCCGCACGGACTGCCACCACAGACCGATCATCGCATCGGGGTCGAAACGGTCCCCGGCCAGATAGGTCTCCGCGGCGGTGGTCACCACGAGCTGTCCCCGCCGTACGGCGGCGGGGGCGTCGATGCCGCCGTCGACGAGCGTGCGCGTCACGCGGCCAGGCGTGGTGGCGTCCGCGAAGTACCGCACCTGTTCGTCCCGGTCGAGCCCGGCCCGGACGAAGCTGACGAGGTGGCCGGCCCATTCCGCGTCCGTCGAGTACTCCACGGCGGCATGCCGGTCCGCCGCGGTCCCACCGCTCGCGCTCTCGGATGTGGCGTACATCGGACCACCCTGCCCTTCATGGCGCGATCGGATCCGCCACACAGGTTCCCCAGGCTACCGCCTGTCCCCGGATGCCGGAGCCGGCGTGCGGACGCCCGGGACCCGCGTACCGGCCGGGGGGGGCTCAGGACAGGGCCGCGTTCTCGCTGCCGCTGTCGCTGTCGCTGCTGGGGAGGAGGGGGAAGATCTGGTCGAGGCCGACGATGTGCAGGATGCGCAGGGTGTGGGCGGGGACGGCGGCGAGCGCCATGTCCGCGCCGGCGTCGAGGGCGTGGTTGCGGGCGGCGATCAGGGCGGTGATGCCGCTGGAGTCGCAGAACGTCATGCGGGCCAGGTCCAGGACGAGGCGCCCGCCGGGTCGCAGGGCGAGCGTGGGGAGCGTTTCACGCAGCTCGGTGGCGCTGCTGTAGTCCAGGTCGCCGCTGATCTCCACGACTGGGCCGGTCGCGGCGCCTCGGACGGTGATCTTGAGCGGGCTCATCGTGCGTCATCGGTCCAGGGGCCGGGCGCGGGGACGCCGAGCGCGAGCAGAGCGGTGTCGTCGTCGAGGCCGTCGCCGAAGCTGTCCAGCAGTCCGGCCAGGGCTTCGATGACGGCCTGCGGGGACTTTCCCGCGTGGCCGGCGGCGAAGGCGAGCAGCGCCTCGTCCCCGTAGAGGCCGGTCCGGTCCTCGCCGGTACGGGCTTCGGTGAGGCCGTCGGTGTAGAGCAGGAGGGTGTCGCCGGGGGCCAGGGTGGTGGAGGCGGTGACGAAGCGCGCGGCGGGGAGGACGCCGACGAGGAGACCGCCCGGGGTGGGCAGGAAGTCGGTTGCGCCGTCGGAACGCAGGACGACGACCGGCGGATGACCGCCCGAGGCCAACTGGACGGTGACCCGCCCGGTGGCGGGATCGGGTTCGAGCGTGCCGAAGACGGCGGTGCAGTAACGCGGGTCGCCGCTGTCGGAGTAACGCTCGTGCAGTACCTTGTTCAGCGTCGACAGGGCGGCGACGGGGTCGGAGTCGTGCAGGGCTGTGGCGCGCAGGGTGTAGCGGGTCAGCGAGGTCACCGAGGCGGCCTGGGGGCCTTTGCCGCACACGTCGCCGAGGAAGAAGGCGTAGCGCTCGCCGCCGATGGGGAAGACGTCGTAGAAGTCGCCGCCGAGCCGGTCGGGGGACGCGGTGTGGTAGTAGGCGGCCGCTTCCATCCCGGGCACGGGAGGCAGCGCGTCGGGCAGCAGCGACTGCTGGAGCACGGCGAGTGCGTCCTGGAGCCGGGCCCTGTCGGCCTCCGCCTGCTTGCGCGCCGCTTCGGCGACCTTCCGGCCGCGCAGGAGTTCCTCCTCGTAGGCGCGGCGGTCCCGGGCGTCGAAGACGGTGGTGCGGATCAACAGCGGCTCACCCGTGCTGCCCTGTTTGACCAGGGAGGAGACCAGCACCGGGATGCGACCGCCGTCGGCCTGCTTGATCTCCAGGGCGATGCCGCTGATCTCGCCCTGCATCCGCAGCAGTGGCGCGAAGTGCGTCTCGTGGTAAAGCTTGCCGCCCACGGTCAGCAGATCGCTGAACCGCATCCGGCCCACCACCGCCTCCCGCTCCAGGCGCAGCCAGTCCAGCAGCGTGGTGTTGATCTTCGCGATGGTGCCGTCCATCAGTGTGGACAGGTACCCGCAGGGCGCGCTCTCGTACAGTTCCTCGGCGCTGTCCTCCAGCAGGGCGGCGAAGGCGGCGTCCGGCGCCTTGTCGTCACCGGTTTCGTAGGGGTCGGGCTGCTGCCCGGTGCGGCACATCACCGCAGGCCCGCCAGGAACTCGGTGAGCGCTTTGTTGGTGGCCTCGGGCGCGGACAGGTGCGGGCAGTGCCCGGTCGCGTCGAGCGTGACCAGCGTCGAACCGGGAATCGCCTGGTGGACGAAGGCGCCGACCTCGCGAGGCGCGATGGCGTCCTGGGTGCACTCCAGCACCAGCGTCGGCACCCGCACGCTCTTCAGGTCGCTCCGCGAGTCCGACAGGAAGGTGGTCCGGGCGAAGACGCGCGCCATGTCCGGGTCGGTGGCGCAGAAGCTGTTCTTCAGCTCCTCACCCAGTTCCGGCCGGTCCGCGTTCCCCATGATCACCGGTGCCATCACCGCCGACCAGCCGAGGTAGTTCGACTCCAGCGACCCCAGCAGCTCGTCGATGTCATCGGCGCTGAAGCCGCCGCGGTACCCCTCGTCGTCGATGTACCGCGGGGACGGCGCGACCATGACCAGCGCCCCGATGCGCTCGGGAGCCGCCGCGGCGGCCAGGACCCCGATCATCGCGCTGACCGAGTGCCCCACGAACGTCGCGTCGCGCAGGTCGAGCTCCTCGCACACCTCCACCACGTCCCGGGCGTACCCGTCCAGTGAGGCGTAGCGGTCCTCCGAGAACGCGGACGCGTCCGAGCGGCCCGCGCCGACGTAGTCGAACAGCACCACCCGGTAATCGTCGGCCAGGGCGGGCACCGTGAGCCGCCACATGTTCTGGTCACAGCCGAACCCGTGGGCCAGCACCACCGTCGGGCCCTGCGGGTTGCCGGTGATGGTGACGTTGTTCCTGCGACCGATATCCATACCATCAGTGTCTCAGGCCGCGACGGCCGATGCCGCAGAGCCCCCGATCGCCACGTGCCCACCCGACACCTTCACACCTGCACCCGATCACCTGCACATATGCCTCTACGGCAGGGGCGTGGGGGACGCCGCCGGCGTGTAAGACAGGGGCTCGGGGGCGGCCGGGGGCTCGGGGGCCGGCCGCCCCCCTGCGGCTCCGGGTCAGGCGACCGTCAGGACGATCTTGCCGGTGGTGCGGCCCCGTTCGCCGATCTCGTGCGCCTTCGCGGCCTGTGCCAGCGGTACGACCGTGTCGACCACCGGCCGCAGCGCGCCGCGCTCCACCAGGGCGGCGATCTCGCGCAGGCCGAGGTGGTCCGGCTCGACCAGCATCCACACCGCCCGCACCCCGTCCTCCACGGCGGCGGGGACGTCGTCCGGGCCGGGCAGGGTGATCAGCCGGCCGCCGGCCCGCAGCACCCGCAGGGAACGCTCGGCGGTCTCCCCGCCGAGTCCGTCCAGCACCACGTCGATGTCGGACACCACGTCCTCGAACCGTACGGCCCGGTAGTCGACCACCTCGTCCGCGCCCAGCTCACGCACCAGGCCGTGCTTGCCGGCGCTGGCGGTGCCGATGACGTACGCGCCGCGGGCCTTGGCGATCTGCACCGCGAGATGGCCGACCCCGCCGGCCGCCGCGTGCACCAGCACCCGCTCGCCGGGACGCACGTCCGCCGTGTCCACCAGCGCCTGCCAGGCGGTCAGCGCGGCGAGCGGCAGCGCCGCCGCCTCCACGTGCGTCAGGCTCGCCGGCTTGGGGGCGAGGTGCCGGGCCGGCGCCACCACGTACTCGGCGTAGGCGCCCGCCTGGCGCGGGAACAGCGGCATGCCGAAGACCTCGTCACCGGGACGCAGCACGCCCACACCGGGGCCGACGGTCTCGACCGTGCCGGAGACGTCCCAGCCGACCGCCGGCACGGCACCCCACTCGATCAGGGCACCGCCGGCCCGGGTCTTCCAGTCCACCGGGTTCACCCCGGCCGCGTGGACGCGCACCAGGACCTCGTTCAGTCCCGGCTCCGGGCGCTCGACCTCACGCTCGACCAGGTTCTCCGGTCCACCCCACCGCTCCACGACCACCGCACGCATGATGTCCGCCTCGTTCCCGTCTCGCTCGGCGCCGGGACCTCCCCGGCGCGACGCGGTCCACGATCCGGCACCGCGGCCCGCCGTGGCTTTGGCCGTTAGGCCATAGTGTGCCAGGATCTGGCCATGAGTGACATGTGGTGCGTGGTGGCGGAGGGCGGGTCGGAACCGGCGGAGGCGGTGCCCCGGCGGCACCGGATCGCGGTGCTCGCCCTGCCCGGGGTCCCGCCCTTCGAGCTGGGCATCCCCTCCCGTGTCTTCGGCAGCGTCCAGGACGCCGAGGGCCGCCCGCTCTACGCCGTCACCGTCTGCACCGCCGACGGCGCCCCCGTGCTCAGCGACGCCGGGTTCACCGTGCAGCCCGCGGCCGGCCCCGAGGCCCTGGCCGCCGCCGACACGGTGATCGTCCCGCCCACGCACGCCATGCCCGAGCTGGGCCGCGGCGGCCCGCTGCCCCCCGAGGTCACCGCGGCCATCGCCGGCATCCGGCCCGGCACCCGGCTGGTGTCCATCTGCACCGGCTCCTACGTGCTGGCCGCGGCCGGGCTGCTCGACGGCCGCCCGGCCACGACCCACTGGAACCTCGCCCCGGAGTTCCGCCGGGCCTATCCGAAGGTCAAGGTCGACGAGGACGTCCTCTTCGTCGACGACGGCGACGTGCTGACCTCCGCCGGCGTGGCCGCCGGGGTCGACCTGTGCCTGCACATGATCCGCCGCGACCACGGCGCCGCCGCCGCCAACCGGGCCGCCCGCATGTGCGTCGTGCCGCCCTGGCGGGACGGCGGGCAGGCCCAGTACATCGACCGCCCGGTCCCCGCGCCCACCGTCGCCAGCACCACCGCCACCCGTGCCTGGGCCCTGGAGCACCTCGGCGAGCCGCTGTCCCTGGCCCAGCTCGCCGGGCACGCCCGGATGAGCCTGCGCTCCTTCTCCCGGCGCTTCCGCGACGAGGTCGGCATGACCCCCGTGCAGTGGCTCACCGCACAACGCCTGGAACTGGCCAAGCAGTTGCTGGAGACCACCGACCTGTCGATCGACCTGGTCGCGCACCGGGCCGGCTTCGGCTCCGCGAACTCCCTGCGCGCGCACATGAGGACGTCCTTCGGGGTGTCACCCGCCGCGTACCGTCGGACCTTCAGCCCCGACGATCTCGTCGGCACCCGCGGCTGACCGCGCATTCCTCGGGAGGGCGTCGACGCCGCAGGCACCGGGTCCCAGGCAGGGGATCAGGAGGAACGGCCAGCAGAACAGGACGGCCGGCTCGCCTCCGTTGTCGATGGGGAACAGGGCGTGGGGCTGGTGGACGCTGAAGCAGGCGTAGGCCATGGAGCCGGAGCGGGCGACGGCCGCGCCGCGGGTGAACGGGCCCAGGCGCACGAGAACGCCTCCGGTCAGCTCGATGGCCGCGGGCCATCACAGGGCAGGCGCCGTGCCGCCGCCGTGCCGCCGCCTGTGTTCGCCGCACGGCACGCCGGACAGGGACGCCGGGCCGTGACAGGCGCAGAGCGTTTCATGGACATGACGGTCTCGGCGTGGTCGGGTCCATGCGCCGGCGCCGGCCGCCGGAAGCTCTGAGTTCCCTCCGAGGGGCGGGCACCGGCGGGGCCGTTCCGGCACGGACGGCGCCCACCGGGGTACTGGTCCAGGGCGCGGACCGCCGGCGGCCGGCCGGAGCCGGCTGCCGTGCCCGTGCCGACCGGCGGCCGGCACCGCTGACCGGCCGCCCACCGCACCGAGGCATCCGGCCTCCAGCGCGGTGACCTGGCGGTGGCACCCTTCGCGTTCGCCGGCAACACCCGCGCGCTGTGCCGGGACGTACTGCACACCCTCTGTCCCCGGGGCGGCTTCTTCGGTCCCGGCGGCGGCAGCGGCAGCGGCTGCGGCGGCCAGGCCGAGGCAGGCGGTCCGCGTCCCGCATGCGGAGGGCGGCCTCGTGAAGCTGCCGGTCGGCGAGGACTCGCAAACACCCGGCCCCCGGGCCCGCGCACGCCCGGCCTCGTGCCCCGCGCCGGGCGTCGGCGCGCGGGTGAAGCGGCAAGGAGAGGGGCGACGGCTCGGGCGCGTCGGAACAGGTGGTGAAGAGCGCTCATCGAATTAGAGAAGGCCAGGGGTGAATTGACCGAAATGTGGGGACCCGAGCGCCAGTACAACGTTCTGCGAGGAGTCGATATGAGCAGTCCCCTGGAGAACGAGGCCTCCAGCCCGCTGGAAGAGGTCACCGGAGAGAAGGACGTGCACCCCGAGGAAGAGGGCCGGCAGCCCGAGTCCGCGTCCGGCACGTCCCGCGACGAGGAGGACGGCGGCGCCACGGACGCCGGGGACACGTCCACGCAGGCCGGGACATGACCGTCTCGATCGCGCGGCAGGATGCCCCGGCGCTGGGAGGCGACGGCAGCATCCTCATGCGCCAGCGCCGCGATCACGCCCGGCTCGACGCGATGATGCGGCGCTACACCGCCGCAGAGGGCCAGAGCCGTGACCTGGAGCGGCTGTGGCAGGACATCGTGCAACTCGTGTTCAGCCACGCTTTCGCCGAGGAAACCGTTCTGTGGCCGGTGCTGCGCCGCGTCGCCCCCGACGGGGAGAGCCTCACCGGCCGGGTCGAGGAGGAACACCAGGCGATCAACGATCTGATCGCACAGGTCGAGAAATCGGTCGACGACCCCCGGCGCACGGCCTGGATCGAGGAGGCGTTCGCTCTCATCCGCCAGGACATCCGGGACGAGGAGGACGAACTCCTGCCGCGCCTGCGCGAGGCCTTCGACGACCGCCGGCTGCGACGGATCGGCGCGGCCTGGGAAGCCGTACGGGCGACCGCCCCGACGCACCCTCACCCCGGCGTGCCCCGCCGCCCGCCCGCCAACGTGGTGCGAGGCGTCCCCCTCAGCGTCTTCGACCGCGTCCGCGACGCCGTCTCCGGCATCAGCCCCACGGTCCGGACAGCCTTGACGCTCACCGGCACGGCGGTGGCCGCGGTCGTCGTCGCCCTGGTGGTGCGCGCCGTCCGGGGCCGGCCGAGGCGGGCACGCGGTTCCACGTGACCGACCGCCGGGCCCGCGCCGTCACGGCCGCGACCTGGGAACTCCCGACAGACCAGACAGACCCCCGTTGTGAAGGTGAGGATCATGGCAACTTCTCCCAAGCCGTCGATGGAGACGCACCCGGACATCATCGACATGCGTCAACGCCACGAGATGGCCGAGCGCGCGACCAGCACCCCCAAGGGCCAGGCCATCGAGACACTGGCACTGCTCACCGGTCTGTACCTGGCCGCGTCGCCCTGGATCACCGGGTTCAACAACCTGTCGACGCTGGCCGTCACCAATCTGGTCACCGGTATCGCCTACGCGCTGCTGATGAGCGGCGGCTTCGGCCGCGCCTACGAGCGGACCCACAGCATGGCCTGGGCCGCCTGCGCCCTGGGTCTGTGGGCCATCGTCGCGCCGTGGGTGGTGGCCGGCGACGTCAGCACCACCAGGACCATCGTGAACAACATCATCGCCGGAGCGCTGGCCCTGCTGCTGGCGCTGGCCGCGAGCGCCGCCGCCCGGGCGGCGGAGTCGTCCCATGGCCGGCGCGACATGTCCGCGCCCTACGCATCGGGTCGCGGCTGACCGCTGACCGGCCGACCGGTCACGGCTGACGGCACGGGGCGCGTCAACCGGGCGAACCACCCGGCGGACGCGCCCCATACGTGTGGGCAACGCACGTATGGGCCACGCACGTAGGAAGCACGCATACAGCAAGCACGCACCGTCGGGGCACGCGCCGTTCCGTCAGGGCATGCCGCTCGTCTCGACGAGCATGTCGATGACGCCGTCGAGACCGCCGTCGGCCAGCGCCTGCCGCTGACGGTCCGCACCGGTTCCCTGCTGGAGCAGCCGGTGGACCAGCGAGGTCACCTCGCGGGTGTCACCGGCCGCGTCCAGAGCCGGTCCGATGTGCGCCAGCAGCCGGTACACGGCATCGCCCGCCCGGCAGCGCTCGCCCCCGGGCAGGATCAGATCACCGCTCAGCCCGTACCGCGCCGCCTGCCACATCGCCACATCCACCAGCTCGGGAGGGCTGTCCGGCGCCTCCCGGCCCGCCGCGGCCTCCTCCCTCGCGGTGTCGACCAGAGCCCGCACCAGCCCGGCGAACATGGCGGCCTCGTCCGTGCGCAACTGCACGTCCAGACAACGGACCTCGACGGTGGGATAGGTCTCGGACATGCGGGCCTGCCAGTACAGTTGGCCGGTGTCACCGATCACCCCCGTCGACAGCAGCCGCTGCACCCGCAGGTCGTAGTCCGTCTCGTCGGTGAAGCAGGGCGGGACGCCACTGACCGGCCAGCGGTCGAAGACCACGGTGCGCCAGCTTGCGAATCCGGTGTCGTGCCCCTCCCACAGCGGGCTGTTCGCCGCCATGGCGGTCAGGACGGAAAGCCAGCCCCGGATCCGGTTGAGCACCTGGACGCCCACCTGCCGGCTGGGGATGGCGACGTGCACGTGCATGCCGTTGACCATCTGCTCGGCCACAAGCTGCGGTGCCTGCTGCTGCATGGCGCGGTAGCGGGCCTGGTCGGTGACGGGGACGGGCAGTGCCTGGCGCAGCGGCGGTGTCCCGCTGGCCACCAGGCGGCAGCCGTGCGCCTCGGCCGCCCCGGCCACGGCGTGCCGCAGACGCAGCAGGTGGCCGCCGACCTCGTCCAGCGACTCGCACACCGGAGTGGCCACCTCGATCTGGGCCTGCAACAGCTCGGGCTGGATCTCCCGCGGCGCGACGAACGGCTCGAGGCCGGCCGCGGCGCGTACCTTCTCCGCGCGCGCCGCCAGCCGGCCACTGGCCGGTTCCACGAGCAGGTACTCCTCTTCGACACCGACGGTCGTCATCCTGGGCCTCCCGTTCCCGCGGCGCGCTGCCTGCAAGGCAACGGGCACGCCCTTCGGGCCGGGACGCTGCCGTTCCGTCCCCGGCGCCGCCCCGATCCTGTCCGGGGGGCGACGATCCAAGTGCCACCATGGTTTCGCCCTCAAACCCGCCCGCGCACCCGGTGCCGGGCGAACGGCGGTCCCGGACGCCCCGGCACAGCCGGACACCCCGGGCACCGCGAGAGCGCCTGCCGGCCACTGGATCACCGTCAGCGGTCGGCAGGCGCGGGCGCGCGGTGCCGCGGGTGCGCGAGGTGGCTCAGTGCTTGCCCATCGCCTTGCGGACGGCGTCCTTGGTGCGGTCCATGAGCGCGGCCACCGGGCCGAGGGCCACGTTGGCCGCGCCCGACTGGACGCCGGGGTGGGGCCGCGTGGGGGCCATGGCCTCGGCGGCCTTGACGGCCTTGGCCATGGTGGCGAGGTTGGTGACGTCGGTGCTGCGGCGGATGTGGGAGAACTCGTAGCGTTCCTCCGCCCGCGCGTGCTGCTGCACGTCCGTGCGCAGCTCCCTCAGCCGCGGCATGAACGCCGGGTCGTCGGTGTCCATGCCGTCCAGCGCCGCGAGGGTCTCCTTGGCGGCCTTCTCCTCCGCGAGGCGGTCCTCGACGACCTGCTCGCCACCCGACACCGCCCGCCGGACGAAGGGGTGGACCACCTCCTCCTCGGCGGTCTCGTGCACGGCGAGCAGCCGTACGAGGCGACGGAAGGCCTCACGGCGCTCCTCGCCCTCGCTCTGCTCGACCTCGTCGAACAGATTGCGGATGTCACCGTGCTGGCGCATCAGCAGGGCGACGACATCGATGTCGGGCGCGCGGTCGTCACCGGCCTGCGGGGTGTGCAGCTCGGACATGTGCGGCCGCCTCACTTCTCGCGCTGGGCGGGGTCGGGGTGCTCGCCCTCGGACTGCACGCGGTACTCGCGCCCGAACATCGCGTCGTGCTCGGCCATGACCCGGTCGCTCGGCGGCTCCTCGCCGCCGTGGATCCGCTCCTGCATCTTCTCGAACCGCTCGTGGGCCTCGCGGACGTAGCCCGCCCCGAGGGTGGTCAGGTCGATCTGGGTGTCGAGCAGCTCGCGCAGGTACTGCTTGTTCGGCTCGAAGGTGAGTACGTCGGGCAGCTCCGGCGCCAGGACCTCCTGCGGTTCGCGGCCGTCGTGGCGGCGCATCAGGTCGCAGGCGATGTGCAGGTGCTCCAGCTCCATGTTCAGGTGCAGCTCCCAGATCGCCTTCACCCTGGGGTCGCTCTCCTGCTCCATGAAGGAGTAGTACAGGTAACACTCGTTGTACTCGTGGTTGACGAGCTGCTCCCACCAGGTCTCGCCGGGGTCGACGAGGGACTCGTAGTGGGTGACGTGTTCTTCCTCGATCAGCCCGATCTCCTGGTAGAGCTGCCGGGCGATCGGCTCCATGTAGGTGGGGCCGGTGTTCATGTAGAAGTTCATCGTCTGCTGCTCCGCCGACATGATCGTCAGCGCGTGCAGCTTCGACAGCGGGTTCGTGGTGTTCTTGTCGTACGGGTCACGGACGTTGTCGACCGGGTCGCGGTGGTGGTACCGGGTGGGACGGCCCGGCATGACCTCGGTGAGGTTGTCGACGATCGACTCCGCCTTGCGGTGCTCGATCATCTCGTACAGGTTCGCGTACCGGTACAGGTGGTCGAAGTCCTCCAGCACACCGAACTGGTACGCCTGCTTGAGGTACGGATCGGGCTCCATCCGTGCCACCCACGCCGTCAGGTCCACCGCGACCTGCTCGTAGGCGATCGTCGTCTCCAGCACCGAGGAGACCCCCGGCAGCAGCCAGTTGACCACTTTCTGCTGCTGCGCCTCGATGTACCGGGTCCGGGCGAGCTGCCGCTTCAGCTCCGGGTCGGGCGTGTGGCGGGCGAGCTGGTGGCTGAAGAGAATGGCCTCCACCTCGATCCCGTTCATCGTGATGATCCGGCATCGGGTGTAGGGGTCACAGCGGTCGGGGTCGATCGGCTGCACGTTCAGCTCACGCCAACTGCGAAGCTGGCGGTCGAGCGGGATGCCCCGCTGCTCGAGTGGGTTGAACGTCATGGAGGTGCCTCCAGGGGCAGGGCGGGTTGTGGGCCGGCGGGTACCCCGCCGGGGACAAGGGCCACAGGCCCGTCATCGAGTCTCGGTGTTACCAGTGCGTTTCAGCCACCGGTGGGGCTCGGGAGACACGTGGTTCGCCCAGCCGGGCCAGTTGAGGTGACAGCGTGAGCGGGGTGTGAGATGACTGGATCGATTGCTGTGCGGGGGTTCGGCCGCCGGCCCGAGGGCGGTGCACCTGGTGCGCGTACGCGCACCAGGCCGGTCACCCGCCGCGGCCGGCGGCCCGTGTCCGCTCCGGGTCAGGTCTCCAGCCCGTCCCCCTGCCGGTCCGCCGGCGATCCGTGGTCCCGGCCCGGCCGGCGCAGCCGCACCTCGACGTGGCCGTCGACGGTCCGCGTGTCGAACGCGGGCTGGGGGGCGGTGGCGGGACCGCGTACGTTCAGTCCGTCCGAGAGCCGGAAGACGCTGCCGTGCCAGGGGCACCGGACACAGCCGTCGGCGACCGTGCCCTGCGACAGCGGCCCGGCGAGATGGCTGCACCGCTCCGCCAGCGCGTGCAGCGTCCCCCCGTCCTCCCGTACGACCAGCACGGGGACGTCGTCCACGCTGCACCGCACGGGCTGTCCGGCGGGGAACGCGTCTACGGGGCCGACGCGGTGCCAGCCCTCGGTGACGATGTGCGGCACCTCTTCGGTGTGGTTGGCACCGGAGGCCTGGCGATAGGCCAGGTGCCCGCCCAGGGCTCCGCCGAGTCCGACCGCGGTCAGCCCCAGGAACCCGTACGCGCGGCCCGCCGCTTCGCGCCCCTGGACGCGGTGGACGAGCGAGGCGCCGTACAGGCCCACGGCCGCCGTGTTCGCCAGGGCGTGCACCAGACCGACGCGCTGCTGCTCGGGGTGCAGTTCAGCCCAGTCCACGGCACCGGCCAGGGCGGCGGGAGCGGCCGTGGCCAGCCCGACGCCGATCAGCAGCGCCGACGCGGGGGAGCGGACGGGCCGCAGATCGAGTACCGCGGCGGACAGCCAGCTCCCGATCGGCACCTGCACCATCAACGGATGCACGGGGTGGCCCAGCCACCTGCCGTGGAGTGCGTCCCGTGCCGCGCCGAGCGGCAGGGACCGCGTCCCCGTCCGCAGGGCGTCGATCACACGGTCGGCCCGCGGGTCCCGTTCCAGCCGGTCCAGCAGCCGAAGGAATGCGTTCTGCCGCGGGGAACGGCCGCGGCGGCGAGGCGAAGTGCTCATGAGCGGCCGGGTCCCCCGCTGTCCGGACGGCAAACGGAAGGCGGCTGCCGGTCCGGCAGCCGCCTTCCGTCCGCCGTCCCCCCCGCCCGTGGCGCGGGCAGCGCCGTGCCGTCAGCTCACCGCCGGACCGGCGTCCTCCGTGCCGGACAGTTCGGCCAGGAACCGGTGACAACGGGCGGCGCGCTCCGAGTCCTGCTCCATCACGCCGCGGAAGAACTCGGCGATCTCCGTCTTGCCCGCGTTCTCCGCGTCGCGCACGTACTGGCCGTAGTCGTGTCCGGCCTTCAGGGAGTGGTACTGCACGGAGATGAGGTCGAACACGACGTCACTGAATCCGGTTTCACCAGTCGCCATGAGTCCTCCTGCGCCATTTCGGAATGGGACAACAGTTGGGTTTCACCATTCCGGGGGCCGAAACGCCCCGTACATGAGCAAGTCCCCGGCAGCGGGTCGCTGACGGGGACTTCTCACGCGGGGTTTCACGCGTGTCGTCGGGCCCAGAGCGGGGTGACGAAAGCGATGAGCAGGGCTGCGACACCTATCTGGAAGATGTGGCGGATCCAGTCGATGCCGCCGGTGTCGCCGACGCCGAAGGCGGTGGCGAGCGCATTACCGGCGACCGCCCCGATAATACCCATGATGACCGTCAGCCAGAGCGGGATGGGCTGACGCCCCGGGAGGACCAGCTTGGCCAGCAGTCCGATGATCAGTCCCGCGATGATGGCCCACAAGAACGACACGACTTCTCCTTCCACAGTGCACGAAGTCCGTTGGTCCTCACGTGCCCCTGGAAAGAAGGCTTACGCCTGCGTATCGCGCAGACATCTGTCGGGAAGATGTCTGCGCTGCCTCGAAGACGTCTCCCCGCGCTGACGGCACAGGAACCGCGTGACCGGCCGGGGTCGGTCCGCCTCCCCGCACAGGGGCCCTCAGCAGCCGAGGAGTTCGGTGAAGCGCCGGGTGTCGATGTTGCCGCCGGACGCGATCAGACCGATGCGCCGCGGGGGGTTGTCGACACGGCCGGCCAGAAGAGCGGCCAGGGGCGTGGCGCCGCTCGGTTCGAGGACGATCTTCAGGCGCTCGAAGGCGAAGCGCATCGCGGTGACGATCTCGGCGTCGCCGACCAGGGAAATGCCGTCGACCAGGCGCTGGTTGACGGGGAAGGTGATCTCACCGGGCGTGGCCAGCGCCTGCCCGTCGGCGATGGTGCGGGGGACCGGGACGGTGACGCGCGTGCCGCTCTCCAGTGAGCGTTTGGTGTCGTCCCCGGCCTCCGGCTCGACGCCGATGACACGGATGCCCGGGTGCAGCGCGGTGGCGGTGGTGGCGCTGCCCGCGATCAGGCCGCCGCCTCCCACGGGCACCACGAGGGCGTCCAGCGGGCCGGTCTCCTCCAGCAGTTCGAGAGCCGCGGTGCCCTGGCCGGCGATGACGTGCGGGTCGTCGTACGGCGGGATCAGGGCCAGGCCCCGGTCCGCGGCCAGGGCGTGACCGAGGGCGGTGCGGTCCTGCGCGTACCGGTCGTACGTGACCACCTCCGCCCCGTACCCGGCGGTCGCCTCCCGCTTGGAGCGGGGCGCGTCCTCGGGCATCAGGATGACCGCGGTGGTGCCCAGTTCGCGGGCGGCCAGGGCGATGGCCTGCGCGTGGTTGCCGGACGAATAGGCCGCGATTCCCTTCGCCAGCCGCCGGGGCGGCAGTTGGGCGGCGGCGTTGTAGGCGCCGCGGAACTTGAAGGCACCGGCCCGCTGGAAGTTCTCGGCCTTGATGAACACCTCGGCGCCGACGAGGGAGTTGAGGGTGCGGGAGGTGAGGACGGGGGTGCGGTGGACGACGCCCTTCAGGCGTGCGGCGGCCTCGCGGACGTCGTCGAACGAAACGGGCGGTACGGCGGCCATTCGGGGTCCTTGGAGTGGTGAGGGGGCGGGGGTACCGGGTGACGCCGGTGACGGGTCACCAGCCGGTGACGCGGGGCCAGAACGCCTCGGTCACGGGGACGCCGGCGCTGCTCCGGGAGCCGTCCACGACGTGGTAGCCCCGGTGCTGGGCGGCGGTGCCCCGGTCGCGGGACATGGCCATCCAGCCGCCGTCGGTGATGATCCACCCGTACTCGGGGCGGTGGCCGATGACGGTGACGACGACCGACAGGGCGAGGTCGTCGACGGTGCACACGCCGAGGCCGGCCATCACCAGGTCGAAGAAGACGTAGTTGCCGGCGCGCAGTTCGGTGACGCCGGTGAGGTCCTCGGCGGCGTGGGCGGTGGGGGTGGATCCCACGCTGACGGTGCGCACGGGCAGACCGCCGGCGCGCAGCCGGCCGGCCGCGGCGACGGCGCTGTCACGTTCGTTGCGTGCCGCCAGGCGCCGCTCCTCGTCGGTGTGCGCGAAGTACGACTCGCCGGCGTGGGTCAGAACGCCGTCCAGGCAGCCCGCGTCGTCCAGGACGCGTCCGATGCCGGTGAGTTCGGGGGCGTCCGGCTTCAGCCCACCGCGATGACCGTCGCAGTCGATCTCGATCTGGGCGGGGACGGCGATACCGGCCTCGCGTGCCGCCGCGGCGACGCACCGCGCCTGCTCGGTGCTGTCCAGCAGGACGCGCAGGGTGACCCCGCGGCGCGACAGGGCGATGACCCGGGGGAGTTTGTGGGGGTCGATGGCGACGGCGTAGGTGATGTCGGTGTAGCCGGCGGCGGCGAAGACCTCGGTCTCGGCGAGGGTGGAGACGGTGACGGGGCCGGGGACGCCGTCGTGCAGGAGGGCGGCGGCGTCGAGGCTCTTGGCCGTCTTCACATGGGGGCGCAGCGGAACGCCGAGCCGGTCGGCCCTGGCCCGCAGGCGGGCGATGTCGTGCCGCGTCCGGTGGACGTCGACCACGGCGAACGGGGTGTCGGGGCCGGCCAGGGTCGGGGCGGCGGAAGAGGGGGTGGCGTTGGAGGTGGTGCAGGAGGAGGTGGTGGAGGAAGGGGTGGCGGTCATGGGCGGGCCTTCACTTCGCGTAGTTGTAAACCGTCGCCCGCGACACGCCGAGCAGGTCCGCGATGGTCCGTGCGGCGTCGCGCGAGGCGAAGTAGCCGTCGCGCTGAAGCTGCCGTACGAGCGTCCTCTTGTCCTCCCGGCCCAGTGAGCGGGGCGTCGCGGCCCGCTCGGCGGCGTGCGCCTCCACCGCTTGCCGAAGCTCGCGCGCGGTGCGGTCCCGCAGGGTCTCCAGCGGCGCGTCCCGGTGCTCGGTGTCCGTGGCCACCAGGTTCGACAGCGCCAGGGTCACCGGGGACAGGACGGACACGTCGAGGTTCAGGCACAGCGCCGCTATGTAGTCACCGGCCGCGTTCCTGATGCCGATGGACGTGCTCTTCGCGGGGCGGCCGTCGGGGAACCGGTTGGGATAGTTCTGCAGGACGCTCGGGAACTCCGGGTCGGCGATGCGGGCCAGGCCCAACTCCGTGACGGAATCGCCCACCTGACGGCCGGGCAGATTGTTCTCGATCACCCGGACCGCGTGGCGCGGGGTCCGCAGGTCGTGCAGTACCACCTCGCACAGCCCCGGGAACATGCGGCCCAGGGCCACGGCGATCTTCTCGGCCTCCCGGACGAGGTGCTCGTCCGCCTCCTCCGCGCTGTCCGCGAGGTCGCCCACGGATGCTCTCCTCCCCTCGGCCTTCGACCGAACGTCCAACTCTGGACAGTAAGGCTAAGAAGTCCTCCGGCCGGTGTCCAGCCCGCCGGACGGCGGCCGCACCGGAGCCGTTGCCCAAGTACCGTCTGTACGAGCACGTTTCGCACAGCCCGTTCCAGCACAGTCCAGCGAGGGGGACCCATGGCCGAACGGCCCGGCGCGCAACACCAGTCGTGGCTGCGCAGTTTCCACCAGTCGACGCCGGGCGCGCCGCGGCTGGTCTGCCTGCCGCACGCCGGCGGCTCGGCGAGCTTCTACTTCGCCGTCTCCAAGGCGCTCTCGCCCGCGGTGGAAGTGCGAGCGGTGCAGTACCCCGGCCGTCAGGACCGCTACGACGAACCCCTGGCCGGCTCCGTCCAGGAACTCGCGCAGGGGGTGTTCCGTGCGCTGGACGACGGGCAGGACACACCGCTGGCCCTGTTCGGCCACAGCATGGGCGCCATGGTCGGCTTCGAACTGGCCCGGCTCCTGGAGGCCGCCGGGCGACCGCCCGTGACGTTCTTCGCCTCCGGCCGCCGCGGCCCGTCCCTCGTGCGCACCGAGACCGTCCACCAGGGCGACGACGCGCAGTTGATCGCCGAGGTCACCAAGCTCGACGGCACCGACGCCGCCCTGCTGGAGGACGAGGAGCTGCAGCGGATGGTCCTGCCCGTGCTGCGCGCCGACTACCGCGCGGTGGAGACCTACCGGCGCGCCCCCGGACCACGGCTGAGCTGCCCCGTCGTCGCGATGACCGGCGACGCCGATCCCCGGCTGACCCCCGATGAGGCCCGGACCTGGGCGGAGGAGACCGACGGGGCGTTCGAGCTGCGGGTCTTCCCCGGCGCCCACTTCTACCTGGTGGCGCAGCAGGAGGCCGTACTGGCCGAGGTCAGGGCCGCGCTGCGGCGGCTGGGGCCCGCCACGGGAGCGGTGGCCTGAGCGGCGCCGGCGGCCGGGGACGACACAGGCGGCACCGGCGCAGCGGTGCCGCCCGCGTGGTGTGCGTCAGCCCAGGACCTTGGCGGACTCGATCACCACGGGCTCGGCGGGAACGTCCTGGTGCCCCTGCCGGCTGCCCGTCTTGACGCCCTTGATGGAGTCGACGACGTCCTGGCCCTCGGTGACCCGGCCGAACACCGCGTAACCCCAGCCGTTCGGGGTCTTCGCCGTGTAGTTGAGGAAGGCGTTGTCCGACACGTTGATGAAGAACTGGGCCGTCGCGGAGTGCGGGTCGCTCGTCCGCGCCATCGCCACCGTGTAGGCGTTGTTCTTCAGACCGTTGTCGGCCTCGTTCTGGATCGCGCCGAGGGTGGGCTTCTGGGACATGTCCGGCGCGAAACCGCCGCCCTGGACCATGAAGCCGGGGATCACCCGGTGGAAGATCGTGCCGTCGTAGTGGCCGTTGCGCACGTACGTCAGGAAGTTCTCGACGGTCTTGGGCGCCTCGGCGTCGTTGAGCTCCAGCACGATACGGCCGAAGTTGGTGTTCAGCTCGACGGACGACATCACAATCTCCTTGTTCCCGTGGGGCTCGCCCACGCGTACGGGTACGGCCGGCCGGCCGTTTCTCCGGTGCGACCGAGGACCGACCACGATGATCGGACGCTCGCGCACACCAGGGAATATATGACCACAGAGGGCACACCCGGCGCGGCAGCGCCCCGGGCGTCGAACGGCCATCCGGGTCAGGGCCGGCCGCAGCACCTCGGGCCGGACCGGCAGCTCAGGACGGCCACGGCGCGTCGTCGGGCGCCGGTGGCATGGCCAGGTGGGCCAGGTCGTCCGGAGGTGGTGTGGTCACCGGCCACAGCGGAGCCGCGACCCCGTCGGCCAGCGCGGCCGGCGCGTCGGTGAGGTTCATGCGCTCGCGCAGCCGGCCGTAGAAGTCCGTCGGACCCAGCCGGACCGCCCTCAGCCGGCGGGGCGCGGCATACACACCGATCCAGTCCCCGGGGCTCAGCACGCCGCGTAGCTGGCCGTCGATGCTGACCGCCGCCTGGCCCGACCGTTCGAGCACCCGCAGCGCGATCGGCTCATCCGGCGCCGCCACGACCGAGCGGTTGAACACCATGTGCGGTGCGACCGGCGTGAAGACGAGGCCCTCCACCCGGGGCGAGACCACCGGGCCGCCCGCGGCGAAGCTGTACGCGGTGGATCCCGTGGGCGTGGCCACCAGCAGCGCGTCGGCCGAGTAGGCGGCCAGGAGCCGCCCGGCCAGATAGACCCCGACCGACACCTGCCGGTCCCGCGCCAGCTTCTCCACCACCACGTCGTTCAGCGCGGTGACGTTCAGGGCCACACCCCAGTCCCCGCCCGCCCGGCAGTCCGTCCGTACCCGGGGCGGGGGCAGCAGCGGGCCGCGGCCGTACCGCAGCAGCGCCTCCATCTGCGCCGGCACCTCCAGCCGGCACGACGCCCGCAGGGTGAGGAGCATCCGGCTCTCCACGGTGATCTGCCGCTCCCGTACGGCGTCCAGCGCGGCCCGCACCGCCGTGGCCGGGACCTCCGTCAGGAAGCCGACGCGGCCCAGGTCGACGCCGAGCACCATGGCGTCGTTCTCGGCTGCCAGCCGGGCGCCGCGCAGGAACGTGCCGTCGCCGCCCAGGGTGACGACCAGGTCGGGATCGCCCGCGGCGTCGACCTCCTCCCGGGCACTGTGCCGCGCGCCCTCCCGCCACACGTCGATGTCGGTACAGCCCACCGCGTGCTCGTCGCACCACTCACGCACGGCCCGCGCGGCGGCCACCGCTTCGGCGCGTCCGCCGTGCACGACCAGGCCGACCCGGTTCACCGTCATACCCGCCACACCCGCACACCCGCCTCCCAGCCGGCTCCTCCGCGGCTGCCATCCTCGCCGCGGACCGGGCCCACCCGACGCGCGCCACGCCGCCGGGGGCTCGGCATGCAGCCCGGGACGCGGCTCGGGACCTTGTTCCCGCCCCGGCTCGGCCGCTGTGACGGACCGGCCCTGATCTCGTCACCGCCGTGTCACAGAACCGGCACCCGGGAACCCGGAGCCCCGGCGCCCGGTCTGTGCACCTGAGTACCGGCGCAGCGCCGGTCGGCCTGGACGCACACCGCACACTTCGGGGGACCCCATGCAGAACCGACACACCAGCCGCGTCACCCTGACGGCCCTGGCCGCCGTCGCCGCCACCCTGTCGCTGACGGCCTGTCAGTCGGCGAGCGCGGCGCCGGCGGCCGGTGCACCGACCGCCGAGGCCGCTGCTTCCAGCACCACTTCGACCACGGCACCGGCCGCCGTCACCCGCCCCGCCGCCGTCACTCGGCCCGCGTCAGCCACCCCTTCGTCAGCCGCGCCCACGTCAGCCGTGCCGGTCCCGGCCGCCACCGCGTCGGTCTGTGCGGCGAAGGCGCTGAAGGTGACGGCGTACCAGGCGGCCGACCGCCCCACCGGCACCGGCACCGGGGCGGCGGTCGTCCGGTTCACCAACGTCTCCGCGAAGGCGTGCGTGCTGCGGGGCCACCCGACGGTGGCCGGGGCGGGCAACGGTTCGCCCCAGCACTCCGTCCCGCTGACGGTGACCCGTAAGGGCACCGCGTCCACCGTGCGGGTGGCCCCGGGCGGCAAGGCGTGGCTGAAGCTGACCTTCGTGCAGGTACAGGGTGAGGGGGACGGGTACTGCGTGTCCGGCGCGACGCCCTCCGTCTTCCCGACGCTGGTGGTCGGCCTGCCCGGTGCGGGAGCGCACCAGGTCGCCCTGGACGACGGGCAGTTCGCCGAGTGCGACAACAAGGTCACCGCGACGGCGGTGTCGTCGGTGAAGCCTTCCTGAACCGGCGGACACCTGACCGACCGGTGTCCTGACCCCGGCGGTGCCCCCGCCCGGCTGCCACTCTCCGCCGGGCGGGGGCCGCCGTGTGACCTTCTCCATTGCGGTCGTGACACCGCCCCTGCGAATCTCACGTCGAACGATTTTCCGAAGAACTGTTATCGGTACCGCACCCCGCGGTCTCCCAGGTGACGGACAGCATCGTTCGGCGTCGACGACAGGGAAGCTCTGATGAGGACACAGCACACGGTGGACACGGCGGCACTGGTCAACGCCGCCCGAGCGGGAGACCCGGCCGCCCAGGACGCCCTGGTCAGCTCCTACCTCCCGCTCGTGTACAACATCGTGGGGCGGGCCCTCAACGGTTCGGTCGACGTCGACGACGTGGTCCAGGAGACCATGCTCCGCGCCCTCGACGCCCTCGGTGACCTGCGGACCCCCGAGAGTTTCCGCTCCTGGCTCGTGGCCATCGCGATGAACCGGGTCCGGGCGCACTGGAAGGACCGGCAGCTCGCCCCCGGCACCGTCGAGGAGGCCGCCGACGTCGCGGATCCGGGCGCCGACTTCGTGGACCTGACCATCGTCCGGCTCCAACTGTCCGGCCAGCGCCAGGAGACCGCGCGCGCCACCCGCTGGCTGGAGCCGGACGACCGGGAGGTGCTGTCGCTGTGGTGGCTGGAGTGCGCCGGTGAACTGACCCGGGCCGAGGTCACCGCGGCGCTGGGCGTGCCGCCGCAGCACACCGCCGTACGGGTGCAGCGGATGAAAGCGAGACTGGAGGCGGCCCGTGTGGTCGTACGGGCCCTCGACACCCGGCCCGCCTGCGGGGAACTGCGCGGTGTACTCGACTCCTGGGACGGTCTGCCGTCCGCCCTGTGGCGCAAGCGAATAGCCCGGCACGCCCGCGACTGCGCGCGGTGCAGCGGGCTGTGGAGCGGTCTGCTGCCCGCGGAGGGGCTGCTGGCCGGACTGGCGCTGGTCGCCGTGTCACCGGCGCTGCTCGCGGCGGCACGGTCCGCGACGACCGGCACGACCACGGCCGGCATGACCACGACCGGCTCGGCCGCACCAGCCGCACCGGACACGGAAACCGCCCGCTCGGCCGCGGACGCGGGACACGCCGGATACGCGGGGCCCGCCGAATCGGGAGCGGGTGGCGCGGGCGACGCCAGTGCGGAACGGGCCGGACTCCGGGGCGCTCGCCGGCGTACGACGGCACGCGAGGAGGCGCGGCGACGCCGGCGGAACCGGCGCCGGGCCGTCGGGGGAGCCGTGGTGGCGGCCTGTGTGGCGGGCGGCGGCCTCTGGTACTTCGGCGCCGGCTCCGGGCCGCACTCCGGGGACGCCGCCGCCGCGCACACCACCGGCGCTCCCGTCGTCGACATGGCGGCCCCCCGCGCCGCCGAGACCTCATCGTCCCCGTCCCCGTCACCGTCCTCGTCGGCGTCCCCGTCACCGTCCGCGTCGCACTCGAAGAAGGCGAGCGCCTCCAAGAGCCCGCGTCCGACCGGCGGCAGCAGTACGCCCAAGGCCGAGCGCACCGCGCGCGTCAAGCCCAGCGCCACCCGTACGGCGCCGCCGCAGACACAGCCGGCGCCGGCCCCGGCGCCCGCGGGCACGGTGGCACAGGTGGTCGCCCTGGTGAACAAGGAGCGCGCGGCGGCCGGGTGCGGACCGGTCACCGAGGACGCGCAGCTCGACAAGGCGGCACAGGGACACTCCGACGACATGGCCGCCCGCGGTTTCTTCGACCACACCAACCCGGACGGCGCCGGCCCCGGCGAGCGCATCACCGCGGCCGGCTACCGCTGGTCCACGTACGGCGAGAACATCGCCCAGGGCCAGCAGACCCCGCAGGCGGTGATGGACTCCTGGATGCACAGCCCCGGTCACCGCGCCAACATCCTCAACTGCTCGTTCAAGAACCTCGGCGTGGGCGTCCACAACGGCTCGGGCGGCCCGTGGTGGACGCAGGACTTCGGCGCCCGGCTCTGAGGCCGGCACCCGGCACCCGGCCCCGGCACCCGTCACCCGGCCGTCACCCGGCATCCGTCACCGGGCGGTCGCGAAGTCCTGCGTCCAGTAACTGCCGGGCTGCGCGAGACCGACGCCGATCTCCTGGAACGAGCAGTTGAGGATGTTGGCCCGGTGCCCCGGGCTGGCCATCCAGCCCGCCATGACCTGCTCCGCCGTGCTGTAGCCGTAGGCGACGTTCTCGCCGTAGCTGCTCCAGTCGTAACCGGCACTCGTGATGCGGTCGCCCGGGGAGGTCCCGTCGGAGCCGGTGTGCGACATGTTCTGGTGGGCCGCCATGTCCGCGCTGTGCGCCTGCGCGGCCTTGGTCAGCGTCGAGTTGAGGGTCAGGGCCTGGCAACCGGCCTTGCCGCGCTCGGCGTTGACCAGTCGCACGATCTCGGCGGTGGCCCCGGACGCGGTGGCGGTGGGCTTCGGGGCGCTCGGCGCGGCAGGGACCGCGGACGCGGGAGCGGCGGGGGTGGTGGTGGGCCCCGGGGTCCCAGGGGCAGCGGTCCTCTCGGGCTGGGGAGAGGTGGCCTTCTTCGTGGTGCTCGGGTGGGCCGTCGGACGGGCCGTGGTCATTTCGGTGGTGCTCGCAGGGATGGTGGCCCGGGGCGCGGGTGCCGGGGTGGTCTGGGGCACTCCGGCGTCGAGGCCGTTGCGGTGGTGATGCCTGTGCGCGTACTGCCACTGCCCGACGGGTGCGTTCGTCGCGGCGGCCTGCGCCTGCCCGTCCGGGCCGTACGGCCACTCGGAACAGGCCAGGGCGACGGAAGGTACGCCCACGGCGCCGATGGCGGCGGCGGTGATGGCTATCCGCCGGTAGTGCTTCGTCTTGCGGTGCTGGCCCATACGTCAACCTCACTCGGTGATCGCCGAGCGCTCATTCTCAGGACGCCTTCACAGACAGTGCAAAGAGGCCCTTTCACTACCTCGCCTAGTAGGTTCGGGCGACCCTTGTCAGACGGGCCGGAAGGTGCTGACTTCGCGACAGCGATGTTTGCGCGTTCGTGTCTGCCCGTCAGAGACACGTAGGTGGCGGCGAACGCGGCGAAGTGCCGAGCGGCCGGTGCGTCTCCGCGCGAACCGCGGACGCGTCCACGGCAAGACGGTCAAATCCCTTATGTCGTGGGCGTGGCTTCTACTATGCGGAGCGCTTAGTGGCCGACTCGCGTGTGATGGATGTCTCCTTCGTGCCCGCCCGGTGGGGTGCCGGCCCGCCTGCAGCGGAACGGGAAGGCCGCCAGGTGAGGGACGCGTGGCCCATGGGTACCCGGGGGCCTGTGACACGTATGCGACGCCTGTGGGAGGAGACCCGATGAGCGAGAACACCCCGTCCCAGGCCGAGGGCGAGCGGGAGGAGGACGACCTCGACACGGAGCAGCCGCCGCGCACCACCCCGTCCCAGGCCGAGGGGGAGGACCCGGGCGACGAGGACGCGGACGACGCGTGAGGGAGGCGTCATGGGCACGGCGCACAGCGGCGTCCCCGACGTACTGGACGCCCTGAAGGACGTGTCCTTCCCGGCGGACAAGGACCGGTTGCTCTCGGCCGCGCGGGAGGCGGGCGCCTCGGACGAGGTCGTCGAGGCCCTGCGTGGCATTCCCGCCGAGGAGTACGGCGGCCGGGAGCACGTGGCGCGGGCGGTCCGGGCGGACCCGGACCTCGGTCACGACGCGACGCGGCGGGCGGAACGGGCGCGGCACGGCGGCAGACCCGGGGTCGCGCAGCACCTGCGGGACGCTCCGAAGACCCCGATCCACGAGGAGTTCGACCGCTGAAGCCCGCACGCGGCGGGCACGGGCAGGACGCTGCCCGGCTTCGCCGGCCGCGTCACGGTCACCCGCTTCCTGTCTCCCGCGCGGCAGTCCGGCGCCGGGCGGGCCCCCACTACCACGCGTGGTCGTTCGCCCGTCAGCCGCCGGACCACGTCCTGGACGTCGCCACGTTCGGCAAGTGGACGCCCGAGCCGGCCCGACGCGTCGGCCGGACGCCCGTATGCTCCTGGCCGGCGACAGTCCCGGCTGCCGCGTGCTGTCCACCGCCCTCGCCGCCCTCGCCGTCGCCGCCGAGGTGCTGGTCGTGGCGGACGCCCGCACCGGCGTGGACGACGACCTCCCTGTCAGGACGCTGCGCACCATGGAGCTGTACCGGCCGCTGATCCGGGTCACCAGCCTCGCCGGCCTGCGCGCGGAGGCCGGTCCGTGAGCGTCGTCGTCCCGTTCGAGCTCCAGTGGGTCGGGGGATCCTCGCCCCGGAGATCCGGTCTGTGCGGAGCGGATCCGGGAGCTGGTCGGGAACGGGACCGTGGTGGCGTACGAAGCGTCTTCCCGCCGCCCGCGCCCGACCCCCGCGAGCAGGCCGCCCGCCCGGGGGCGACCACGTCCACCCGGCCCGGCCCGCCTGGCCCGGCCCCCCGTCGCTCCCCACGCATGCCGCGCACCCCACCGGGTACGCGAGGCGGAGCACGCTCGGGCACCGGCCTGCCCGGCTGGCCCGTACCACCGCCGACCTGGGGATTCGCCATGGAGACACCCGCACACGACGACCTGCCGACGCCGACGCCGGCCCAGCGGGCACTGGACGCGCTCGCCGTGAACGCCGAGGACCAGACCGCCCTGGACACCCTCGCCCAGAGTGAGGTGCTGGTCCCGGTACCGGACGACGCGGTCAACGGGGAGGGCGCCGACGCCTCGACGGTGGCGCTGCCCGTCCTCGAGCAGCCCGGGGGCGACCCGATCGTCCCGGTGTTCACCTCGGAGGGCGAGATGGCCGAGCTGCTGCCGTTCGTGTCGCGCTACCGCCTGATCCCGCTCGGCGCACTCGCCTCGCAGTGGCCCGAGGAGGACCTCTCCCTCGCGATCGACGGCAGCTCCGCCCACGGGCTGACCCTCACCTCGCAGGGCGTCCGCACCCTGCTCGTCCGCTGAGCCCGCGCCCGGGTTCCCCGGGAGGGGGCGCGGGTACGCCCCGTCACCGGACGAGGTGCCGTGGAGCGGCCGCCGGCGTCGTACCGCCCGCAGCGGTGCGAAGATCCCGGCGGGCGGGGCTCAGCCGGCGCTCGGAACCTCCTGCTCGGCCAGCATGCGCCGCAGCGCGGCCCGCTGGAGCGGTAGCACCTCGGCGTGCAGCGCGCGGCCCCTGGGGGTGAGCGCGACCCACACCCCACGCCGGTCCTCCGCGCACACCGAGCGTTCCACCAGACCGTCCTTCTCCAGCCGCCCGATCAGCCGGGACAGCGCGCTCTGGCTGAGATGGACCCGGCCCACCAGGTTCTGCACCCGGCACTGGTCGCCCGCTCCGGTCGACTCGGCGGCGAGGATGTCCAGCACCTCGAAGTCGCTGGCGCCCAGACCGTGGGGATGCAGGGAGCGGTCGATCTCGCACATCGTGCGCGCGTGCACCGTGAGGATGTCCCGCCAGCGTTCCTCGAGCCGGGTCTCGGCCGTCTTGACTGCCATACCGGCACCGTAGCACCGATCCGGCCAATTGTTGAGTATGCAACTAACGGTCCGGAGCGGGCGGTCGTGGGCCTCAGGCGGCCGGGTCCTGGAGGAGTCCCACCAGGTTGCCGTCGCTGTCCCGCACGGAGGCGATCAGCCGGCCGCCGCCGACGTCCTGCGCGTCCTGGAGCAGTTCCGCGCCGGCGTCCACCAGAGCAGCGAGGCGCTTGTCGAGGTCGGTGACGTGCCAGTACGGCACCGGCCCGGTCATCCCCTTCGCGTGCCCGTTCGGGTCCAGGCCGACGTCCTGCCCGGCGGCCTTGTAACCGACGTAGTAGGGCTCGTCGGCGTACGGCTCGACGCCCAGCAGCGCGGAGAACAGGGCCTTGGCCCGGTCCAGGTCCCGCACGGGGTAGATGATCGTCTGGAGACCCGCGGTCATGGGACTCACTCCTTCGGGATGTGTGGTCCGACGGGATCCCGCCGGTGCTCCCAACGTAGGGCCCCGGTGCCCGCCACGGCTTCTCCGATCCTGACCGGTCACCGGCGTGGTGCGGCAGCCGGTCGGTGCGGAGCCCCGGCCTCCGCCCGGATCTGCACGCCGGGCGTCCCGCCCGCGCCCGGTAGGCGGCGCCGGCCGCCGCGGACGCGCGCCCGAGCCGGGCACCGGCCGTCACGTCGAGTCGCGCCGGACCAGCTCCGTCGGCAGGATGACCGCCGCCGGGTCCTCACCGCCTAGCTGCGCGAGCAGCACCCGCACCATCTCGGTACTGATCCGGTCCCACGGCTGCCGGATCGTGGTGAGCGCCGGACTGGCGGCGGTCGCCGCCGGCGAGTCGTCGAAACCGCCGACGGCTACGTCGTCCGGCACCCGCTTCCCGGCCCGGTGCAGGGCCGCCAGCACGCCCTGCGCCATCAGGTCGGAGGCGACGAACACGGCGTCCATGTCCGGCGTCCGCGCCAGCAGCCGCTCCGCGCCCGCCTCACCACTGGCCCGGCTGTAGTCGCCGGAGACGACGAGCCGCTCGTCGGCCGCGATGCCCGCCTCGGCCAGGACCTCCCGGTAACCGGCGAGCCGCTCCACACCGCCGGGGGTGTCCAGCGGGCCGGTGACCACGCCGATCCGGCGGCGGCCCAGCGACAGCAGGTGCCGGACCATGTCCCGGGCACCGTCCCGGTCGTCGGCGGCCACGTAACTCACCTTGGAGCCGAGGCCGATCGGTTTGCCGCAGGCGACCAGCGGAACCCCCGCCTCCCGCAGCTCCTCGGCCACCGGATCACCGGAGTGGCTGGAGACCAGCAGCACCCCGTCGACGTGCCCGGCGGTGATGTACCGCGTGATCCGGCGCCGTTCGTCCTGCGTGCCCGCCAGCATCAGCAGCAGCGGGACGTCGTGCGCGGCCAGCGCCTGCGTGCAACCCCGCAGCAGAACGTTGAAGTTGGGGTCCTCGAAGAACCGCTCCTGCGGCTCGGTCAGCAGGAAGCCGACGGAGTCCGACCGTCCGGTGATCAGGGAACGGGCGTGCCGGTTGACGACGTAACCCGTCCTGCGGATCGCGGCGTCGACCGCTTCCTGGGCCGCGGGGCTGACGTAGTGGCCGCCGTTGAGCACCCGTGAGACGGTGCCGCGCGAGACACCCGCCTCGCGCGCCACGTCGTGGATCGTCGGCGGTCTGCGCCGGCCCCCCGTATGGCTCATGGTCATGACTTTACGGCCCCGGACAGCAGGTCCAGGCTCCAGAACCGCTGAATGACCAGGAAGAGGGCGATCAGCGGGAGGACCGCGAGGAAGGCACCCGTGATCACGAGGGTGTACAGCGCGGGCGTGTTCGAGCCCTGCTCCAGCAGCGTGTACAGCCCCAGCGTGAGCGGGAACTTCTCGTCGTCGCTGAGCATGATGTACGGCAGCAGGAAGTTGTTCCAGATCGCCACGAACTGGAACAGGAACACGGTGACCATGCCGGGGATCATCATCGGCAGGGCGATCCGGGTGAAGATCCGCCACTCGCCCGCCCCGTCCATCCGCCCGGCCTCCACCACGTCGGCCGGCACGGCGCCGGACGCGTAGACACGGGCGAGGTAGACGCCGTACGGGGAGAGGATCTGCGGCAGCAGCACGGACAGGTAGGAGTCCGTGAGGTCGGCCTTCGCCAGCAGCAGGTACTGCGGGATCGCGAGGATCACCGGCGGCATCAGCACGCCCGCGAGCAGGACGTTGAACATCGTCTCGCGGCCCCGGAAACGGTAGGTCGCGAGCGCGTACCCGCTGACCGCCGACACGGCGGCCGACAGCAGGGCGCCCAGCCCGGCGTACAGCGCGGAGTTGCCCATCCACGTCCAGTAGACGCCGTCCCGGTAGGCGTTGAGGTCCGCGAGGTTGCCGGCGAACCCGGTGCCCGGCAGGAAGGTGAAGGTGGAGAACAGCTCGTGCCCGGACTTGGTGGACGCGATCACCACCCAGGCGACCGGCAGCAGGGTGTAGACCGCGCCGCACAGCAGGGTGACCGTCGGAACCAGCGCGATCCGGCGGCGCCGCGGCGGACCCTGCGCCGTACCCGGGGTGGTGCCCGCGGCCGGGGCGGCCTTGCGGACGGCAAGAGTACTCATCCTGCTTCTCCTTGACTGACGTCCCGCTTGGTGCGGCGGTTCGCGGCCCGCAGGAAGCCGAACGACAGCAGCAGCGTGACGACGGCGACCAGCGTCGCCTCGGCCGCCGCCGAGTAGATGTCGTTCCGGCCGAAGGCGTCCTGGTACACCTTCATCAGCGGACTCCAGGTCGTGCTGACCGAGTTGGTGAGCGGCTTCAGGGTGGTCGGCTCGTTGAACACCTGGAGCGTCGCGATGATCGAGAAGAAGAAGGTCAGCACCAGCGAGGGCGCCACCATCGGGATCTTGATCCGAAGTGCGATCTGCGTGGGGGTGGCGCCGTCCAGCTTCGCCGCCTCGTACACCTCCGCCGGGATGGACCGCAGCGAGGTGTAGATGACGATCATGTTGAAGCCGGTGCCGCCCCATACCGCGATGTTCGACAGGGCGAGGAAGAGCGGCCCGCCGTCCAGCAGATCCGGCTGCGGCAGGCCCAGCCGGTCGAGCACGAAGTAGAACGGGCTGACGTCCGGCAGGTACAGGAAGCCCCACAGCAGCGCGGCCACCACGCCGGGGATGGCGTACGGCAGGAAGATCGCGAGCCGGGTGACCGGGGCGAGGCGCACCTTCTCGGAGTCCAGCATCAGTGCGAACAGCAGCGCGAGGCCCAGCATCACCGGGACGACGACGCAGCCGTAGCCGAGCACGCGCAGCGCGCCCCGCAGCAGCTCGCTGTCCTGGAATGCCTCGGTGTAGTTCTGCAGGCCCGCCCACACCTCCGTGCGGGCACCCGAGCCGAGGCCCAGGCCCGAGACGTGCACCTTGCGGAAGCTGAGCCAGACCGCGTAGCCGATGGGCAGCGCGAAGAAGAGGGCGAACAGCAAGGTGGCCGGGACCAGGAAGACGTAGGGCGCGCTCCGCGCCCGGCGGACGGTGCGGGGAGACGGGTGGCCGTACGGGGCCCCCTCGGCCCCGTACGACGTCCGGCTTGCGGAGCTGCTCACCGAGAGACCTCGAAGCCCTGCTTCTTCATGTCGGCGACCGTGTCGTCCTGCATCGTCCTCAGGGCGGCGGTGAAGTCCGACTTGTTCTTCGCGGCGGCGCCGAAGGCGTCCTTGAAGGACGTGTAGGCGACGTTCACGTTCGGGCCCCACGCGGACGGCGCGGTGGTCTTCGCGACGGCGGCGGCCCTGGTGTAGAAGTCCGGCTGGTTGGCGAAGAACGCCGGCGGGTTGGAGAAGGCGCCGCTGAGCTGGGCGGAGGTGGAGGCCGGGTAGATCCCGCTCTCCTCGGCCAGCGCGTTGAGGGCGTCGTGGTCGGTGTTCAGCCAGGTCGCGAACTCGGCGGCGGCCTTCTGGTGCGCCGAGTCGGTGGTGACCGCCGTCGAGGAGCCGCCCCAGCTACCGGTGGCGTCCTGGTCCAGCGACCACTGGGGGAGCGGGGCCATGGCCCACTTGCCCTTGGTGTCCGGCGCGGCCGTGGTCAGTGTGCCCGGCGCCCACACGGCGCTCACCCAGGCGATCTGCTTGCCGGTGTCGAGCGCCTTGTTCCAGGAGGGGGTGTACATCGGCTGGTTGTCGATGACGCCCTCCTTGACCAGTCCGCCCCAGAACCCGGCGACCTTCCGGGTGGCCGCGTCGTCGATCGCGACCTTCCACTTGTCACCCGACGTGGTCCACCACTTGGCGCCGGCCTGCTGGGCGAGCCCCGCGAAGAGTCCGGAGTCGTTGGCGGAGAAGGTGGTCAGGTCCTTGTCGGGCGCCTTCTTCTTCAGTTCGCGGGCCGTCTCGGCGAACTGCTCCCAGGTGGTGGGAACCTTCATGCCGTACTTCTCGAACAGGTCCTGGCGGTAGTAGAACATCATCGGGCCGATGTCCTGCGGCACCGCGTAGACGGCGTCCGTGCCGAGCGTGGTCTGCTGCCAGACGCCGTCGGCGAACTTGTCCTTGGCGCCGCCGACCTCCTGGGAGATGTCGGCCAGGGCGTCGTTGCTGACCAGTGTGGGCAGCGCCTGGTACTCGGCCTGCACCAGGTCGGGGGCCTTCTTCGCCTTGTGGGCGGTGAGGATCTTGGTGACCAGCGTGTCGCCGGACGCCTGCTTCTTGACGGTGACGCTGATCCGGTTCTTCTTGCCCGGGCCCTTGTTCCACAGGTCCACGACCTTGTCCATGCCGGGGGTCCAGGTCCAGTACGTCAGTGAGACGGGACCCGACTCGGTCTTGCTGCCGTCCTCGGAGCCGCAGCCGGCGAGGGCGGTGGCACCGAGAGAGACGGCGAGGGCGGTTGTCACGAGGCGGCGGCGCTTCGTGTGCGGCATGGTTTCTCCCCTGACCTGGGCCCCCGCCCACTGCGGAGACCTGCCATGCAGATGTGCACGTTCACATGAGTCGGGTGCTCTGACTCCCAGAGCCCCTGCCATGCTTCTGTGAGCGTTCACAGTAGAGAAACATCCCGGACACTTGTCAATGGTTGTTGCTGTGCGGTTATGTTGGGCTCGCGCCGCTGACGATGTGTGTGCACGTTCCCAAATGATCGATCTTCCGGAGGCAGCCATGCCTGACATCAGCCCCAGGGGCCTCACCAGGCTCGCCTTCGGCGGGGACTACAACCCCGAGCAGTGGCCTGAATCCGTCTGGCAGGAGGACGTCCGGCTGATGCGCGAGGCCGGCGTCACGATGGTCAGCGTCGGGATCTTCTCCTGGGCCCTGCTGGAGCCCGCGCCGGGGGAGTACGACTTCGGCTGGCTGGACCGGGTCATCGATCTCCTCCACGACCACGGCATCCGCGTCGACCTCGGCACACCGACCGTGGTACCTCCGGTCTGGTTCTACCGGGCGCACCCCGAGGCGCTGCCGGTCACCGCGGAGGGCGTGCGCTACGAGTTCGGCTCTCGCGGCGCGATCTGCCACAGCAACGCCGACTACCGGGCCGCCGCCGCGGCCATCACCACCGCACTGGCCGAGCGCTACGGCGACCACCCGGCGCTGGCGATGTGGCACGTCCACAACGAGTACGGCGTCCCCGTCTCGGCCTGCTACTGCGACTCCTGCGCCGCCCACTTCCGCCGCTGGCTCGCGGACACCTACGGCACGGTCGACGCCGTCAACGAGGCCTGGGGGACCGCCTTCTGGGGCCAGCGCTACACCGGCTTCGAGCAGATCAACCCGCCCCGGGCCACCCCGACCGTCGGCAACCCGGGCCAGGCGCTCGACTACCGGCGCTTCGCCGACGCCACCGTCCGGGAGAACTTCCGCGCCGAACGGGACCTCCTGCACCGCCTCTCACCGGGCGTGCCGGTCACCACCAACTTCATGACCGCCCTCAGCCAGTGCGACTCCATGGACTACTGGGCCTGGGGCCGCGAGGTCGACCTCGTCACCAACGACCACTACCTGATCACCGACGGCCGCCGCACCCACGTCAACCTCGCCATGGCCGCCGACCTCACCCGCTCGGTCGCCGGCGGCGCCCCCTGGCTGCTGCTGGAACACTCCACCTCGGGCGTCAACTGGCAGCCCCGCAACCCCGCCAAGGCCCCCGGCGAGATGGCCCGCAACTCCCTCGCGCACGTCGCCCGCGGCTCCGAGGGCGCGATGTTCTTCCAGTGGCGCCAGTCCCGGCGCGGCGCCGAGAAGTTCCACTCGGCGATGCTGCCGCACGGCGGCACCGACACCCGCGTCTGGCGCGAGGTGGTCGAACTCGGCGCTTCCATCGACACGTTGAGCGCCCTTGGGGGCACCCGCACCGAGGCCGACGTGGCCATGCTGTGGGACTGGCAGTCCTGGTGGGCGCAGAACCTCGCCTGGCGCCCCAGCGAGGACCACGACCCGCGCGAGCGCGCCGACTCCTTCTACGAGGCCCTCTACGACCACCACCTCACCGTCGACTTCGCCCATCCGGAAGCCGACCTGTCGGCCTATCCCCTTGTCGTCGTGCCCGCCCTGTACCTGATGACGCAAGCGGCCGGTGACAACCTCCGCAGGTACGCCGAGAACGGCGGCACGCTCGTGGTGTCTTACTTCTCCGGCATCGTCGACGAGCACGACGCCGTGCACGAGGGCGCCTGCCCGGGCGTGCTGCGCGACGTCCTCGGGCTGACCGTGGAGGAGTTCTCGCCGCTGCTCAAGGACGAACGCGTACGCCTGACCGCGCCGGACGGCCCCGCGCTCACCGGGGACGTGTGGAGCGAGTTCGTCGTGCCGCGCGGCGCGGAGACCGTGTGGACGTACGCCGACGGGCTCACCGCGGGCCGCCCGGCCGTCACCCGGCACCGGACCGGCCGGGGCACCGCCTGGTACGTCTCCACCCGCCTCGACGCCCAGGGCCTGGACGCGGTCCTCGCCCGGGCGGCCGGTGACGCCGGGATCGCCCCGCGCGCCGACCTGCCCCGCGACGTGGAGGTCGTGCGCCGCAGCGGTACGTCGGGCACCTACCTCTTCGCCGTCAACCACACCGCCGGCGACACCGAGGTGCCGCTGGACACGCCCGGCACCGAACTGCTGACGGGCGAACGCGCCGCGGGCCGCCTCGCGGTCCCGGCGGGAGCCGTCCGGGTCGTACGACTCGACGGCTGAGCCGGCTCCCCTCCGTCCGCGTGTGCCACGAGAGCCGCGGGCGGAGGGGTCCTCCTCCGGCCCCACCGGAGGACACCCTCCCCAGTTACGTCGAAGGGACGACGGACGATGAAGTTCCATCCCAGACGCACCATCAGGGCCCTGCTGCTGCCGCTCGCGGCCGGGCTCGCCTTCACCGCCCTGCCCGCCCAGACCGCCCGGGCCGCGAGCACCCTCACCAACGGCGGTTTCGAGTCCGGCGGTTCGGGCGCGGCCACGCCCGCCGGCTGGTCCGAGTACGGCGACACCGGCGCCTCGTACACCGAGTCCGGCGGCCACGGCGGCAGTTACCGCCTCAGCCACTACTCGGCGTCCGCCTACAAGGTGGCGACCTACCAGTACCTGTCCGGACTCGCCAACGGCAACTACACGCTCACCGCGTGGGTCCGCTCCAGCGGCGGGCAGAACGCGGCCTACCTCGCCCTGAAGAACTGCGGCAGCCCCGAACAGCGCACGGATCTGCCCGTCTCGTCCAGTGGGTGGATACGGATCGTCACGCCGGTCAAGGTGACCGGCAACCAGTGCACCATCAGCGTCAACAGTGACGCCCACGCGGGCAACTGGATCAACGTCGACGATGTGACCTTCACGCCCGGCACCACCGGCACCTCCGTCCACGGAGCCGACATCTCCTCCCTCGCCAAGAGCGAGGCCAGAGGCGGCGTCTACCGGACCGGCTCCGGCACCGCCGGGGACGCCCTGGCCGTCCTCAGGTCGTCCGGCATGAACTACGCCCGCCTGAAGGTGTGGGTGAACCCGGCCGACGGCTACAACGACAAGGCCCACGTCCTGGCCATGGCCAAACGCGTCAAGGCGCAGGGCATGAAGCTCCTGGTCGACTTCCACTACTCGGACACCTGGGCCGACCCCGGCGCCCAGACCGAGCCGGCCGCATGGGCGGGCCACAGCTACAGCCGCCTGAAGACGGACGTGTACAACCACACGTACGACGTGCTGAGCGCCCTGAAGGCGCAGGGCACCACCGCCGACATGGTCCAGGTGGGCAACGAGATCAACGGCGGCATGCTGTGGTCCGAGGGATCCACGGACAACTGGAGCCAGCTCGCCGGACTGATCAACTCGGGCTACGACGCCGTCAAGGCGGTCAACTCCTCCACCCTCGTCGCGCTGCACCTGGCCAAGGGCGGGGACAAGGCCGGTACCGAGTGGTGGTTCGACAACGCACTCGCCGCCGGAGTGAGGTTCGACGCGATCGGCCTGTCGTACTACGGGTACTGGCACGGCCCGCTCGCCGACTTCCAGACCACCCTGGACGACGCGGCCGCCCGCTACGGCAAGCCCGTCTTCGTCGCCGAGACGGCCTACCCCTTCCGCCTCGACAGCGACGACCCGCTCACCAACCAGATCGACACCACCGCGGAGCTGGTCCCCGGCTATCCCGCGACCACGGCCGGCCAGGCCAGGGTGGATGAACGACGTGGCGAGCATCGTGGAGGCCGTGCCGAACGGCCGGGGTCTCGGCGTCTTCTACTGGGAGGCGACCTGGACCGCCGTCACCGGCAACGGCTGGGACCCGGCCGACGCCGGCTCCGGCAACGGCTGGGAGAACCAGGCCCTGTTCGGCTACGACGACCGGGCGCTTCCCTCCCTGTCGTGGTTCAGCCACCGCTGAGCCGTTCGGGGCGGGCCCGGCCGCACGCGGCGACCGGGCCCGCGCCGTCCCCGCCGCCGCCCCCGCCGGGCCCGTGCCGTCCCGCCGGGGTCGTGTGTCCGGCTCCCGGTCACACCGCCGTCCGGTACCGGACAACGGGCGCCGAGTCCCGGGCGCGCCGGAGTCGCCCCGGGTCACAGTGGGAACACTGCGTGGCGGAGGCCGGGGAGCGGAGGCGGGCGGTGACGGGGACTCCCTCGGGCCGGATGCGGCAGACCATCCTGGAGTGGCTCAAGGACCCGGCGGCCCACTTCCCCGCCTCCCGCCGCGCCGCCGCCGCGGCACCGGTGTCACCGCGCGGGCCGTCGCCGCCAAGCTGGGCGTGCCGCGCCGGACCGCCACCGCCCACCTGGACCTCCTCACCCGCCTCGGCGTCCTGCGCACCCGCCGGGTCTGCTGCCGCACCTACTACCGGCGCGACGAGATCCGCATCGCCGAGGTGGCCCGGATGTTCGAGAAGGGCTGGTGATGAAGGGACCGCACATGGACCGACCCACGGCCCTCGTCCCGCTGCACCACATCCGTCCGGGCGCCCGCGGGCCGGAGGACGTCGTGGCCGACCCGCACGGACGCGTGCTGACCGGGGTGGCGGACGGGCGCGTCCTGCGCGTCCACCACCCCGGCGGCCCGCGCGCGGCCCGCACGGAGGTGCTGGCCCGGACCGGCGGCCGTCCCCTGGGCCTGAACTCCTGCCGGACGGCGACCTGCTGGTGTGCGACGCGGAACGCGGACCGCTGCGCGTCGGCACGGACGACGGCACCGTCCGTGTGCTGGCCGACTCGGTGGCGGGGGAGCGGCTCCGCTTCTGCGGCAACGCCGTCACCCTGCCCGACGGCACCGTGTACTTCACCGTCTCCAGCCGCCGCCACCCCCTGCACCGGTGGATCGGCGACATCGTCGAACACAGCGGCACCGGGCGCCCGCTGCGACTCGCCCCCGGCGGCGGCGAACCCGAGGTCCTGCTGGGCGGCCTGCGGTTCGCCAACGGACTGGCCCCGAGCGCCGACGGCTCCTTCCTGGTGATCACCGAGACCGGCTCCTGCCGCCTCACCCGCTACCGGCTCACCGGCCCCCGCGCCGGACACGCCGACCGCTTCGCCGACCTCCCCGGCATGCCGGACAACCTCTGGCGCGAAGGCCCGGACGGGCCCGTCCGGGTCGCCCCGGCCGGCCCCCGCGTGCCCCCGCTGGACCTGCTGCACCGCACTCCGCGGGCCGTGCGCCGCGGCGCCGCCCGGGCCGCCGTCCCCGCGCCGTACCGGCCGAGCGGGACCGTCGGGGTCGTCGCCGTCGACGACCGGGGCCGGACCGCCACCACCTCACCCGCCGCCGCTCCGGCTTCCGCATGGGCACCAGCGTGTGCGCGACCGGTGACCCCATGGTGCTCGGCAGTCTCCTGGAGCCCGGTGTGGCGGTCTGTGCCCGGCCCGCCGCCCGCTGAGCCGACGGTACGCTGGTCCGGGCCGTGACCGCCCCTGGGCACCGGGCCGGACAGGAGAGGCACCAGCATGACAGCGCCGGGCACCGAGACCCGAGGCGTCCGTTCCGCGGCACGCCGGCGGTCCGGGTGGCGTACCCAGGGGCCCGTCGTCGCGGTCGTCGCGGCCGGCGGCGCGCTCGGCGCGCTGGCCCGCTATGCCCTCGCCCTCGCCTGGCCCACACCCCCGGGCGGCTTCCCCTGGGCGACCTTCTGGACCAACGTCTCCGGCTGCGCCGTCATGGGTGTGTTCATGATGCTCATCACCGACGTGTGGTCCGCCCACCGCCTGCTGCGGCCGTTCTTCGGCACCGGCGTCCTCGGCGGCTTCACCACCTTCTCCACCTACGCGGTGGACATCCGCAGACTGGTCGACGCCGGCCGCCCCGGCCTCGGGGCCGCGTACCTCCTCGCGACCCTGTGCGCGGCCCTCGCGGCGGTCCGGCTGGCCTCGGCCGCCGCCCGCCGTGTGCTGACCGGGAGGCAGCGATGACATCACCCACCCACCGCGCCCTCCGGCCGACCGTCCACACCGGTGAGAACGACACCTGGCACCACAGGCCCGTCCACTCCCAGATCGTGCACCGCGCGCACGCCGCCGGTCTCGCCGGCGTCTTCCGGGGCGTCGAGGGTTTCGCCGCCTCCTCCCGCATCCACACCTCCCGTCTGCTGTCCCTGAGCGAGGACCTGCCGGTCGCGGTGGTCGTCGTGGACACCGAGGAGCGCGTCCGGGCCTTCCTGCCCCGGCTCGACAAGCTGAGCGGCGAGGGCCTGGTGACCCTGGAGGAGTGCGAGGTCGTCCGCCCCCGGACAACATCCGGCCCGGCCGGGGGAGACCCGGCCGCCGAAGTCCCGCCCGGACCGGGCACGGCGCGCCCCGACCCGGAGGGTAAGAAGCCGTTGTGAACTGGCTGCTGGTCGCCGCGGGGGCCGCGGTCGGTGCCCCCCTGCGCTATCTCACCGACCGCGCCGTGCAGGCCCGGCACGACTCGCCGTTCCCGTGGGGCACCTTCGTGGTGAACGTGACCGGCTGCCTGGTCCTCGGGCTGCTCACGGGAGCCGTCTCCGCCGGGGCCGCCGGACACCCGGTACAGCTCCTGGTCGGCACGGGCCTGTGCGGTGCGCTGACGACGTACTCGACGTTCTCCTACGAGACCCTGCGGCTGACCGAGGCCGGCTCCGGCCTCTACGCCGCCCTGAACGTCGTCGCGAGTGTGACGGCGGGCCTCGCGGCGGCCCTTACCGGGGTCTCACTGGCCGACGCCCTGTGGGCCTAGGCGCCTGTCGCCCGGCCGGGCGGACTCAGTACTGTCTACTGCACTGTCGACCTAACTCTCCTCAGAACTGGAATCCATGAGCGCCATCTCCGTCGGTCAGGCCGTCCTCCTCGGGGTAGTCGAGGGGGTGACCGAGTTCCTCCCGGTGTCCTCCACCGGCCACCTCAAGATCGCCGAGGGGCTCATGGACATCCCCGTCGACGACAAGTCCGTGGTCGGGTTCTCCGCCGTCATCCAGGTCGGCGCCATCGCCGCCGTGCTCGTGTACTTCTTCAAGGACATCCGGCGCATCGTCACCGCCTGGGTCCGCGGCCTCACCAACCGTGAGGAGCGCTACCACCACGACTACAAGTTCGCCTGGTGGGTCATCGCCGCCACCGTCCCGATCGTCGTGGTGGGCCTGGCCGCGAAGCCGCTGATCGACGGCCCGCTCGCCTCGCTGTGGGTGGTCGCCGGCTCGCTGATCGCCGGCTCGGGTGTGATGTGGGCCGCCGACCAGATGGGCCGGCACAAGCGCGGCGAGGACGACACGTCCTTCAAGGACGCCATGTGGGTCGGCTGCTCCCAGATCCTCGCCCTGCTCTTCCCCGGCTTCTCCCGCTCCGGCGCCACCATGTCCACCGCGCTCATCCTGGACCTGGACCGCGTCGCCGCCACCCGGCTCTCCTTCTTCCTCGGCATCCCCGCCCTGACCGGCGCGGGGCTGTACGAGCTGAAGGACGCCCTCGGCGCGGGCGTGGGCGCGGCCCCGCTGGCCGTCGGCACCGTCGTGTCGTTCGTGGTCGCCTACGCCTCCATCGCCTGGCTGCTGAAGTTCGTCGCCAAGCACTCCTTCAACGCCTTCGTGATCTACCGGATCGTCGTCGGCGTCCTCCTGCTCGGCCTGCTCGGCACCGGCACGCTCAGTAGCTGAACGACGACGCACGTCACCGACGGGGTGCGGCGCCCGTGTCCGGGCGCCGCACCCCGCGCGTGCTCTCCTGCCCCGCCTTGACAGCCCCGGCCCGTACCGCGCAGGATCGGTCCTGTGAACCTGTCAGACAGCCAGACAGGTGGACGTGGACCCCGGCGCGTGAGCGCCATGGAGGCGGTCCTCGCCCACCTCCGCGACGCCATCGAACGCGGCGCCTACGCCATCGGCGACAAGCTCCCCTCCGAGGCCGAGCTGTGCCGCACCCTCGAGGTGTCCCGGCCCGTGCTGCGCGAGGCGCTGCGCGCGCTCCAGACGATGGGGCTCACCGTCTCCCGGACCGGCAAGGGCACCTTCGTCGTCGCCGACGCGGTGGAGGACCCCACCTTCGGCGACTACGCGGCCAGCGACCTGCTCGAAGTGCGCCGCCACATCGAGATCCCGGTCGCCGGCTACGCGGCTCTGCGCCGCACCCCGGAGAACCTGGACCACCTGGCCCACCTGCTCGACCGCATGGAGCGGGAGACCGACACCACCGCCTGGGTCGCCATGGACACCGTCTTCCATCTCGCCGTGGCCGAGGCCGCCCAGAACCCGGTGTTCCGCCGGGTGATCGAGGAGATCCGCGACGCGCTGGCGCGTCAGTCGGCCTTCCTCAACGAGCTGGGCGGCCGCCGTGAGCAGTCCGACCGCGAGCACCGGGCGATCCTCGAGGCGCTGGCCGACGGCAGCGAACACGACGCGGTGGAGGCCATGAGCCACCACCTGGACCGCGTCGAGACCACCCTCACCGACATCCTGCGTCGCCAGCGGACGGATCCCGCCACCCAGGGCGGAACCCGGACGTGAGCGACGGCGAACCGGTCCGGCCGTCGTACCGGCTGCCGGACTCCCCCCGGACCGGCGCCGTGCGGCGGGCGACATCCGCCCGCGTCCCGGTCCTCCGGTACGCCGACGACGGCGCCGTACGCACCACCGTGCCCGGTCCGCCGCGGCATCCGCGACCGCATGTCCCGCACCACCCACACCTCCACCGGCGCCGACGCGTGACCCGCGTACCGGCCGACCCCGACCCCATGATGCAGGCAGTGATGTACGACAGTTCTCCCGCCGGCGCGCCCGTCGTCCGCGAACCCCTCCACGCTCCCGTCGCCCACCTCGTCCGCGGCGGGATCGTCGAGGGCGTCCACCACGGCTCCGTCGTCGTCCTCGAAGCCGACGGCCGGACACGGTTCCGGCTCGGTGACATCGAGGCGGCCTTCTACCCGCGCTCCGCGCTCAAGCCCGTCCAGGCCGTGGCCATGGTGCGGGCCGGGCTGCCGCTCGACGGAGAGCTGCTGTCGCTGGCCGCCGCGAGCCACTCCGGCGAGGAGCGCCACCTCGCCGGCACCCGGCGCATCCTCGAACTCGCCGGCCTCGGCGAGGACGACCTGCGCAACGTGCCCGACATGCCGTTCGACCCGGCCGTCCGCGACACCTGGGTCCGTGAGGGCCGGGCGCCCTCCCGCCTCGCCCAGAACTGCTCCGGCAAGCACGCCGCCATGCTGTGGACCGCCCGGCTCAACGGCTGGTCCCTGGACGACTACCTCGACCCGGCGCACCCGCTCCAGCGGGCCGTCGCCGAGACCGTCGAGGAACTGACCGGCCAGCGCGTCGCCCGGGTCACCGTGGACGGCTGCGGCGCCCCGCTGTTCGCCGTCTCCCTGCACGGCCTCGCCCGCGCCGTCGCCCGGATCACCTCCGCGGCACCCGGCACGCCCGAGGCGCGCGTCGCCGACGCGATGCGCGAACACGCCGAGATGGCCTCCGGCTCCGGCCGGGACGTCGCCGCGCTCATGCGGGCCGTGCCCGGGCTGCTCGCCAAGGACGGCTTCGAGGGCGTGCAGGTGGCCGCGCTGCCCGACGGCCGCGCCGTCGCCGTCAAGATCGCCGACGGGGCGAACCGGGCCCGTGTCCCGGTCGCCGCGGCGGCCCTGGCCCGGGCCGGCATAGACCCGGCCGCGCTCACCGAATTCGCGGGGGAGCCGCTGCTCGGGGGAGGCAAGCCGGTCGGCTGCGTGCGGCCGGTGGACGCCCTGGCCCCCGTTCACCCGGTGGCCGGCGTCTAGAGACCGCCGCTCGGATCACGCAACGGACGCGGGTCGGAGCCCGCGTGCGGGCCCGACCGCCCGGCACGCGGTTCGGGCCGCCTCGGCACGCGGGCAGAGCCGCCTCGGCCCGCGGTCCAAGCTGCCCCGGCACCCGGGCCGGGCCGCCCCGGTACCGCACGCGCGGGCCGTTTCCGTGACCCCGGACGGCCCGCGCCCGGCGCGCGGGCCCCCGCGCCCCTTCGCGGGACGCCCTCACCTCCGCCACCTCCGCACCCCAGAAAGAGGACCGTCTCCTCATGACCGTTCCCACGACCGCACCCACCCGCAGCGAACACGACCTGCTCGGCGACCGCGACGTCCCCGCCGACGCGTACTGGGGCATCCACACCCTGCGCGCCACGGAGAACTTCCCCATCACCGGCACCCCGATCTCCGCCTACCCGCACCTGATCGACGCCCTCGCGGCCGTCAAGGAGGCCGCCGCCCTCGCCAACGAGGAACTCGGTCTGCTGGCACCGGAGAAGGCCGCCGCGATCGTCGCCGCCTGCCGGGAGATCCGTGCCGGCCGGCTGCACGACCAGTTCGTCGTGGACGTCATCCAGGGCGGTGCCGGCACGTCCACCAACATGAACGCCAACGAGGTCGTGGCGAACCGCGCGCTGGAACTGCTGGGCCACGCCAAGGGGCAGTACACCCACCTGCATCCCAACGAGGACGTCAACCTCGGCCAGTCCACCAACGACGTCTATCCGACCGCCGTCAAGATAGCGACGGTGTTCGCGGTACATGGACTGCTCAGGGCGATGTCCGTACTGCAGGACGCTTTCGCCCGTAAGGCCGTCGAGTTCCGTGACGTGCTCAAGATGGGCCGTACACAGTTGCAGGACGCGGTGCCGATGACGCTCGGCCAGGAGTTCTCCGCGTTCGCCGTCATGATCGAGGAGGACCGCAGCCGTCTCGCCGAGGCCGTCGAACTGATCCATGAGATCAACCTCGGCGCCACGGCCATCGGCACCGGCCTCAACGCGCCCGCCGGCTACGCCGAGGCCGCCCGCCGCCATCTGTCCGCCCTGACCGGGCTGCCGCTGGTCACCGCGGCCAACCTGGTCGAGGCCACCCAGGACTGCGGCGCCTTCGTCCAGATGTCCGGCGTCCTCAAGCGCGTCGCGGTCAAGCTCTCCAAGAGCTGCAACGACCTGCGGCTGCTGTCCTCCGGTCCGCGCGCCGGCCTGGGCGAGATCAACCTGCCGCCGGTGCAGGCCGGTTCGTCGATCATGCCGGGGAAGGTCAACCCGGTCATCCCCGAGGTGGTCAACCAGGTCGCCTTCGAGGTGATCGGCAACGACGTCGCCATCACGATGGCCGCCGAGGCCGGGCAGCTCCAGCTCAACGCCTTCGAGCCGGTCATCCTGCACTCCCTGTCGGAGTCCGTCACACACCTGCGGAACGCCTGCCTCACACTCGCCGAGCGCTGTGTGTCCGGCATCACCGCCAACACCGAGCGGTTGCGCGCGACCGTCGAGAACTCCATCGGCCTGGTCACCGCGCTCAACCCGCACATCGGGTACACGGCCGCGACCGAGATCGCCAAGGAGGCCCTGGCGACGGGCCGGGGCGTGGCCGAACTGGTCCTGGAGAAGGGCCTGCTGCCCGCAGAACGGCTCACGGACCTGCTGCGGCCGGAGGTGCTGGCGGGCACCGGAACGGCACCGGCGCTCTGACGCGGCGGCACCCCGCGCGCCGTACCCGCGCCCGGTCCTGCGAAGGCCGGCTTCGTGGGGGCATGCGGAAGTCCGCGGGGGGCGGCCGGCGCCCCGGGCGCCCCCGCGTCAGCGGTGCGGCATGATGACGATCATGTCCTCGCAGTTCCGACCGGTCCTCGACCACATCATGGCGGAGATCGACCGCACCCCCGGCCGCGGCCGGTCAGCCGACTACATCCCGGCGCTCGCCGCCCGCGACCCCCGCCGTTTCGGCATGGCCGTCGCCGAGCCGGACGGCACGGTGTACGGGGTGGGGGAGTGGCGGCAGCCGTTCTCCACGCAGTCGATCACCAAGGTCTTCACGCTGGCCCTGGACCTGGCCCGCGAGGGCGACGAACTGTGGGAGCACGTGGGCCGCGAACCCTCCGGCAACCCGTTCAACTCGCTGGTCCAGCTGGAGTACGAGAGCGGCATCCCGCGGAACCCCTTCATCAACGCGGGCGCCCTCGTCGTCACCGACCGCCTCCAGACCCGTACCGGAGACGCGGCCGGGGAGCTGCTGGCCTTCCTTCGCGCCGAGAGCGGCAACGACGCCCTCGACTTCGACCTGGAGGTCGCCGCGTCGGAGACCGCCAACGGCGACCGGAACGCCGCCCTCGCCCACTTCATGGCGTCCTACGGCAACATCGACAACGACGTGCCGGTCCTGCTCGACCAGTACTTCCGGCAGTGCTCCGTGGCCGCGTCCTGCGCCGACCTGGCCCTCGCCACCGGCTTCCTCGCCCGGCACGGCATCCGCGCCGACGGCAGCCGGCTGCTCAGTCGCAGCCAGGCCAAGCAGGTCAACGCGGTCATGCTGACCTGCGGCACGTACGACGCGGCCGGTGACTTCGCCTACCGCGTGGGCCTGCCCGGCAAGAGCGGGGTCGGCGGCGGGATCATCGCGGTCGTACCGGGCCGGTGCACGCTGTGCGTGTGGAGCCCGGGCCTGGACGAGCGCGGCAACTCGGTGGCCGGCGTGGCGGCGCTGGACCGGTTCACGACGCTCACCGGCCTGTCGGTGTTCTGAGCGCTCGTACCGGGCGCGCCTTTCCGAGAGGAGCAGGGGGCCTTCCGCGTCCTCCTTCCGGGAAGCGCCGCCCGGACTGCCGGCCGGGTCAGCCGCGGGACGTCCGGCCGCCCTTGGCGCGCAGCGTCAGCGCCACGGCTCCCGCGCCGAGCCCCAGCCCGGCGACCACGGCCGTGCCGGACCAGCCCGAGCCGTCGTCCGGAGCCGGCGCGGTGGCCGCCGCAACCGGCCTGGCGGACGACGCCGTACGGGGTGCGGCGCGCAGCCCGTCCAGCGACCCGACCGGATCCACCTGCCCGGCCGCGGCGAAGCCCCAGTCGAGCAGGGCACGCGCTTCCTCGTACACGGCGAACCCGCCGCCGGACTGCGGGTTCATCACGGTCGCCACCAGGGTGCGCCCGCCCCGGCGGGCCGCGGCCACGAGGGTGTTGCCCGCGTTGCTGGTGTAGCCGTTCTTGATGCCGACGAGCCCCGGGTAGGGCGCCACGCCGTCCTCGCCGGTCAGCAGCCGGTTGGTGTTCTCGATCTCGTACGGCGACCCGTCACCGGGGAAGCGGGCCTCGGGAGTGGCGCAGTACCGGGCGAAGGCGGGGTCGGCCAGTCCCGCCCGGCCGAACACCGCCAGGTCGTAGGCGGAGGACACCTGACCGGGGGTGTCGTAGCCGTCCGGGGAGACGACGTGGGTGTCCAGCGCGCCGAGGTCGCGGGCCTTCGCCTGCATCCGCGCGGCCGTGGCGTCCCAGCCGCCGTTCAGCGACGCCAGGACGTGCACGGCGTCGTTGCCCGAGCTGAGGAAGACACCGCGCCACAGGTCGGCCACCTCGTAGGTGTGCCCCTCCTCGACGCCGACCAGGCTGCTGCCCTCGGCGACGTCCTCCAGCTCCTCGTACCGCACGGTGTGCCGCATGTCGCCGGGCAGCGTCGGCAGCACGGTGAGCGCGAACAGGGTCTTGAGGGTGCTCGCGGGCGGCAGCTTGCGGTGGGCGTCGCCCGCGGCCAGCACCTCCCCGCTGCCCGCGTCGGCGACCAGCCAGGACAGCGCGGAGACGTCCGGCACCCCGGGCGCGCCCGGGCGCGCCCGTACCTGGGTGCCGGAGCGGTAGAGCAGGGCGGGCCCGGGCGTCGCCGCCCGGGGGGCGGGCGGTGCGGGCTCCCCGGTCCGGGCGCCGGCGGCAGCGGGCGGCGTGAGCACCAGCAGGCCCGTCACGCACAGGGAGCAGGCCGACACAGTTGCCCGATAAGCAAGTCCGGTGATCATACGATCAACGTACGAAGAACGGTCCCTGTGTGCCGCGCCGCCCGGGCCGTTCGGCCCAACGGAGCAACCCGGATGCCGCACCCGGCCGTCCTGCGGGCCGGTGTCAGCCGGCCGGCAGGGTGGGCCGGACCTGCCGCAGGAACGCGGCGTTGTCGGGGGTGGCGCGCAGCCGTGCCAGGAGGGTCTCCAGAGCGGCGGGCCCGGACTCCCGGGAGCGCAGGGCGCGGCGCAGGCCGGTGACAGCCGTCAACTCGGCCGGAGTCAGGAGAAGTTCCTCGCGACGGGTGCCGGTGGCGCCGATGTCCACGGCGGGGAAGACCCGGCGGGCGGCGGGCTCCCGGTCGAGACGGAGTTCCATGTTGCCCGTGCCCTTCAGCTCCTCGAAGAAGTAGCCGTCGGCTCGGGAGCCGGTATCCACCAGCACGGTGGCGAGGATGGTCAGCGAACCGCCCTCCTCGGCCTGCCGGGCGGCGCCGAAGAACCGCTTGGGGCCGAGCAGCGCGCCCGCGTCGACACCGCCGCTCAGGGTGCGGCCGCCCGCGGCGGAGGCGTTGTTGTGGGCCCGGCACAACCGGGTCAGCGAGTCCAGCAGGACGACGACGTCCTCACCGGCCTCCACCAGGCGTTCGGCCCGCTCCACGACCAGGTCGGCGAGGGCGATGTGCTCCCGGGGCGAGCGGTCGAACGTGGAGGCGTACACCTCGCCGCGCACCGAGCGGCGCATCTCCGTGACCTCCTCGGGCCGCTCGTCCAGCAGGACGACCATCAGCCGGCACCCGGGGTGGTTGCCCGCCACGGCGGCGGCCAACTGCTGGAGCAGCACGGTCTTGCCGCTCTTCGGCGGCGCCACGATCAGGCCGCGCTGGCCCCTGCCGACGGGCGCGAGCAGGTCGGTGACGCGTCCGGCCAGCCCGGAGGCGGGGTGTTCGAGGCGGATGCGCCGGTGGGGGTGGAGCGGGGTGAGGTCGCGGAAGTGCCGCCGGGAGCGGAGGTCACCGGGAACGCGTCCGTCGACGCGCGCCACCTCGGCCAGCGCGCCCTGTGCGCCCCTGACGCCTTCGACCAGGTCGCCCGCGCGCAGTCCGTGCCGGCGGATCAGAGCCGGCGCGACCTGGGGGTCGGCGGGGGAGGAGAGGAGGCTGGCGGCCCTCAGACGTCCCTTGCCGCGCGCGTCGATGTCCAGGACACCGGTGACGGTCGGGGCGGCCTGGTGCTGCCGGACCTCGTGAGGGTGTTCGAGTGTGGTGGTCATGGGGGGACGTCCTTTCGCGGACGGAAACGAGACTGCGAGGGAGGGATGAGGCCGCGAGAGGGAGGGCGCGTACGGCTGCCTCCGGGCGGCGGGAGGAACACCTCGGACACGGGACGGAACGCCTGTGCCGGATGTGCTGGGAAGCTGACGGGCCGGGAGCCGGGAATCCGGGAACGGCGGACGGATCAGCGTGAAGGAGAGAAACTGGCACCGGCGCCCACGAAGGGCCTGCACGAGTGGTGACGGCACGGTACCACTCGCCGGGGTGCCATGTCCGTGCTGATGTCAAGGAGCCACCGGGCCGCACCCCACCGGACCGACCGGCGCTCGGTTCTCACTGTCCACAGTCGCGGGCGGGCGCGCGGACGAGGGTACGGCCGCATGACTACGATCGACCGTCTTGTCAGGGGAACGTCAGGAGACTCCGGTGGAGACCACACCCGCGCGCACCCCGCACCGCCTGGACCCCGCCGGCGGCTGCCCGCACGCCGTCAACGCGCGGCTGCTGGCCCAGGGCGCCGTGGCCCCGGTCGAGCTGCCCGGCGGGATCGAGGGCATGGCCGTGCTCGGGCACGAGGCGCTGAAGGAGTTCCTCCAGCACCCTGAAGTCGCGAAGGACGCCTGCCACTTCACGGCGCTGCGGGAGGGCCGGATCGCCCCGGGGTGGCCGCTGCTGACGTTCGCCACCGTCCCGGGCATGACCACCGCCGACGGCGACGACCACCGGCGGCTGCGGTCCCTCGTCAGCCGGGCCTTCACTCCCCGACGGGTCGCCGGACTGCGCCCGCGCATCGAGGGGTTGACCGGCTCGCTGCTCGACGCTCTGGCGCGAGCCGCTGCCGCGGGCGACGGTGTCGCTGATCTGCGACGGCACTTCGCCCTGCCGCTGCCGATGGGTGTGATCTGCGAACTCCTCGGTGTGGACGTCCGGTTCCGCGCCCGGCTGCACGACCTGGGCGGCAAGGTCGTCGCCACCGACACCCCGCCCGCCGAGGCCGTCGCCGCCAACCGTGAACTGCTCGCCGTACTGGAGGAGATCGCCGCCGCCAGGACCGCACACCCCGGCGACGACCTCACCAGCGCGCTCATCGCCGCCCGGGACGAGGACGGCGACCGGCTCGGCCCGCGGGAACTGATCGGCACCCTCCTGCTCATGATCATCGCCGGGCACGAGACCACGCTCAACCTCATCACCAACGCCGTACGCGCCCTGTGCGCCCACCCCGCCCAGCTCGCCCTCGTCCGCGCGGGCGAGGCGAGCTGGGCGGACGTCGTGGAGGAGACACTGCGCTGGGACGCGCCGGTCAGCTACTTCCCGTTCCGCTACCCGGTGCGGGACCTGACCGTCGCCGGCACGGTCGTCCCCGCCGGCACGCCCGTGCTCGCCGGATACTCGGCCGCCGGCCGCGACCCGGCGGCGCACGGCCCGGACGCGGACCGCTTCGACCTCACCCGGGCCGCCCGGCCCGGTGCCGCCCGGCATCTCTCCCTCGGTCACGGCGCCCACTACTGCCTGGGCGCGCCGCTGGCCCGGCTCGAGGCCACGGTCGCCCTGGAGCGGCTGTTCACCCGGTTCCCGGCGCTGCGTCTCGCCGTACCGGACGACGACCTGGCACCGCACGCGGGCTTCGTCGGCAACAGCGTGCGGAGCCTGCCGGTGCGCCTCGCGCCACCGGGGACCTGAGCCGCGTACCGCCCGTCGGACCGGAATCCGTAACAGATGTCCCTGGACCATAACAATCCCGGACGTCAGGGGACTCGACCGCCGACCGTGCACTACCTTCACGGCATGTCCACGCCACCGCAGTCCCCGCAGCCGGCCGACCAGCCCGCGCCACAGCCCCAGCAGGCCGCCCCGCAACCGGCCGTCCCGCCGCAGTCGACGGCCTATCCCTACCCCAACCCGCAGTCACCCCCGGCCGGTGCCTTCTACGCACAGCCCACGCTGGTCGGCCGGCCCGGTCCCGGACAGCCGCAGGTGGGCAACCCCTACGCCCAGACGCCGCCGTTCCGTCCCGTACCGCCCGTTCCCCCGTCCGGTGGCGGCAGGGCCGGCCGCGCGGTGCTGTGGGCCGCCGTCGGCGCCGTCGTGGCCTCCGCAGCATGGGCGGCCGGTGTCTTCCTGGTCGGCGGCCGGGGCGACGGCGCGGATCTGCGCGGCTACTCGGCGCCCTCCAACCTGTGTTCCGGCGCCGACTACTCCTCCTTCAAGGGCGAGTACACCCAGGAGGACTCCGCGCCGACCCGCATCTCCCTCAAGGACAAGGCGCTGGACGAGGGCTATTGCAGCCTGGGACTGAAGAAGTCCGGATCGTCGTACGCGGACGCCTACCTGACGCTCCAGCTCGACCTGCACAAGAAGACCGACCCCGGACCCGAGTTCACGGCCAACTGGAAGAACTACGGGGAGAGCCACTCCGGTTACGACGTCGACCCGGTCGAGGGCATCGGTGACGAGGCCTACCTGGTCAGCCAGGACACCGTGAGCGGCTCCTCCGGCGGTTCCCGTTACGCCACGCTCGCCGTCCGCGACGGCTGGGTGACGTACATCATGACCTACAGCCTCTACCTCACCTCGTACTCCCAGGACAAGAACCCGCCCGCGCTCGCCGACATCACCGACTGGCTGAAGACCGACGCCAAGGCGACGCTGCGGCAGCTCAGGGACTGAACGGTGAGCCGTCCCTGAACTGCCGTCCGCGGCGGGGGCGGCACCGCGGACCGCACTCCGGCTGGGGAGGGGAACGGCCGTGCCGTCGGCTGCCGCGGCACAGCCGATCAGCGGCTGTTGTCCGGGTGGTGGACGCTGAGGTCGCCGTAGGCCGACAGAACGCCCGCCAGGTCACCGGATTTGTGCCGCAGGGTGGTGTCCAGGAAGGCGAGAGTGGTCGCGGCGACGACGCGCGGGCTCTCGGTGCGGCCCAGGGAGCCGACTATCGAGGGCACAGGCGGCAGGTACAGGGGGCCGTCCATGAAGGTGAGGTGTGCGGCGCCGGGGATGGTGAGCCGGTAGCTCGTCACGGTGCTGCGCTTGAGGGCCTTGGTGAGGCGGGGTATGTAACGCGGGTCGGTTCCGGGGGTGATGGCCTGGGTGAGCGCGAGCGTCGGCTGGTGGAGGGAGGGGGAGGTGGGACCGTGGGGGGAGCCGTCCAGATCGATGACGGCGTCGAACCGGCGGTCCTGCCGGGCTGCCTGCAGAGCGGCGGCACCACCCATGGAGTGGCCGGTGACCGCGACCCGACCGGTGTCCAGGCGTCCGGTCAGCGGGCCGGTGATCTCACCTCGGCCTGGATGGTCCAGTTGGGTGAGGACGAAGCTGAGGTCGGCGGCTCGAACAGCCGTCCAGCCAACCGCCAGCTTGTCGTCCTTGTCCCGGTCTCCGGTGGAGGCGATCTCGGCGTGGACCGTTCGGCCGTCGGCGAGGACGACGGCGGCGGAGTCGTACGGGTGGTCCAGGGCGGCGACCACGTAGCCGTGGCTGGCCAGTTCCTCCGCCCAGGCGGTGTTCTGGGTACGCACTCCGCCCGACCCGGGAGAGAACAGCACGACCGGGAACCGTCCGCGCCCACCGGCCACCGGGGCGTTGAAGACCGCATGGGTGTGGGCACGCGGGGCGCCGTCGACCAGGAAGCCAGGCAAGCCGACCTCGCGGGCGAGGGCATCGGAAACGGTGCGCGCCTCGTGCTCCGTGCGTCCGAGGTACTGGGCCCGCTGCGCGCCTGCGGGGCTCTTCCGCGCGGGATACCAGAGCTGGACAACGACCGTGCGCCGGTCGTGCGGATCGGCGCTGAAGCTCTCGGGGCGGCGTGGGTCGGTCCACTGCACCACGCGGGTGCCGACCGCGAAACGGCCCGACGGCTCGGGGAACACGGGTACAGGAAAGGCCCAGGCGGCCACCGGACCCGTGGCGATCAGGCCGACGCAGGCCACCGACCCCGGCAACGCCAGCCACCATCGGGCCCGCCACGCCGGCCGGCCGGTACGGCGTCGCAGCAGGGGAGAGAGGGCGAACGGCAACGCGACGGCAGCGCCTGCCAGTACCGGCAGCATCTGCCAGCGGATCCCCATCACACTCAGCACGATCGCGGACAGCGCGAGAACCGCCGCCGCCCCGATCGTGACGCGTGGGCGGGCGGCGGGGGGAAGCCAGCGCGCCACCACCAGCGCGACGGCACCTGGCAAGGCAAGCAATTCCGGAGGGGACATGTACAGCCCCGCGATGATCTCGGTCACCCGGCCATCCTCAGGGCGGGCCACGCGATGCCACATCGATCCCGGGTCGCCATCGCATGCAACCTGAGTCGCAATCCGAGGCCTGTCCCCCGTGCGACCGGAGTCGCATCCAGGCGTCTCGCCTGTGCGACTGCGGTCGTACCCCGGCGCGGTGCCATCAGACGGTGGACTCATGTGCTTGGCGGGCCCGCGGCCTACCGTGACGCCCGGCACGTCGCTGAGCACGACCCCGCCGCTCGCCGTCGGCGTCGAGCACACCGGCCACGGCACGCTTCCGGCGTATTCCGGCCGCCCTGCGGGATCAGCCGTGGCCCCTTTCGGGCTGGTCCCGGCGATCCCCCGACCCGGCCGTGCCGGGGCGCGCGGACCGGCCGCTCACACCGACCGCGCCCCGGCCTCCCGGGTGATCTCCCCGAACCGCGCGCCCATGGCCTCGGCGAGGGCCTGCGCACCCGACAGCGGCCGGACCATGACCATGAACTCGTCGATCAGGCCGTGCTCGTTCACGTGCAGGAAGTCGCACCCGGTCAGCTCCCGGCCGCCCACCCCCGCCCGGAAGACCAGCGCGTGTTCCGCACCGTCCGGGTCGCCGATCTCCCGGACGTAGCGGAAGTCCTCGAACACCTCCACGACCGCGCGCAGGATCGCCGCGGTGATCGCCCTGCCGGTGTACGGCCTGAACACGACCGGGCTGGTGAAGACGACGTCCTCGGCCAGCAGCGCCTCGACGGCGGCCATGTCCCGGGCCTCGACCGCCTCACGGAACGCGCGCATCCGGATCCTCCGTATAGTCAATTAGTTGAATAAGTGCGGATGAGATTAATCAATGACTGTTAGCCTGTCCATATGTCGCTCAGGTACGCCGTTCTCGCCGCCCTCCTGGAGGGCGAGGCCTCGGGCTACGAACTGTCGAAGACGTTCGACGTCTCGCTCGCCAACTTCTGGCCCGCCACCCCGCAGCAGCTCTACCGGGAACTGGAGCGCCTCGCCGGCGACGGGCTGGTCCGGGCCCGCACGGTGCAGCAGGAACGCCGGCCCAACAAGAGGATGTTCACCCTCACCGAGGCCGGCCGGGCCGAGCTGAGCGCCTTCGCCGCGCAGATGCCCAAGCGGCCCGCCGCCCTGCGCGACGAACTCCTCATCAAGGTCCAGGCGATGGACGGCGGCGACCCGGAGATCACCCGGGCGCTGATCGAGGAGCGGATGGGCTGGGCGCGCGGCAAGCTCGGCCGCTACCGGCGGGTGCGCGACCGGCTGCTCGACGGGCGCACGGAGGAGGAGTTCCTGCGCACGGCCGAGCGCGTCGGGCCGTACCTCACCCTCATGGGCGGGATCGCCCTGGAGGAGGAGAACCTGCGCTGGTGCGAGCGGGTCCTCGCCGTCCTGGCGCGCCGCCGCGACACCGCTCCGAGCGGTGCCGTACCCGGGCCGGACCGCTGACGGCGGGCGCTCCGCCCGCGCCGTCCAGTCCGTGCCCGGCGGTTCGCTCGTCGGAGTGGTCGTGCGCGTCCCGCCCACCGATACCGCTCCCCATGCAGCACAGTGGTCATGTGCCTCGCCGACTACTTCCGCTGCTGGTCGCCGCGCTCGTGAGCGTCGCCGGCTGCACCACCGTCCGTCCCGGCGCCCTGCCGGACCCCGCCCGTTCCCAGCGCCCGTTCGCACCGGACGCGGCGGCGACACCCTCGGCCCTGAACGCGCCGCTCAGCCCCCCGTCCGGACCCGCCGCGCTCGTGCGCACGGGCCCCGGGCACCGGGAAGGGCACGCCCCGGCGGTCGCCCCGGAGAAGGACGCCGCCCCGGAGAGCGACACCGCGCCGGTACGCAAGGCGGCGCCCGCGGTGCCCCACCGGGTGCGGCCCGCCGCCCCGCGGGTCCACCCCCCGAGGCGGCGATCCCCGGCATGGCCCCCCGCCCCCCGCCCCGCCCACCGGCCGCCCACGGAGCGGATGCGTGACCTGTGCCGCCGGGCGGACGGCGTGGCCGCACCGGACGTCGTGGGGCTCTGCCGCTCGACCTTCGGCTGACGGGGGCGCCGCCCGCCGCACGCCTCGCCCGCCCGCCGGCCCGGGGCCTAGGCTGACGGGATGTTCGGTCCCGAAGGCCCCACGCTCCGCGAACTCGCCGTTCAGGCACTGTCGTCCGTCGAGCACGGTTACGACCTGCTCGCCCCGAAGTTCGACCACACCCCCTTCCGGACGTCCGACCGGGTGCTGGACGCCACGGCGCGGGCGCTGGCGCCGCTCGGCCCCTTCGCGGACGGACTCGATCTGTGCTGCGGCACCGGCGCCGGCACGGAGATGCTGGCCGGGCTGTGCCGGCACAGCGTCACCGGAGTCGACTTCAGCGCCGGCATGCTCGATGCCGCCCGGCACCGGCCGCGCCCCGCCGGCGGCCCCGGCATCGCCTGGGTACGCGGTGACGCCCGGGCCCTGCCCTTCACGGCGGCCTTCGATCTCGTCGTCTCCTTCGGGGCCTTCGGGCACTTCCTGCCCCGGGAGCTTCCGGGGCTCTTCACCCAGGTCCACTCCGTGCTGCGCCCCGGGGGCCGCTTCGTCTTCCCGGTGCCGGCCCCGCCCCGCCCGACGCGGCGCGACTTCTGGCTGCTGTCCGGTTTCGACGCGGTGATGCGGGTGCGCAACGCGCTGTGGCGGCCACCGTTCGTCATGTACTACCGGGTCTTCCGGCTCGGTACGGTGACAAGGGAGTTGACACGCGCCGGTTTCACGGTCGAACTGGGTGTGCTGCCCGGGTTCGGCCGGCGAGCCGACGGCAGCCCGCGGGCCCGACTGGTGGTGGCCCGCAAGGCCGACGCCCGGCAGGCGGCGGGTCAGCCGGCGGCCGGCGACGTGAACTCGTAGACCAGTGCGTCCTGTTCAGCGTTCACCACCAGGTCGGTGATCTCCAGCGGACGCGCGTACTGGTCGTGCACCCGCCGGGTCACCCGCACCGAGGAGGCGTCACCGACCTGGGTGATGGCGTCCCGGTGGTGCAGGGTCAGCCCGGCCTTGCGCATCCAGTCGTACGCCCGCCGCAACTGCGCGGGCGTGGCCCCGTCGGCCCGGTCCCGGTAGCGGGCCAGCTCGGCCACCTCGGCCAGCGCCACCGCGGAAAACGATGTCACGGCCGTCCGCAGGGACCGGCCGTCCGGTGCGACCGACCGGTAGCGGTGCACCAGCGTCGGCCGGTGCGCGGCCAGCCCCAGCGCCATCGCGTGCTCCGGCGGCGGAGCCTCCCAGGTCACCGTGGCCCGGTCCAGCGCACACGGGTCCGCGGACCGGGCGCCGACCGGAAAGGTGAGCGACTGCGGTACCTCGACCGGTCGGCCGGGCAGCGTGGCGTGGCTGCCCCGCCGGTCGGTGGTGACCACACCGTTGCGCCGCAGCACATCCAGTGCCTGCCGGACGGTCTCCCGGCTGACCCCGAAATAGGCGGCCAGGTGCCGCTCGCCCGGCAGCCGTTCGCCGGGCGGGATGGTGCCGTCGCGCAGTTCGTCCAGCAGCAGCGCCGCGATCCGCCCGTACAGGGGCCGGCCGTCGCTGGGCGGGGGATCGTGGGGGGTGGTGCGGGCCATGCCGCGCCTCCTGTCGGTGACAAAACGTAGCCGTACGGGTTCGTTGCGCGACCACAATTAGCATTGGTCTAAACCACAAGGGAAGAGTGGTCTGCCGGTTCGGCCGAAACCCGCCCGCAACGCTGCGTGGTCACCCGGGGGCGCGGCACCGGGTCACAGGGCGCCGTAGAGGGCGTCGACCAGCGCGACTTTCCGTGGATCATTGGCTATGTGCGGGCCCATCTGGTTCATCACGTAACCCAGTGACACGCCGGCGTCGGGGTCGGCGAGTCCGCAGGAACCACCGAACCCGTCATGGCCGAAAGCCCGCGCATCGGGTCCGTACGAGCCCTGTGGTCCGCTCAGCCACAGCCCGAGCCCGATCTCCGTCTCGCCCTCGAAGCCCGCGCCGAGGACCAGATCGTGGCAGCTACCCTGTCCCTCGCGCACGCGTTCCGCCGCCTCGGGCGACAGGATCCGCCGGCCGCCGTGGGTGCCGCGCCCGGCGAAGACGCCGTACAGTGCCGCGACGGCTCGCGCGGTGCCGTGCCCGTTGGCCGCGGGAATCTCCGCCGCCCGCCAGCCGGGGCTGTTCGCCTCCGCCGCTCCGGCCACGGGGTTGGCCAGAGCGGCCAGCGCGGCCGGCGCCAGTCGGCCGAAGAGGGCCATCTGCCGGCCGCTCGACGCGATCGGCGCACGCACCAGCTCGGCCGCCCGGCCGGCTTCCCGCTCCGGCAGGCCGATGGTGAAGTCGATCCCGAGCGGCCCGGTCACCTCCCGCGCCAGAAAGGCCCCCGGCCGCAGCCCCGAGACGCGGCGTACGACCTCCCCGACCAGGAAGCCGTACGTCAGCGCGTGGTACCCGGACCGGGTGCCCGGCTCCCACCAGGGCGCCATGGCCGCGAGCCGTGCGGTGGTCAGCTCCCAGTCGTACAGCTCCTCCAGAGTGTGCGGCTCCCGCAGCCCGCAGAGCCCGGACCGGTGGGACAGCAGATGCCGGACGAGCACCTTCTCCTTGCCGGCGGCGGCGAATTCCGGCCAGTACGCGGCCACCGGTGCGTCGAGGTCGAGGAGTCCCCGGTCGGCGAGTATGTGCGCGCACAGTGCCACCGGGCCCTTGGTGGTCGACCACACGTTCACCACGGTGTCCCGCTCCCAGGGCCGGGTGCGGGCCGCGTCCGCCCAGCCGCCCCACAGGTCCACCACCGTCTCCCCGGCGACGGTGACCGCCACCGCGGCTCCGAGTTCGCCCCGCTCCCGGAAGTTCTCCTCGAACGCCTCCCGCACCGCGGAGAACCGCGGGTCGCAGTGCCCGTGGATCATCGCGTGCGGCTGGGGTGACTGCCGTGTCTGCTGCGCGGACATATGGCCTCCGTCGTCGCCGGGAAGACCGGGCCACGACACCGCGACCCGGGCGCTCCGAACGTACCGACTGGTCGGACCATGGGGAAGGGCCCGTACGGCCGCCCGACCGCCCGGTCCGCGGGGAGGACGGCGGCGGGGGCGGATCAGGCGTACGACCGCAGCCAGCGCACCTTCGCCGCCTCGTGGAAGGGGCCGCCGCCCTCGTGGTCGTTGAAGTCGTACACCTCGATCGTCTTGTCGTCGCCGGCCCACGCGTTGAACGCCGCGAACACGGTCGACGGCGGACACGTCTGGTCCTCCAGCGCCGCCGAGAACAGGGCCGGAACCCGCCCGCGGGCCGCGAAGTGCACCCCGTCGAAGTAGGACAGCGTGCGCAGCGCGTCCGTCAGGCGTCCACGATGCGTCTTGAGGAACAGGCCGATCTCCCGGTAAGGATGACGGTCCGTCAGGACCGCCGCGCGCGGGAAGTCGCACAGGAACGGCACGTCCGGGGCCACCGCGACCAGGTCGGGGACCAGGGCGCCGACGGCCAGCGTGATCCCGCCGCCCTGGCTGGCACCGAGCGCCACGGTCCGTGTCGCGTCGGCCAGCGGATGCGAGCGGGCCGCCTCGACCGCCCGCACGGCATCCGTGAACACCCGGCGGTAGTAGTAGTTCTCGGGTGCCTCGATACCCCGCGTCAGGTAACCGGGATACGCCGGCGCCGCGCCCACCGGGTCCGCCGTGGCGCCCCCGCCGCCCCAGGCGCTGCCCTGGCCACGGGTGTCCATCAGGAAGTGCGCCCGGCCCGTCGACGCCCACAGCAGACTCTCGTGCGCCAGGCCCCGTCCGCCGCCGTAGCCGAGGAACTCCACGACCAGCGGCAGCGGTTCGGTGGTCCCGGCCGGCAGGCGCAGCCAGCCCTTCACGGGGTGACCGCCGAACCCGGCGAACGTCACGTCGTACACCTCGACCGTGGACAGCCCCGTGTCCACCGGCTCGAACCGCGCGTCCAGTTCGTGCTCGCGGGCCTCCTGGAGCGTCTTGTCCCAGAAGGTGTCGAAGTCCGCGGGCACGGGGGAGTCACTGCGATACGCGCGGAGTTCGTCGAGGGGGAGATCGAACAGGGCCATCAACAACCGCCTTGGTGAAGGGGGACTGCGTCGTCTCACCGTACGTGGGTGGTCGGACGACCCGCCAGGGTCATGGGCGGGAAAGGGTTCTCTCCGAAGTCGGGGCGGCAGGGGCAGATGGTCTGGCTGGACGCGAGTAAGCGCTTGTCCTACCAGGGGCAGAAGGAAGGGCCCGCTTCGCCAGTGGTCGGGTCACCGATGATCGGATCACCAGTGGCTGATGGTCCTTCGGTCGGCCAGGTGCGCGGCCGGGCTGCGCCTGCCAACGCCCGCCCGGCCCCGCCCTGCGCCGCGCTCAGCCGAAGCGCTCGATCCGGATGCGGTCCACCGGCTGTCCCGCCGCGACCAGCAGCCGGGACGCGTGCTCGGCGAACGCGTTGGACCCGCACACATAGGCCTCCCACCCACCCTCCGGCGGTTCGGTCAGGAGCGGCGCCACATGTGCGGCCGCCATACGTCCCACCGGCACACCCCTCGGGGCGCTGCGGGTGAACACGGGCGTCGTCTCGGCGCCCAGCTCGGCAGCGTAGATCAGCTCCTGCGGGCTGCGCGCGGACACCAGCAGCCGCAGCGGCACGGTGAGGCCGCGCGCCCGGTGGTGCCGGACCATCGACATCAGCGGTACGACGCCGGAGCCGGCCCCGAGCAGCAACGCCGGGCGGTCGCCCGGCCAGGCGAAGAAACCGCTGACCGGACCGCGCACCTCGACCGTGTCGCCGGGCCGGGCCACGGTGTGGAACCAGGTGGAGACCTCGCCGTCCGGCACGTGGTCGAGGGTCAGCTCGATGTGCCCGGAGTCGTCCGGTGCCGAGGCGATCGAGTAGTGGCGCTGCGCCGCGTAGCCGTCCTCCGCGGTCAGCCGCAGCATCAGGTGCTGGCCGGGCAGGTGCCCCGCCCACTCCGGCACGGCCAGGCGGAACGTGGTCGCGCGGGGTGTCTCCCGCCGGATCTCCGTCAGGGTGGCGGTCTGCCACACCGCCGCCGCGCCCTCGCTCACGGCGATCCGCCCGGGCACCGTGAACCGCGTCACGGGAGTCGTCGTCCCGGTCGTCGCGTCAGCCGGCGCCCCGGTCGCCCTCTCAGTCACAGTCCGAGTCACCGTCTCGGTCACCGGAGTACCGCTGCTCGTCCCAGGGGTTGCCGCGGGCGTGGTAGCCGTTGCGCTCCCAGAAGCCCGGCTCGTCGTGGTCGAGGAGCGTGATGCCCGCGATCCACTTGGCGCTCTTCCAGAAGTAGAGGTGCGGCACCAGCAGCCGCGCCGGGCCGCCGTGCTCGGCCGGCAGGGGGCCGCCCCCGTACTCCCAGGCGATCCAGGCCCGGCCGCCGGTGAGGTCGGCGAGGGGCAGGTTGGTGGTGTAGCCCGTGTGGGAGTAGGCGACCGCATGGGTGGCGGACCCATGGGGTCGCACCACATCGAAGAAGGCGTCCAGTGAGACGCCGCCGAACCGCACGCCGAACTTCGACCAGCCGGTCACACAGTGGATGTCACCGTCGTACGCCGACGCAGGCAAGGCGTGGGCGGCGTCCCAGTCCCAGGTGTGCGGCCGTTCGACCAGGCCGTCGATCCGGAAGGACCAGTCGCCGGGCCCGAGGTCCGGGGTGACCTCGGCGGACAGGACGGGCCAGTCGTCGCCCGCGTCGTACTGTCCGGGCGGCAGCCCGGGCCGGTGGACGCGCGGGCGGCCCGTGAAGCCTCGCGTGACGTTCATGCTTCAACCGTACGCTGTCGTTCCGGCTGCCCCGTCCCTGGTCACGCCCCGATCGTTGCGGCGGTATGAACTCTTCCGGGGGCCGGGAATACGCGGCCCGGCGCGCCTCCTTGGCGCTCAGTGTCGGCTTCGGCGCGCGGTGACAGCGCGAGGACGGTGCCGGCGACAGCGCGAGGAGAGCGAGGAGACGAGGATGCCCCAGCCGTACGTCCCGACGACAGTGACCGAGGTGGCCGCGTGAGCACCGTGAGCAGCCCGAGCGGCCCCGGTCCGGCCACGGCCGGCGTCCCGCACGTCCTCGACAACCCGGCCCTCGCCTCCCTGACCGGCCCGCACGCCCACTTCGCCGAGCGGCGCGGCCGGGTGCTGCGCTACCCCGTCGACGTCTCGCCCTGGCTGGCCCTGCCCGACGCGCCGGACGCGCGGGACTGGGCGGACCTCGCCGCACTGGCGGGGCCGGGATCCGAGGTCCCGCTGCCCGGATACCGCGGGGAGGTGCCGGACGGCTGGGAGATCACCTTCCGCCTGGAGGGCGTGCAGTTCGTGGACGACGGCATCGCCGCCGCTCCGGACGCGGAGGCGGTCCGGCTGGGCCCGGCGGACGTCCCCGAGATGCTCGACCTCGTGGCCCGCACCGAGCCGGGCCCGTTCCTGCCGCGCACCGTGGAACTCGGCACCTACCTCGGCATCCGGCGCGGCGGCGCGCTCGTCGCCATGGCGGGGGAGCGGCTGCATCCGCCGGGCTGGACCGAGATCAGCGCGGTCTGCACCGACCCCGCCTTCCGCGGCGAGGGGCTGGCCACCCGGCTGGTCCTCGCCGTCGCGCACGGCATCCGGGAGCGCGGCGAGACCCCGTTCCTGCACACCGGCGCGCAGAACACCAGGGCCGTCCGGCTGTACGAGTCCCTGGGCTTCCGGCTGCGCCGCCACACCCTGTTCCTGGCCGCCCGGGTGCCGGAGCGGCTGGTGGACGGCCGGCCGGCGGTGCCGGTGCCGGTGCCGTGACCGGTGCCGTGACCGGGACGGGCGCCCGGTAAGGGCCCGGCGCCGCCCCCCCCGCGGGCGCTCAGTCGGAGTCGGAGTCGGTGTCTCCCGGCGCCGCGTTGTACCGCTCCAGGTAGGCCGCGAAGCGCACCAGGTCCTCCTCGGGCCAGCCCGCGAGCCGCTCCCGGAAGGCGGTCCGGCGGCTGCGGGTGACCTGGGCGAGGATGTCCTCGCCCGCCTCGGTCAGATGCAGCACCTGGACCCGGTGGTCCTCCGGGTCCAGCCGGCGTTCGATCAGCCCGGCCCGCTCCAGCGCGGCCACCTGGCGGCTCACCGTGGACTTGTCCAGCGCGTAGTGCGCCGCCAGGTCGGTCGCCCGGCAGCCGCCGCGCTCCTCCAGGTGGCCCAGCAAGGTGTACGACACCAGGGACAGCTCGGGATGCATACGGCCCGCCGAGGCCCGGGCCCGGCGGGCGAACATGGTCATCTCGCGCTGGATCGTCTCGACGGCCGACTCGGCTGCGCTCACGGGAATACCTCCTCCGGTGGTTCAGTTGTACAATACAACTAGAACGTGAGTTGTATAAGCCAACCTTTGGAGGGCCGCACGCGATGAGGTCACCGGCACTGCGCCATGTGCTCACGCACCTGATCACCCCGCTGCTGATGTGCATAGGCATGGGGCTCGCGTACATGGGTGCGTTCGTCACCCCGGAGCCGCACCACCTGCCGGTCGCGGTCGTCGGCACCGCCCCGCAGACGAAGGTCTTCGCGCAGGCGGTGAAGGACACCGCGGGGGACAAGCTCGACGTCCGTACGGTCGCCACCCGCGCCGACGCCGTCCGGCTGCTCGAGTCCCGGGATGTCACCGGCGCCTATGTGCCGAGCGCGAAGGCGCCCGAGCTGCTGGTCGCCACCGCCGCCTCCGACATGGGCGCGACGGCCGTCGAGAAGGTGTTCACGCCGGTCGCCGCCGAGCAGGGTGCCCCGCTGAAGGTCACCGACGTGGCCGCCCCGGTCGCCGACGACCCCACCGGTCAGGGCCTGTTCTTCCTGCTGGTCGCGGTCAGCATCGGCTCCTACGCCTCGGTCGCCGCCCTCGGGGCCGCGGGTGCCGCGCTCGCGATGCGCGTCCGGGCGCTGCTCGCGCTCGGCGTCTCCGCCGTGGTCGGCGGCATCGGCGCGCTGCTCGCCGGCCCGGTGTTCCACCTCGCCCACCACGACCTCGCGGGCATGTGGGGCATGGCCTGGCTGTACTCGGCGGGCATCCTCCTCGTCGGCGTCGGTCTGCACACGTTCCTCAAGCGGTGGACCACGCTGGCCATGATGGTGCTCTTCGTGATGCTGAACTTCACCAGTTCCGGCGGCCTGTTCCGGCCCGAGCTGCAGAACGGCTTCTTCGGCACCCTGCACGCCTTCTGGAACGGCGCCGGCTTCGTCGAGGGCGCCCGCAGCCTGCTCTACTTCGGCAGCGACGGCCTCGCGCGCAACGTGTGGACCCTGGTGGGCTGGCTGCTGGCCGGCCTCGTGGTGACCGCGGTCGCCGCGCTGTACGAGCGCTCCCGCCGCCCCCTTCAGCAGGCCGCTCGCGCCGAGACCGGGGCCGGCGCCGGCACCGCGCCCGCCGCACCGGTGGCCCGCGACGAAGCCGAGGCCGAGAGCGGGGCTGACGTGAAGGGAGGGGCCGAAGAGGCGGAAGAGGAGATCGAGGAGACGGTCGGCGTCTGACCGACCGCCCTCGCGGGGCGCCCGGCGCCCCCGGAAGACGGATCAACGGCCGCGTGACGCACGCGGCCGTTCCCGTTCCCCCGGCGGGAAGTCCGTGTCGGAGCGTTGCGGTATGGTGACCGTCCGGCCGCGGTGTCCGCGGCCCCGATGACGAGGAGGTGAGTCCCATTACCGCTGTGTCGGCTGGGGTGCTCGCTCCTCGTGACGGCGCGGTGCACCGGCAGCGGTGACCGCGGGAGCGCCCTGATGCTTCGCGCTCCCGAAAGGCTCTCGGCTTCCATGCCCACTCCCGTACCGCTGTCCCCCTCCGCCGTCGTCTCCGCGCTGCGTGCCGCCGGGTGCGTGTTCGCCGAGGACGAGGCGGAGTTGATCCTCGCCACCGCCCGTACCCCCGAGGACACCGCCGCCATGGTGGACCGGCGCGCCACCGGACTGCCGCTCGAACAGGTCCTCGGCTGGGCCGGGTTCCACGGGCTGCGCATCACCGTCGAACCCGGGGTTTTCGTGCCCCGCCGCCGAACCGAGTTCCTGCTCGACCAGGCGCTCGCCGCGGCGCCGCACGCGGCCGTCGCCGTGGACCTGTGCTGTGGTTCCGGCGCGCTGGGCGCGGCCCTCGCCGCCGTCCTGGAGGGTGCCGAGGTGCACGCGGCCGACATCGACCCGGCCGCCGTACGCTGCGCCCGCCGCAACCTCGGCGCCTTCGGCGGCCTGGCCCACCGGGGCGACCTGTACGACGCCCTGCCCGCCGGTCTGCGGGGCCGTGTCGACGTGCTGATGGCGAACGTGCCGTACGTCCCCACCGCCGACGTGCCCCTGCTGCCGCCGGAGGCCCGCGACCACGAGCCGCTGGTCGCCCTGGACGGCGGCGCGGACGGCGCGGACGGCCTCGACGTGCTGCGCCGGTGCTGCGCCGGGTGGCCGCCGGGGCGCCCGACTGGCTGGCACCCGGTGGCTGCCTCCTGACCGAGACCAGCGAGCGCCAGGCGGCGGACGCCGCCGAGGTGCTCACCCGGGCGGGCCTCACGACCCGCCTGGCGGTGTCGGAGGAGCTGTACGCGCACGTGGTGATCGGTCTGCTCCGCTAGGCCGTGGCGTCCGCGGCCCCGGCGCCACACCCGCGCCGGAAGCCGCTGACCCGGTTACTGTGCGCGGGCGATGAGCAGGGCGACGTCGTCGTGGTTGTCCGGGTGGTGAAGGGTGCGCAGGAGGAGGTCGCACACCTCCTCCAGGGGGCGCTCGGGGTCGTCGAGCAGGGACAGCAGGAAGTCCAGGCGTTCGTCCAGCGAGTGGCGGCGGGTCTCGACCAGTCCGTCGGTGTAGAAGACCAGCTCGTCGCCGGGTGCGAAGTCGACGGTGACCGTGGAGAAGCCGACGCCGCCCACTCCGAGGGGCACCCCGGTGGGCAGGTCGAGCAGCTCCGGCGGGCGGCCGGGCCGGACGCGGGCCGGCGGCAGATGGCCGGCGTTGGCGATCCGGCACTGCCGCAGATGCGGGTCGTGGACGGCGTACACGCAGGTCGCGATGGAGTGGTCCAGGGCGGACGTGGTCTTGTCCAGGTGTTCCAGCAGCCGGGCCGGGTCGAGGTCGAGCGAGGCCAGGGTGGTGGTCGCGGTGCGCAGCCGGCCCATCGTGGCGGCGGCGTCGATGCCGCTGCCCATCACGTCGCCCACGACGAGCGCGGTCTTGCCGCCGTCCAGCGGGATGACGTCGAACCAGTCGCCGCCGACCTCGCTGGTGGCGCCCGCCGGCTGGTAGCGGGAGGCGACCTCCAGGCCGGTGGTGACCGGCGGGCGGCCGGGCAGCAGGCTGCGCTGAAGGGTGAGCGCGGTGTTGCGGGCGTTCTGGTACCAGCGCGCGTTGTCGATCTGCACGGCCGCGCGGGCGGCCAGCTCCCGCGCCAGCAGGACGTCGTCCTCGTCGAACGGCGCCGGGTTGCGGGTGCGCTTGAGGTCGAGCGCCCCCAGCACCTCGCCGCGCGCGATCAGCGGCACCGCGAGATACGAGTGCAGGCCCGCCCGGCCCAGCAGCACGGCGGCCTCGGCGGAGCGGGCGATGCGCGGCAGGTCGTCGTCCTTGACCTGCGGGACCAGCACCGCCTCACCCGTGCGCACACACTCGGTGACCAGGCGGTCGGAGGCGTAGCGGGCGATCTGGCCGGGCGGGTCGGCGGCCCGTACCGCCTCCGTGTCCTCGTCCGGGCGGACCGCGAGCGCCCGGATCACCGCGGACTCCGACGGGCCCAGAGTGCTGGGCCGTCCCTCCACGACCGCGTCCAGCAGGTCCACGGCGGCCACGTCCGCCAGTTCGGGCACGGCGACGTCGGCCAGTTCACAGGCGGTGCGCTCCAGTTCGAGCGTCGTGCCGATCCGCGTGGAGGCGTCGGCGATGACCGCGAGCCGGCGCCGGGCCGCCTCCGCCTCGACGGAGGCCCGGTGCTGCTCGGTGATGTCGACCAGCGAGACCGCCACACCGAGCACGTTGCCCATGGCGTCCTCCAGCCGGTACAGCGAGTGGGACCAGGTGTGGTCCGCGTCCGGGTCGGCCGCGGTACGGCCGACGAGTGTGCCGTCGACCAGCGGCACACCCGTCTCCAGCACCCGCCGGGTGGCGGCCTCCAGCGCGTCGGCGTCCACCCGCGGCAGCATCTCGCGCAGGGTCCGGCCCACGTGCTCGGCGGCCGGCAGACCGTTGATCCTCTCCAGGGCCGGGTTGACCGAGACGAACCGCAGCCGGGTGTCGAGGACGCCGTACCCGATCGGGGACTGCTTCACCATCCGCTCGGACAGCGCCACGTCCTGCTCCAGCCGCCGTACGGTCGACTGGTCGGCGGCCAGGCCGAGCGCGTAGACGTCCCCGTGGTCGTCCAGCAGCCGCATGTTGCGGAACTCCACCAGCCGGGTGCTGCCGTCCTTGTGCCGGACGGGGAAGCCGCCGGCCCAGCTCTGCCCGGTGCGCAGTACGTCGGCGAAGAGGGCGCCGACCAGCCGCATGTGCCGTTCGTGCACCATCAGCCGGGCGGCGTGCTGCCCGAGGGCCTCCCGCGCGGTGTATCCGAACAGCTCCTCGGCCTGCGGACTCCACAGGACGATGCGGCCGTCCGTGTCCAGGACCACCGACGCCACGCCCAGCACGTCGAGCAGCCCGCCCGGCCGCAACGGCCCGGGCACCGGCCCGTCGCCCTCGGCCACCGGAGCCTCGGCTGCACTCATGCCACGCACCGCCTTCGCCCGTCCGCACGGCACGTCGTCCCCCGTGCCGACTCCCCTTGTTCTACCGCGCTCACACCGAGTCTCCGCCGCCTTCGCCGTCTACCTCCACCATCTCTCAACACGGCGCCGCGCGTCCGCCGGCGCCGGCACCGGCGGACGCGCGGTGCGGGGCTCGCTGCCGGACCGTACCGCGCGGTCCCGCGGGCCGTGAGAGTTCACGCTCATGTTGCTGCATTGGCCTGTACATGACTATCGCGCCACGCCAGACTGTCCGCCGACCGAGTGCCTCCACCCCCCGTCCAGGAGTCGCCCATGCCCGCGTCCGCCCGGGAACGCCGTCACGCAGCTCTCGCCGGCCTCGTCGCCCTCGCCACCGCCGCCGTCGTGTCCCTGATCGCGCCCACGCCCGCCGCGGCGGCCGGCACCTGGACCGAGACCGGCTCCGACCGCGCCGACCCGCTGACCGAGAGCCAGGGCCTGGCCTCGGTGGAGGTGCCCGCGAACAGCCCCAACCGCTACACCGGCATCGGCACCATCCCCCTCGGCCTGTCCGCCCGGGGCTGGAACCACGTGGGCGACCCCGACGCCACCTACGGCGGCTACTACATCGAGCCCTACCAGCGGGACTCCGGCAACTCGAAGATGTTCCGCGTGCAGGCGCCCGGCGGCACCTGGTCGGAGTACGTCCACACGCTCGGCCCGGACGAGGCGCTGAACAACTCCTGGGCGGCCGTCTCGCCCGACGGCCGGTGGATGCTGTCCGGCGAGTGGGGCACGATGACCCGCCTGCTGATCTTCCCCACCCCGGGCGTCAACCCGTCCACCTCCCCCTCGGCGAACCTCCCGCAGACCGGGACCGTCCGTCTGGACCACGCCGTCCGTGACGTCCAGGGCTGCGACTTCTCCGGACCGACGACCCTGCTGTGCTCCTCCGACGACCCGGACGGTTCCCTCTTCGGTCTCACCAAGCCGCTGCTCCGCATCGATCTGTCGGCCGCCCCGGACGGCACGGCGGACGTCTCCGGCCATGTCACCGCCCTGCGCCAGCTACCGCTGCGCAGCTCCTGCTCCGGGAACTTCGAGGCGGAGGGCATCGACTACGACCGCCGCGGCGGCGTCCTGCGCGTCATCGTGGTCTCACCCGGCTTCTGCGTGCTGACGGACAGCAAGACGTACAAGTTCTCCGAGAGCTGAGGTGTGCGCGGCGGCCGGTGATGTTTTCCTGAGGATGGACGCGGTTCGGTGGGATACCCGTTCCACCGCAGCGCGGCTACGAAAGGACAGGCATCAATGACAGACACGGAGCGGTCGCACCCGGAAACCGTCACGGTGGAGCTCAGCGGCTCCGCGGAGGACGCCCGCATCGTCTTCGACGCGCTGGGGTCGTGTTTCGCCTCCGACCGGGGCGCGGACGAGAGCCCTCAGCAACTGCACACGTCACGCCCGATGGTGTGGTCCGGCACGTACGACGTCGCGGACACCCGTGCGGGTGACTGCCCGGAGGTCCGGCTGGGGTCGGCCGTCCAGGCGGACGTGCAGGGCGGCCCCTGGGCCGTCAGCCGGTTCCGCACCACCCTGGACTCGATGTTCACCGTGCAGGAGACCTCCGCGGCCTCGGGCGACCAGGAACGGGACCTCCACCTGCGCCTGGAGAGCCGCTGACCCGGCGCGGTCACGCCCCGGCCGGCTCGCCGCCGGCCGGGGCGTACCGCGCCAGGCCGTGGCCGAAGGACCAGTCGGCGCAGCCGTTCTCGGTCAGGGTGACGAACACATTGCGCGGCTCGGTGCCGGTGCGTTCGTGCACCAGCTCCGCGATCCGCCGGTACAGGGCGGGCTTGAGGTCCGCGCCGCGCCCGGCGCGCAGGGTGATCGCGACGGACACCGCCGAGTCGTCCCGGAGCACCCCCGGGCAGCCGTCGTGGAGCAGGGTGCTGCGGACGCCGTCGTGGCCGGTCAGCACCTGGAAGCGGTCCTCGGGCGGTGTCCACCAGGGCCCCGACTGTACATACTAGTAGGTACAGAGTGGCTGGTGTCACGTGCGGGCAGTTGTGCAACTAGTTGCATAAAGCGTCGGGGTTCCTCTACAACAAGAGGTGACGTCACCGCGCACGGAGGGCCCCGATGAGCCGTTACCCGCACCTGATGACCCCGCTCGACCTGGGGTTCACCACCCTGCCCAACCGCGTGCTCATGGGCTCGATGCACGTCGGCCTGGAGGAGGCCGAGCACGGCTTCGAGCGGATGGCGGCGTTCTACGCGGCCCGCGCGCGCGGGGGAGTGGGCCTCATCGTCACCGGCGGCATCGCACCCAACGAGGAGGGACGGCCGTACGAGGGCGGAGCCAAGCTCACCACCGAGGCGGAGGCCGGACAGCACCGGGTGATCACCGAGGCCGTGCACCGCGAGGGCGGCCGGATCGCCATGCAGATCCTCCACTTCGGCCGCTACGCGTACCACCGGGACCTCGTCGCGCCGAGTCCGCTCCAGGCGCCGATCAGCCCCTTCGTGCCGCGCGAGCTGGCCGAGGCCGACATCGAGCGGACCATCGGCGACTACGTCCGCGCCGCCCGCCTGGCCCGCCGGGCCGGCTACGACGGCGTGGAGATCATGGGCTCCGAGGGCTACCTGATCAACGAGTTCATCGCCGCGCAGACCAACCGGCGCACCGACCGCTGGGGCGGCGCGTACGAGAACCGGATGCGGTTCCCCGTCGAGATCGTCCGGCGGGTGCGCGAGGCCGTCGGTGAGGACTTCATCGTCATCTACCGGCTGTCCATGCTGGACCTGGTCCCGGGCGGCTCCTCGCTGGAGGAGGTCGTCACCCTCGGCAGGGCCGTCGAGGCCGCCGGGGCGACACTCATCAACACCGGCATCGGCTGGCACGAGGCCCGCATCCCGACCATCGCCACCTCCGTGCCGCGCGGCGCCTACACCTGGGTCACCAAGAAACTGATGGGCCGGGTGTCGGTGCCGCTGGTCACCACCAACCGGATCAACACCCCGGAGCTGGCCGAGGAACTGCTGGCCGGCGGCTACGCCGACATGGTCTCCATGGCCCGCCCGATGCTCGCCGACCCCGACTTCGTCGCCAAGGCCGCCGCCGGGACCCCGGAGGCCATCAACACCTGCATCGGCTGCAACCAGGCCTGCCTCGACCACACGTTCAGCGGGCAGATCACCTCCTGCCTGGTCAACCCGCGCGCCTGCCACGAGACCGAGCTGGTGCTCTCGCCGACCCGGCTGAAGAAGCGCGTCGCCGTCGTCGGCGCCGGCCCGGCCGGACTCGCCTGTGCGGTCTCCGCCGCCGAACGCGGTCACGCCGTCACCCTGTTCGACGCCGCGAGCGAGATCGGCGGCCAGCTCAACGTCGCCCGCAAGGTGCCCGGCAAGCAGGAGTTCGACGAGACCCTGCGCTACTTCCGCCATCAGCTCCAGGCCCACGGCGTCGACGTACGCCTCGACACCTGGGTCGCCCCCGAGACCGTGGCGGGATACGACGAGGTCGTCGTCGCCACCGGCGTCACCCCGCGCGTGCCGGACCTCCCGGGCGTCGACCACCCCCGCGTCCTCGGCTACCTCGACGTGCTGCGTGACGGCGCCCCCGTCGGCGAGCGCGTCGCCGTCCTGGGCGCCGGCGGCATCGGCTTCGACGTCGCCGAGTACCTCACCGACGGCGGCGACAAGGCGCACGAGGACCCGGAGACCTACTTCCGTCAGTGGGGCGTCGACACCGCCTACCAGGCGCCCGGCGGGCTCGCCGCACCGGAACGGCCCGCGCCGCCCCGCCAGGTCCACCTCCTCCAGCGCAAGACCACCAAGGTCGGCGCCGGACTCGGCAAGACCACCGGCTGGATCCACCGCACCGAGTTGAAGCACCGGGGCGTCACCATGGTGCCGGGCGTGCGCTACGACCGGATCGACGACGCCGGACTGCACATCACCGTCGGCGAGGAGAGCACCGTCCTGGAGGTCGACACCGTGGTGCTCTGCACCGGCCAGGACCCGCGCCGCGACCTGTACGACGAGCTGGTGGCCGCCGGGCGCAGCGCGCACCTCATCGGCGGCGCGGACGTCGCGGCCGAACTCGACGCCAAGCGGGCCATCAAGCAGGGCACCGAGCTGGCGGCGGCCCTCTAGCCGAGGCCGTGGGGCGCGCCCCCGGCGCGCCCCACGGCCGTCCCTAGGATGAGCCCATGTCACTCCCGCACGCGATCCTCACCGCCCTGCTGGAAAGACCGTCGTCGGGGCTGGAGCTGACCCGCCGGTTCGACAAGTCGATCGGCTACTTCTGGTCCGCGACGCACCAGCAGATCTACCGCGAACTGGGGAGACTGGAGGCGGAGGGCCTCATCCGCGCGCTGCCGGCCGAGCAGCCGGCCCGCGGGCAGAGGAAGAACTACGAGGTGCTCCCCGCGGGCCGCGCCGAGCTGGCCCGCTGGACCGCCGCCGCGCAGGACCCCAAGCCCCAGCGGGACGTCCTCCTGCTGCGGCTGCGCGCTGCGGCCGTGGTCGGCACGGCGGGCCTGGAGCCGGACCTGCGCCGCCATCTGGAGCTGCACCGGCGGCAGCTGGCCGAGTACCAGGAGATCGAACGGCGCGACTTCCCGCCGGACCGGGACGCCCCCCGGGACCGGCTGCGCCACCTGGTCCTGCGGGCGGGCATCGACCTGGAGACCTTCTGGACCCAGTGGCTCACCCAGGCCCTGGCGGAGTTCGCGGAACCGCCCGGTCAGGACTTCGGCACCGGGGAGGACCTCGGCACCGGGGAGGAATAGGCGCGCCGCGGGGCGGGGCGCCTCAGAACCGGCGGGCCGACTCCTGCGCGTGGGCCATGCGCCGCAGGCTCAGCAGCACCGGTTCGTACAGCACCGTGAGGGCGACGGCCGCCTCGATCTGCCCGGTCGGGGTCGGCTGCTCCTCGATCATGTCCAGGTCGGTGACCGCCAGCCGCACGGCCAGCCGGCCGTACGGCAGCAGGTGCTCGGTGTCGCAGGGGTAGCCGAGCCGGGCCAGCGCGGCGACCGAGTCGATGAGCCGCCGGTGGGCGGGATCGAGCATGTCCGGGCCGGGGTCGGGGGACCACCCCAGCCGCTCCAGCAGCGCCTCCACCGAGCGGCTGGCGGTCTCCACGGCCCCGGGTCGTCCCCGGCGGGCCTCTCGGCGCAGGGCAGCGCCCAGGTCGCCGCGCCCAGCCGCAGGTGGTGGTCCAGCGACTCGTCCTCCGCTGCGGCGATCACCTCGCGCGCGGCGGCCACCGGAACCCCGCCGATCTGGATGAGCGCCCGCACCAGGCGCAGCCGCCGCAGGTGGTCCTCCCCGTACTCGGCCTGGGTGGCGGAGACCCGGCGCCCGGGCTGGAGCAGCCCCTCGCGCAGGTAGTACTTGATCGTGGCGGTGGACACACCGCTGCGCTCGCTCAACTCCGCCAGCCGCATGCTCTTGCCCCCTCCCTTGAAGAGTGGCACTATCCAAGCATGGATAGCGCGGCTATCCAATCGAGGGACGGGGGAATCCCATGGGTACTGCACCTGTTTCGGGGCGGCGGGTCACGGCCGCCGCGGAGGGCGACGTGGTCGTCTTCCTCATCGGGATGCGCATCAACCGTTGGCGGGCCGTACGCCACTGGCTGCCCGCGCTGACCGCGATGCCGCGCATGCTCAAGGAACTCGCGCGGGACAGTGACATCGGGCTGCTGGGCCACCGGGGGCTGGGCGGCGGTCCCCGCGTGTACACCGTCGCGCAGTACTGGGAGTCGCACGAGAAGCTGCTCGCCTACGCCTCCGACCGGACCGGGCAGCACCACCCCGCCTGGGCGGCGTTCAACCGCCGCGTGCGGGCCGGCAAGGGCGCTGTGGGCATCTGGCACGAGACGTACATCGTCCCGGCCGGTTCGTACGAGTCGGTCTACGTCGACATGCCGCCGGCCGGTCTGGGCGCGGCATGGGGAGTGGAACCCGTGGGCCGGCGCGGGGAGCGGGCGGCGCAGCGGCTGGCGAGCGGGGCCGCCCGGCGGCGGCCGGAGGGACGCTCCGGTCAAGGGGCTCCGTGAGCGTCTCGAGGGGTGCGCACGCGACGGACCGGGCCGAGCGGCCGGCCGGGTTCACGCGCTCGGCGCAACCGCCGCTCCGCCGTTCCGGCGCGGCCGGACCCGGTCCCGGCCGCCGGGGCGTCGTGAGGGGGACTCAGAGCCGGTAGGGCTTCGAGCGGCGGCGCAGTACCCAGCCCGTGGCGACGACGCCGGCGCCGACCAGAGCCGCGCCGACGCCCAGGGTCAGCGGGCCGTAGTCCCGGGCGGCACCGCCCAGGCCGCCCATCACACCACGGGAGGGCCTCGTGGTGGACGTCGCCGAGATCGTCGGCGGCGTGGAGGCGGAGACGATCACCGACTGGCTGCCCGCGGTGCTGCCGCTGGAGCAGACCACCACCACGGTGAACGTTCCCGGGCTCACCGCCGACCAGGCCGCGGACTGGCTGACGGACGTGCCCGACAGGGCCACCTGCCTGCCCTGGGTGAAGCTCGCCTGACGGTTCGAGAGCAGGGCCGCGGTGCCCCAGCTCCCGTTGATCTGGGTGCACGCGCTGGTGACCACCGAGACGGTGGAGCCGGTGGTGCTGACCGAGATGCCCGAGGCGGCGGCGGACGGCCCGGCGAACCCGGCCGGAAGCGCGGCGGCGGCCGCCAGGGTCAGGCCGGAGCGGAGCAGGAGTCGTGAGGTGTGCATGGGCTGGCCTCCGGCGGCACGGTTGGCGGTACGTCCCATGCGCCGCCTGGGGTCGGGAAACGTCCGTGCGCCTCAACCGCAGCCAACGCCGCCCCGGGACCGCCCGCACGCCGGAGACGCCCGGCCGGGTGACGGCTGCGCTGTCCGGGTGACGCCCGGACGTCCTCGTGACGCCTGACCGTCCGGCGGACCGGGCGTCATCTCCGCCCGGTCCGCCCGTCAGCCGCCCGTGGTCACCGTCCGCTCCGCCGAGTAGCCGCCCCACGTGCCGTCCGGCAGCCGCGCCCGCAGCCGCACCCGGTGCTCCTCGCCGGCCGCCGTGCCCGTGTAGAAGCTGTGGTGCGCCCGGCCGCGCGGCGGTGTGCCGCCCCAGACGAGCGAGGTGGCCGCGGCGCCGTCCAGCTCGATCCGGTACTCGGTGACCACGCCGTCCGTGCGCGGCGGATCCCAGGCCAGGTCGATGTAGTACGCCCCGCCGGACCGGTGGGTGGTCGCGGTGAACCCGGTGGGCGCGGTGTCCCGGCCGTCGTCCCTGCCCGGGGTGGTCAGGTGGACCCGGGCGCCGGCGGGGGAGAGGTTGTCGGCGGCGTCCCGGGCCCGCACCGTGAACACGTACCTGCTGCCGGGGCGCAGGCCGGTGATCACCGTGGCGGTCTGGCGGCCGCCCACGCTGTGGATCTTGACACCGCGCTGGTAGACCTCGTACGACACCACGCCCCGGTCGTCCCGGGACGCGCCCCAGGACAGCTTTACCGCGCGGCTGCCGACGGTCCGCCCGGCGGTGTCCCGCGGCCGGGTCGGCGCCGAGCGGTCCGCCGCCACCGCGGCCGGCGTCCGCGCCCGCACCGACCGGCTCGGCGGGCTCAGCCGGCCCGCGGTGTCCCGGGCGCGCACGGTGAACGCGTACATGGTGGACGGCCTGAGCCTGGTGACGTCCACCATGTGCTGCGAATCCGGTACATCCGCCACTTTCGTGGTGCCGCGGTATATCTCGTAGGAGCGGACCCCGGAACCGTCCGGCAGGGCGTTCCACATGACGTGCACGCTGGTGGCGCTGCCCGCCGCGGCGGTGACCCCGCCCGGAGCGCCCGGCGCGCGCCCCTCGTCGGCCTCGCCGGTCCGCCCCCAGCCGCAGGACACGGCCAGGAGCAGGGCCCCGCAGGCCAGCACGAGCGGAACGGGAACGCGTCGCACGGCTGTTCCTCCCCGGGGGACGGCGTGAGCCAGCACGGTAAAGGTCCGGACCAATATGCCCGGCGGGTGCGGCCACAGCAAGGGGGCCGCATGAGGGGCCGCTTCCGGCGGTTACGTAAGCTGAGCTTCGCTGTGGCCGAACTCCCGTCACCCGAACAGGAGTTCGTGCCGTCCGCGCGGACACGCTGTCGTCGCCGATCCCGCGCCGGCGCGGGTGGCCGGGGAGTCGGGGCAGGTGGAAGCCCGGCCCCCGGCCCCTGCCGCGGGGCCCAACCTCTTTGTCCCTCTCGTCCGCGGGGCCCGGACCCCTCTGTCCCGGCTGTCCGCTCCGCGCAACCCGGCCGGCGTCCGCCCCGGTGTCCCCTGACGGGGTGTCAGGGGCGTGCTCCATCCGGCCCCTTCGGAGCGGCCCCGACGTCCACTCGCCCGGGCGCACACCACAGTGGGCTGAATGCCCGCTATGTCCCCTAGGAGAGGGTTCCTCATCGTGCGTGTCCCGTCGCTGACGCTGGCCGCCGCCGGCGCCGCCCTGCTCGCCCCCGCGGCCCTGCCCGCCCCGGCCACCGCCGTCCCGCCCGTGGAACGGCCGGCGGCCCGCGACGAGGGCCTGGTCACCGCCGCCGACCTGCTGGCGCGCACCGACACGTGCACCCCGGTCTCCCGGGGCCGGTACCGCACCGACGCCGACACCGCCGCGACCGTCCGGGTCTGCGGCACCCGGGACGCCGTCTTCTGGAAGGCCGACCTGGACGTCGACTGCGACGGCCGGCCCACCGCACGCTGCAACCACCGCACCGACCCGCTGTTCGCCCCCACCACCGCCTTCCAGCAGTCCGACGGGCGCCATCTGAACGCCGAACGCCTGCCCTACATCGTGGTCCCCGCGCCGAGCAGACGCTGGAACCAGCGTGCGCACGGTGTCCGGGGCGGCTCCGTGGCGGCCGTCGTCTACCGGGACCGGGTGCGGTTCGCGGTCGTCGGCGACACCGGCCCGCGCGACCTCATCGGCGAGGCCTCCTACGCCACCGCCCGCAGCCTCGGCATCCCGCCCGACCCGCGCACCGGCGGCGTACCCTCCGGCGTCACCTACATCGTCTTCCGCCACTCCCGCGTCACCCCCATCGAGGACTACGCGGCGACGGTGGCGGAGGGCCGGCGACTGGCCGGCCGCTTCATCACGCAGGACCTGACGGGCGGGCCCTGGCGGACAGCTTCCGGCCGCCCCATGGTGCGGTAGGCGCGCGCCTCATGGGCGCCGCAGGTGACGGAGGACCGGCCCGGCGCCCGGTCGAGGGCGTGCGGCCCCGGCGGGCTGTTCCCGGGCCTTCCGTCGTGCGGTGGGCGGGGGCTCCGGGCGGGGCGCAGGGTGGCGGCCGGCCGGGCGATCGCGGGCGACTCGGCCCGCGCAGCCCCCGCCGTCACACCTTGCGGTAGGCGTACGCCTCCGCCGCCGCCGCTTCCACGGCGTCCAGGTCTCCCCCCGCCGCGGCGGTGACCACCGCGGCCACCGCACCCTCGACGAAGGGCGCGTCCACCAGGCGCGTACCGTCCGGGAGTTCGTCGCCCTCGGCGAGCAGCGCCTTCACCGTGAGCACCGCGCTGCCCAGGTCGGTGAGGACGGCCACCCCGGCCCCGCGGTCCACCGAGGCCGCCGCGGCGGCGATCAGCTCGGCGCTGGTTCCGAGCCCACCGTCCCCGGTGCCGCCCGCCGGAGCCACCGGCACCGCCGCCGCCCCGCCCGACAGACCCTTGGCCAGCGCGGCGACCGACGCGGCCACCTCCGCGCTGTGCGACACCAGTACGATCCCGACCGCCCTGTCCTCACTCACCGTCCGCCTCCGCCGTGTCGGCCAGCGCGGCGATCAGCAGGGCCGACGAGGTCGCCCCCGGATCCTGGTGGCCGATGCTGCGCTCGCCCAGATAGCTCGCCCGGCCCTTGCGCGCCTGCAGCGGGGTGGTGGCCTGCGCGCCCTCCTCCGCGGCGGCCCGCGCGGCGGCGAACCCCGTGGCGAGCGCGTCCACGGCCGGCACCAGCGCGTCGATCATGGTCTTGTCGCCCGGTGCCGCCCCGCCGAGCGTCATCACCCCGTCGACGCCCGCCCGCAGCGCCTCGGCCAGCCGCTCCGTGCCGACCTCGGCGGCGTCGCCGAGCGCCTTCCCGGTCCGGCGCAGCAAGGTGCCGTACAGCGGTCCGGACGCACCGCCGACGGTCGAGATCAACTGCCGTCCCGCCAGGGTCAGGACGGCCCCCGGGGTCTGCGGGGCCTCCTTCTCCAGGACGGCCGTGACCGCGGTGAACCCGCGCTGAAGGTTGCTGCCGTGGTCGGCGTCCCCGATGGCCGAGTCGAGGGCGGTGAGCCGCTCCGCCTCGCGGTCGACGGAGGCGGCGGTCGCCGTCATCCAACGGCGGAAGAAGTCGGCGTCGAGCACTGGGTCTCCTTGCGTGGTAGGACTGCCGGCCGGTACGGCCGGGGCGGTGATCGTCTGCTTCCCCCGGCTCACATGCCCCAACGCAGCGCCGGGGTCCGTACCGGCGCGTCCCACAGCCGCAGCAACTCCTCGTCGGCCTGGCACAGGGTCACCGAGGCGCCCGCCATGTCCAGGGAGGTCACGTAGTTCCCGACCAGGGTGCGGGCCACGGAGACCCCCCGTTCGCGCAGGACCCGCTGCACCTCGGCGTGGAAGCCGTACAGCTCCAGCAGCGGCGTGGCGCCCAAGCCGTTGACCAGCAGCAGCACCGGATCGCGCGGCGGCATGTCCTCCAGGACGGCGTTGACCGCGAAGTCGGCGATCTCCCCGGAGGTCATCATGGGCCGCCGCTCGCGGCCCGGCTCGCCGTGGATGCCGATGCCCAGTTCCAGTTCGCCGTCCGGCAGATCGAAGGTCGGGCTGCCCTTCGCCGGGGTCGTACAGGCGCTGAGGGCCACGCCGAAGCTGCGGGAGTTCTCGTTGACCTTGCGGCCGATGGCCTCCACCCGCTCCAGCGGCTGCCCCTCAGCCGCGGCGGCGCCCGCGATCTTCTCCACGAACAGGGTGGCCCCGGTACCGCGCCGCCCGGCCGTGTAGAGGCTGTCGGTGACCGCCACGTCGTCGTCGACGAGCACCTTGGCGATCTGGATGCCCTCGTCCTCGGCCAGCTCGGCCGCCATGTCGAAGTTCAGCACGTCGCCGGTGTAGTTCTTCACCACGAACAGCACGCCCGCACCGCTGTCCACGGCCGCCGCGGCGCGCGCCATCTGGTCCGGCACCGGCGAGGTGAACACCTCCCCGGGGCAGGCGGCGGACAGCATGCCCGGGCCGACGAACCCGCCGTGCAGCGGCTCGTGCCCCGATCCGCCGCCCGACACCAGCCCGACCTGCCCGGCCACGGGAGCGTCCCGGCGGACGATCACCCGGTTCTCCACGTCGACGGTCAGGTCGGGATACGCGGCCGCGAAACCGCGCAGCGCGTCCGCCACGACGGTCTCCGGCACGTTGATCAACATCCTCATGGGTGTCTCCTCGTGAGCTTGGCGCTTAGGCCCAGGACCTGCTGCTTCGCAGGTCACCGGCGTAGAGGGCGGTATCTGGTCTTGGCGGTCGGGCGCGGTCGGAGGCGGATCGCGGCGGGTCGGGTGCCGACTCGGGGCCGGCTTCGGTGACGAGACGTCAGGTCTTGGGGCCCCCTTGATCGCCGAATCGTCCGTCCCGTCTACTGGCAGTATCGACCTTGCGGCAGTGAAGGTCACCTGCGGCTGGGCGCTCTCACGTTCCGTAGTGCCCCATGAGCTGCCCGCAATGTGTGCCGTCGGGCGCCGGCGTCCTACCTCACCCTCCTCGGTGTTCCGGCCGGCTCCACGCCGCTTCTCGCGTCCCGCCCCCCGGCCGACGTGGGGATGCGGACGGCCGCGCCCGGCACGCCGAAGGCCTCACGGGCGTGATGCCCGGGAGGCCCGGCAGTGGGGGAGCGGCGGTCAGTAACCGCAGGCGGTCACCCACTTGTGGGAGGAGATGCGGTCGTTCCACTCCCACGGGATGTTGCCCTGGCCCCCGTTGGGGGCGCAGGTGGAGGCGCCGCCGTAGTTGATGTCCTCGTAGACGCGGACGTCCCCGTAGGCGCCGCCGTAGCCGTTGTTCCACCAGGCCGAGGCCCGGTCGTTCATGTTGAAGCTGCCGTTCGGGCCGCAGGTGCTCCAGTTGGCGTCGTTGCCGCTCCACCCGCAGGAGTGGCCGCCGCGATTGGTGTCCTCCCACACCCAGTAGGCGCCGTCGGCGGCCAGGCCGGAGGCACTCGCCGCGGCGGTGTCCGCCGTGGCGGCGTGCGCTGTGGTCAGAGTGGCGGGAACGGCCAGCAGCGGCAGCACGAACGTGCCGGCCAGCAGCATGGTGCGGAACTTACGCATGGGACCCTCCAGAGGTTTCCGTCTCACCCGGTTCGTGTGATGACGGTGGTGCGGATGGAGAAGGTGGTGCGAGGCGCCGCGCCATCGGCAGCGCGGCGTTCTGGAACCTCCACCTGTCGACGAGTTCCTCCCGGTACTGCGTGCGGAGTCGTTCGCCGTAGGAGCGGTCCAGGGCCCGGGAGACCCGCGCCAGCGGTGTGCCGGTCGCGCAGGTCGCTTCGGTGACGGCGAGCGCGGTCCCGGCCGCGTCCGCCTCGGCCGCCGGCAGGCTCTCGCCGTAGCGGGCCGCCGCCTGCCGGGACTCGTCGGGGTCGGCGTACGGCCGGCCCGCCGCCCGCATGCACGCGGCCCACCGGCCCACCGCGGTCACGTAGCGCCGGTCCCGGCGCACGCGCGCCTCCCGGACGGGACGCAGGTTCATGGTGACGACCTTGACGCGGAACCAGTCCTCGAGATCTCCGTAGAGCGTGCGTTCGGCGTCCGCGATGCAGCCCTCGGTGGACGCGGTGATCGTCATATCGGTGGGCGCCTTCACCGAGAGCCCCACGGCGGAGGACCCCATCAGCGCGGTACGGGCCGCCGCCCGCGCGGACGGCGACAGCCGGTGGAAGTACCGCTGGTTCGGGTCGGCCCGCCGCGCCTCGGTCCTGAGGCGCTCCTCCCGGCCGCCGTAACCGTGGGCGCGGGCCCAGGCGACGTCGTCGACCGCGTACGGGAAGGACCGCGCGCCCTCGCCGGAAGCCCCGCCGGCCTCCGTGACCTCGTACCGCCATCCCCGCGCGGCCATGCACCTGCTGATCAGGACCTGCTCCGCCCGGTCCAGCACCCGGGTCTCCCGCGGGCTCGGCTCGCGGGACGAACCCGCCGGATGCGGCCCGGGCGCCGGGCCGCCCGTGGCCGCTCCGCATCCGCCCAGCAGCAGGACGGTGGCCAGACCGGCGGCCACGGCGTGGGCCGCGGTCATGGCGGTGGCACGGTGACGCCTCATCGGCGACGCCCCTCCTCTCGCTCTCGCTCTCGGTCTCGCTGTCGTGGTGCGTGAACCCAGGTCTAGCCGTTGTCCGTTGTTCGCCGTCGGGCCTGTTGCAGTGAACAAACAATTGCTGAACAATCCACACCAGAGGGCGGAAAACGCTTCGGGCGGGGAAGTCCGGGCGGGGGATGGGGAGCATGGCCCGCAAGGAGCGTCCGCTGGAGGGGGAGGACGGACCGCTGCTGCGGTTCGCCGCGGCTCTGCGCCGCTTGCGCCACGAGGCCGGATCCCCGCCGTACCGGGATCTGGCGCACCGCGCCCACTACTCGGTGGCCACCCTGTCCGGCGCCGCCTCCGGACGGCGGCTGCCCAGCCTGGACGTCACGCTGTCGTACGTACGGGCCTGCGGTGGCGACCCACGGGAGTGGGAGGCGCGCTGGCATGCCGTCGCCGTCGAACTGCGCACCGAGTCCTGCGCCGGCCCCCCGCAGGAGCGGAACGGCCCGGAGGGGACGGGGAGCCCGCACGGACAGCCCTGCCCGGAGGTGCCGGAAGGTCCGCTCCGGGGGCCGTACGTCGGTCTGGCGGCGTTCCGGACCGAGGACGCCGACCTGTTCTTCGGCCGCGAGCGTCTCGTCGAGGACCTCCTCGCCACCCTGGCCCGGAGGCGGGCCGTGGCCCTCGTCGGCGCGTCCGGGGCCGGCAAGTCCTCCCTCCTGAGCGCCGGACTGCTGCCGCGCCTGGCCGGCGACGAACCGCGCCGCACGGTGCGGGTCCTCACCCCCGGACCGAACCCACGGGAGCGGCTGGAGAAGGCGCTCGCCGCGAAGCCGGGCTCCGGGCCGGGATGCGGGTCGGGCTCTGGGATGGGCTCCGGGTCGCGCTCCAGGTCGGGCTCCGGACCGGGCTCCGGGTCGGAATCCGGGACGGCCCGGGGGCCGGTGTCCGGGCCGGGATCCGAGGCGGGCGAACTGGTCCTCGTCGTGGACCAGTTCGAGGAGGTCTTCACCGTCTGCACCGACGCCGACGAGCGGGCCCGCTTCATCGCCGCCCTCGTCGAGGAGGCGGAACGGCCCGGATCCGGCTGCCGGATCGTCCTCGGGGTCCGCGCCGACTTCTACGCCCACTGCACCCGCCACGCCCCCCTCGTCGCCATCCTGCGCGACGCGCAGGTCGTCGTCGGACCGATGAGCGCCGCCGAACTGCGGTGCGCCGTCGTGGAACCCGCCCGGCGGGCCGGCCTGACCGTGGAAGGCGCCCTCCAGGCCACCCTCGTGGCCCACGCCCACGGGCAGGCCGGAGTCCTCCCCCTGCTGTCCCACGCGCTGCTGGAGACCTGGCGCAGGAGGCGCGGCGCCGCCCTCACCCTGGACGGCTTCCACGCGGCCGGCGGATTCGAAGGCGCACTCGCCCAGTCCGCGGAGAGTCTCCACTCCTCGCTGACGGAACGTCAGCAGTGGTCGGCCCGGCAGATCTTCGTGCACCTCATCGCCCTCGGGGAGGGCACCGAGGACACCAAGCGACCCGTCTCCCGCGAGGAACTCGGCGAGGACGCCGACACCGCGACCGTGCTGGCCCGGGCCGTGGCGCTGCGCCTGCTCACCCTCGACGACGGACGGGTCGAACTCACCCACGAGGCCCTCATCCGGGCCTGGCCCCGGCTGCGCGGCTGGCTGACCGACGACCGGGAGCGGTTACGGACCCACCGCCAGCTCACCGACGCCGCCCGCACCTGGGAGACCCTGGGACGGGACCCCGGCGCCCTCTACCGCGGCGCCCGGCTCGCCCTCGCCCGCGACCTCCTCACCAGCCGCGACATCCGGCTGGCCCCGTCGGAACAGGCCTTCGTCGACGCCGGCACGGCAGCCGAGGCCGCGGCCGGGAACTCCGCCCGACGGCGTGCCCGGCGCCTGCGCACCCTCGTCGCCCTCCTGGCCGTGCTCGTCGTGGTGGCGGCCATCGCCACCGTCAACGCCCGGCACGCCGAGGACGAGGTCACCCGGCAGCGCAACGACGCGGTAGCCCAGATCATCGCGGACAGCGCGACGGGACTCATCGACACCGATCCGGGGCTGGCGGTGCAGCTCGGCCTGACGGCCTACCGCCTCGCGCCGACCACCAGGACGCGCGACGCCCTGGTGAGCACCCTGATGACCACCGTGCGGGCGCATGCCAAGGAGGTCCTCGCCATCGCCTACCGCCCCGACGGGCGTCAACTGGCGACCGCGAGCGGCGACCACACCGCGCGGCTGTGGCGGGTGCACGGTACCGACCGCCCCGTCGCGGAAGCCACTCTGAGCGGCCACGGGGACGACGTCCGGACCGTGGTCTACCGCCCGGACGGCCGCGCGCTGGCCACCGGGTCCGCCGACGGTAGCGTGCGGCTGTGGGACACGGCGACGCCCACCCGGCCCGCCCTGCTCGCCTCACTCACCGGGCAGGGGGGAGACGTACGCTCCCTCGCCTACGACCCGGACGGCCGTACGCTCGCCACCGCCGGCACCGACGGCAGCGTGGGGCTCTGGGACGTCACCGACCCCGCCACCCCCGCCCTGCTCACGCGGGTGACCGGACACCGTGACGCGGTCCGTGCGGTGGCGTTCAGCCCGGACGGCCGCACGCTCGCCAGTGCCGGCGAGGACGGCGCCGTACGGCTGACCGCCATCGCGGACCCGCGCCGCCCACGGCGGCTGGCCGTACTGGACGGCCACGGCACCGGGGCGTTCTCCGTGGCCTTCAGCCCCGACGGCCGCACCCTCGCCACGGCCGGCGGCGGGCACGACCCGGTACGGCTGTGGGGCCTCGCCGACCCGCGGCGTCCCGCCCCGCTCGCCGGACTCTCCGGGCACACCGACGTCGTCGGCTCGGTGGCGTTCAGTCCCGACGGGCGCACCCTCGCCAGCGCGAGCGACGACCGCACGGTGCGGCTGTGGAACGTGGTCCGGCCCGCGCACCCGACTGCGCTGACCACGCTGACCGGCCACAGCACGGCGGTCAGTTCGGTCGCCTTCAGCCCCGACGGAACCGTGCTGGCCTCCGGCGGATTCGACGCCACCGTCCGGCTCGCCGGAACCGACCGGGCCCGCGTCATCGCGCACGCCTGCGCGCACACCGGCCCCCGCATCACGCGCGCCCAGTGGGCCGCCCACCTGCGGTACGTCGCCTACGCGCCCCCGTGCGGCCGCCCGGACGACTCCGCAGCGATCAGCCGGCCACGACACGGACCCGACGCCGACGGCAGCGACCGGCGTCCGTGAAACCGACGGTGCTCCCAGGCGCCGTTTCGTCCGCCGGTCCCGCCGCCGCCGGGCGGTCGGCCGGCCGGTACGGCGAGGGCCGGCCGGTGACGCGGGAGAACGTCTCCCCTTCCGCATCGAGGGCCGCCGAGGATTCGTCCCGTCGTCACGCGGTCCCGTCGTCACGCGGACAGGCGGTCACGCCGTCACGCCGTCACGAGTACGTTGAGGAGAACGATCACGACGCACGCCACCACGGCCACCAGCACCACCCAGGGCCACAGCGGGTGTTCCTCGGCAGGCTGCACCTCGGTGGGCTCGGGCACGGTGGCTCCCTGTGAGCGGACGACGGGACTGGACCGCCTCCATCGTGGCCGCGCGCGAGCGTCTCTTCAGTCAGGGTGGCCACCGGCCCCGGGGTGGAGTTTTCTCCACCCCGGCCCCGCCCCAGCGGTCCGCGGCGGCCCGGCATCGCCCGCGCAGTCCGGGGAACTCGGCGGTCCGGAACACCGGGCCGCCGTCCGGCGGAGGAGGTGCCGTTGCCGTGGACGACTGGGAGATGCACGACGAGGTACGGCTGTCACCGCGCGAGCGGCTCGCGCTGGTGCAGATCGAGTCGGGGCTACGGCAGGACCGCCGGTTCGCGCGCCGGATGGGCTGTCCGCGCGGTCCGGGCTGGCTGCCGGCGGCCGTCGTGCTGCTGACGGCCGCGTCGGTGTTCGTGGCCGTCATGGGCATCCGCACCTCGGACCCGGCGCTGCTGTGGTGCTTCGCGTGGCTGTGGCCGCTGACCCTCTTGCAGGTGTTCCGGCTGCTGTGCCGGGCCACCCGCACCCGGTCCCGCTCCGGCGCCCGGGTCACCCCCTGGCTCTGAGTCCCGCCCGGCCCCGCACCGCCGGGGGGCGGAAGGCGGGGCCAGGCACGTCACTCCGCCCCGCCTTCCGCCCCCCGGCGGTGTCGAGTCAGCTCTCCCTGCCCCGTCCCGACAGCGCGTCGCGCATCCGGTCGACCAGGCCGGCGCCCGGGGCCAGCAGCTTGTTGGCCGGGGGCTTGTCCGGTGCCGCCGGGTGCGGACGCGTGGGCGCCGTCTTCTTCGCCCGGCGGACCTTGTCACCGAGGGTCATCAGCGCATCGGCGGAACAGGCGGCCTCCAGCCGCGGGAAGAGGTTCTGCTCCTCGTCGGCCACGTGGGAGCGGATCTCGGTCATCAGTTGCGCCATGAGCGTGTCGAACCGGGGGTCGTCGGCCTGACAGCCCTCCAGGTCCTTCATGATCTGCTCGGCCTTGGCGTGGTCCTCCAGCTCCTTGTCGGCCAGGGCGTCCCCGCCCGTCAGGTGCTCGCGCACCGCCGGGTACAGATAGGCCTCCTCCGCCACCGAGTGGCGGACCAGCTCGATCGTGGCCTGGTCGGCCAGGTTCTTGCGCTCGCTGGAACCGGGCGGCAGCGCCTCGATCCGGCCGAAGAACTCCTCGACCTCACGGTGGTCGGTGGTCAGCTCCTGGATGACGTTTCCGCCGTGACCCATCGTCATACCTCCTGAGTGACACGCGGCGGCCCGTGAACGGCCGGCCGTCGTCCGGGCGGGTGCCCCGGCGACGGCGCACTACACGGTCCGCCCCGCCCGGTCAGCACATCGGGTGGCGGGCGGCGGCCATCCGGCCCCGCTCCGCAGAGCGCGTCCGCCCGCCGTGGTACAGGACCCCGCCACGGACGGCGCGCCGGTCGCCCGCACCGGTGCCCGGCCTTCCTCGGACCGGCCGCCCACGATCACTCCGGCCGCGAGTCGTCTGCAAGTTCTGAACCCGTCTCACGGCGCGGTGGCCTGCCCGCCGTGCGGCTGAACGCGCGGGCCGGTGGTGCGGCCTGACACCCGGCCGGGAGGGCTCCGGCGGCGGCCCCCCGAACGGGACCGGTCTTCCGGGCGGCGGCCGGGCCCGGCCGCCGCCGTGCGGGGGCCCTCACGGCGTGGTACGAGGGACGCCGGAGTCGCGCGAGCACCCGTGATCCGGGAGAATCAGAATCCAACGCGTGAACCCAACTGGCAGGGGACACCAAGCTGCCAGAGGCCGTCCGGCAAGCGGCGGCCGGCCAGGGCGGTCCTCCGGACGAGCGGGGACCCGGCCCTCCCCTTCCCTTCCCTCCCAGGGGCCGACGACGTCGGCCCGGCGACGCAGTACGCGCCCGTGCCCGGCCAGGGCATCTGCGGGGCGCGAACGACGTGGACGAAGGAACGGTCCCATGACTGCTGAGACACCGTTCTCCTGGCGGCGCGCCCTCGTGACCGGCGGTGCCGGTTTCCTCGGCTCCCACCTGTGCGAACGGCTGCTGGATTCGGGCGCCGAAGTCGACTGTGCCGACAACCTGGCCTGCGGGCGGCGCGAGAACGTCGCCCACTTGGAGGACCGGCCCGGCTTCCGGTACGTGCACTGCGACGTCTCCACGGCCGGATGCACCGCACTGCTGCCGGGCCCCTACGACCTGGTCCTGCACTTCGCCTGCCCGGCCTCACCCGCCGACTACCTGCGGATGCCCCTGGAGACGCTGGACGTCGGCAGCCTCGGCACCCGCAACGCGCTGACCATCGCCGAACGCGACGACGCCCGCTTCCTGCTGGCCTCCACCTCCGAGGTGTACGGCGATCCGCTGGTGCACCCGCAGCACGAGGGCTACTGGGGCAACGTCAACCCGGTCGGACCGCGCAGTGTGTACGACGAGTCCAAGCGGTTCGGCGAGGCCCTGGTGACCGCGCACGCCGGCACCAGAGGCACGAACGCCGGGATAGTACGGCTGTTCAACACCTACGGGCCGCGCATGCGGGCCCACGACGGCCGCGCGGTACCGACGTTCATCTGCCAGGCCCTGGCCGGCGAACCGCTCACGGTGACCGGTGACGGCAGCCAGACCCGCTCGCTGTGCTACGTCGACGACACCGTCGACGGCATCCTGCGGGTGGCCGCCAGCCGCTCCGTACGGCCGGTCAACATCGGCGGCAGCGAGGAGATCACCGTCGCCGACCTGGCCCGCCGGGTGGTCGCCCTGACCGGTTCCCGTTCGCCGATCGCGTTCATCGACCGGCCCGTGGACGATCCCGGCCGGCGCCGCCCCGACACCACCCTGGCGCGCGAGCTGCTCGGCTGGTCCCCTCAGACCCCCTGGGAGGAGGGCCTGAAGCAGACCATCGCCTACTTCTCCGCCCTCCCCCCGGAACCGGCCCCGCGCACGGAGGTCCCGGCCCCGCAGTCCTGACCCCCGCCCCCGGCCCTGGAGACAGCGCATGCACGTCCTCGGTATCAACGCACTCTTCCACGATCCCGCCGCCGCCCTGATCACCGACGGCAAGGTCGTGGCGGCAGCGGAGGAGGAACGCTTCTCACGCCGCAAGCACGGCAAGCGGCCCGTTCCGTTCTCCGCCTGGGAGCTGCCCGAGCAGTCGGCCCGCTGGTGCCTGGCACAGACCGGCCTCACCCCGTCCGACCTGGACGCCGTCGCCTACTCCTACGACCCCGCACTCGCCCGTACCGCCGAGCGGCTGGGGCTGCACGACCCCTGGGACCACCTGCGCCAGGAGTACGCCCGCCAGGCCCCGCAGTTCCTCGCCGAGGCCCTGCCCGGACTCGACCCGGCCAAGGTCAGGTTCGTCCCGCACCACGTGGCCCACGCCGCCTCCGCCGGGGCCGTCTCGCCGTACCCGGACTGCGCCGTCCTCGTCCTGGACGGCCGCGGCGAGTGCGGCTCCCACCTGGCCGGCCGCTACACCGGCCGCGAACTGACCGTACTCGGCGCCCAGGAACTGCCCGACTCCCTCGGCCTCTTCTACGAGGACCTCACCCAGCACCTCGGATTCCTGCGCAGCAGCGACGAGTTCAAGGTCATGGCCCTCGCCTCCCACGGCACCCCGCGCTTCGCCGGCCGGCTGCGCGAGTACGTCCACGCCGAGGACGGCGGCGGGTTCCGGGCCCGCCCGGTGCCCTGGGCGGAGTTCGTCCCGCCGCGTCCCGCCCACGGCGCCTGGGACCAGGACCACGCCGACCTCGCCGCCAGTGCCCAGCTCTGCCTGGAAGAAGCCATGCTGGCCCTCGCCCGGTGGCTGCGCGAACGCACCGGTGAGGACGTGCTCACCCTGGCCGGCGGTGTCGCGCTGAACTGCGTGGCCAACACCCGGCTGTGGCGGGAGAGCGGCTTCGCACACGTCTGGGTGCAGCCCGCCGCCGGCGACGCCGGCACCGCCCTGGGCGCGGCGGCGCACGTCGCCGGACAGAAGGACACCCTGGAGCCCATGCCGACCGCCGCGCTCGGCCGCGGCTGGAACGACGCCGAGCTGCGGGAGTGGCTGGAGCGGGCGGCCGTGCCGTACGAGGAGCCCGCCGACATCGCCGAGACGGCCGCCGAGGCGCTGGCCGCCGACGGGATCGTGGCCTGGTTCCAGGGCCGCAGCGAGTACGGGCCACGCGCCCTCGGACACCGCTCGCTGCTCGCCCACCCGGGCCGGGCCGCCAACCTGGAGCGGCTCAACGCCGTCAAGGGCCGCGAGGAGTTCCGGCCCGTCGCGCCCATGGTCCTCGCCGAGCGCGCCGCCGAGATCTTCGACGGGCCGCTGCCCAGCCCCCACATGCTGTTCGTGCACGACGTCGCCCCCGACTGGAGGGCCCGCATCCCGGCCGTGGTCCACGTCGACGGCACGGCCCGCATCCAGACCGTGGACCGGGCCCAGGAACCCCTGGTGGCCCGCATGATCGAGGGCTTCGAACGGCGCACCGGACTGCCGGTGGTGGTCAACACCAGCCTGAACACCGCCGGCCGGCCCATGGTCGACGACCCCAGGGACGCCCTGGAGTGCTTCGGCTCCGCCCCCGTGGACCTGCTGGTGCTCGGCCCGTTCGCGATCCGCCGCGGGAAGGCGTTCGCATGACCGACGCACCCGCCTACACCGTCGTCGTCCCCACGATCGGCCGCCCCTGCCTCGCCGAGTGCCTGCGCGCGCTCGCCGCGGCCGGCGACCATCCGCCGCACGAGGTGGTCGTCGTCGACGACCGGCCCGCGCCCGACGGCGGCCTGCCACTGGAGCCGGCCGGGCAACTGCTCGACCGCGTGCGCACCCTGCGCACCGGCGGCCGGGGCCCGGCCGCCGCCCGCAACGCCGGCTGGCAGACCGTCCGTACGCCCTGGACCGTCTTCCTGGACGACGACGTCCAGGTGCTGCCCGACTGGTCCCGGCGGCTCGCCGAGGACCTGCGCGAGGCAGGCCCCGACGTCGGCGGCATCCAGGGGCACCTGCGTGTCCCCCTGCCCCCCGACCGCCGGCCCACCGACTGGGAACGCACGACCAAGGGCCTGGAGAACGCCGCCTGGGCCACGGCCGACATGGCCTACCGCACCGAGGCCCTCAAACGGACCGGCGGCTTCGACGAACGCTTTCCGCGCGCCTTCCGCGAGGACGCCGACCTCGCCCTGCGCGTGCAGCGGGCCGGCTGGTCCCTGGTCCGGGGCGGCCGGGTCACCCGGCACCCGGTCCGCCCGGCCCACTGGTGGGCCTCGCTGCCCGTGCAGCGCGGCAACGCCGACGACGCCCTGATGAACCGGCTGCACGGCCGCGACTGGTGGGACCGCGCCCAGGCGCCCCGCGGCCGGCTGCCCCGCCACCTCGCGGTCACCGCGGCCGCCCTCGCCGCCGCCTCCTGCGCCCTGACCGGGCGGCGCCGGGCCGCGACCGCCTGGGCCGCGCTGTGGACGCTGGGCACCACCGAGTTCGCCCTCGCCCGCATCCTGCCCGGCCCGCGCACCGCCCGCGAGATCGCCAGGATGCTCGGCACCAGCGTGCTCATCCCGCCCCTCGCCGTCCGGCACTGGGTGCGCGGCGTCGTCCGCCACCGGCACGCCGAACCCCTGGGAGGTGCCCGGTGAGCAGGCTGTCCGCCATCCTTTTCGACCGCGACGGCACCCTCGTGCAGGACGTGCCGCACAACGGCGACCCCGGCCGGGTGCGGCTGCTGCCGGGCGCCGCCGCGGCCGTCGCGCTGGCGCGGTCCGCCGGGCTGCCGACCGCGGTCGTCAGCAACCAGTCCGGCATCGGGCGCGGCCTGCTCACCGTCGACCAGGTGCGCCGCGTCAACGAGCGCGCCGACGAACTGCTGGGCGGCCTGGACACCTGGGTGTTCTGCCCGCACACCCCCGACGCGGGCTGCGTCTGCCGCAAACCCCGGCCCGGTCTGATCCGCACCGCCGCCGCCCGGCTGGGCGTCGAGCCCGCCGGGTGCCTGGTGATCGGCGACATCGCCGCGGACGTGCTGGCCGCCCGCGCGGCGGGCGCCCGGGGCGTGCTCGTCCCGAACGCGGCCACCGCACCGGCGGAGACGGCGCGCTTCGCGACGGACAGCGCCCCCGACGTCCTCACCGCCGTACGCGCGGCACTGGCGGAGGCCGGCATCCCGGCCGGAGGACGAACCCCGGCAAGGCCCCCGTCCGACGGCCGGACCCCCACACGAGAACCCCGACCCACCCCCACGCCTCCCGCATCCCCGGCGGCTCCCACGACCCCCGCGGCCCCCGTCGGGAGGCGGTCGCTGTGAGGGTTCTCGTCGTTCGTCTCGACAGCTTCGGCGACGTCCTGCTCGCCGGCCCCGCCGTGCGGGCCGTCGCCGCCCGCGCCTGCCACGTCACGATGCTCTGCGGCCCGCGCGGCGCGGACGCCGCCCGGCTGCTGCCCGGTGTCGACGAGGTACTGGAATGGGCGGCGCCCTGGGAGGGCTTCGACCCGCCGCCGGTCGTCCCGGCGGACGTCGACGTCCTGCTGGGACGGCTGCGCGCCGGCGCCCACGACACCGCGCTCGTCCTCACCTCCTTCCACCAGAGCCCGCTGCCCACCGCGCTGCTGCTGAGGCTCGCGGGCGTCGGCCGGATCGGCGCCGACAGCGTCGACCACCCCGGCCGGCTGCTCGACGTACGCCACCGGCGGCAGCAGGGCCGGCACGAGGCCGAGGCGGCCCTGGAGACGGCCGCCGCCCTGGGCTTCCCGCTCCCGCCCGAGGACGACGGCCGGCTGTGCGTGCTGCCGCCCCCGGACACCGGCAGCCTCACCGGCCACGGCCCCTACGTCGTCCTGCACCCCGGCGCCAGCGCCCCCGCCCGCGCCTGGAGCCCGTACCGCTGTGCGGAGGCCGTCGCCCTGCTCACCGATGCCGGGCACCGCGTCGTCGTCACCGGCGGCTCCGACGAGACGGCCCTGACCCGGCAGGTGAGCGGCGACCTCGCCGTGGACCTCGGCGGCCGGACCTCCCCCCCGCACCCTCGCCGGCGTGCTGCGCATGGCCGACGCCGTGATCAGCGCCAACACCGGCCCCGCCCACCTCGCCGCCGCCGTCGGCACCCCGGTCGTCTCGCTGTTCGCGCCGGTCGTGCCGGCCGGCCGCTGGGCGCCGTACGGCGTCCCCGTCATCCTGCTCGGCGACCAGTCGGCGCCCTGCGCGGACACCCGGGCCCTCACCTGCCCCGTGCCCGGCCACCCCTGCCTGGACGAGGTCACCGGACAGGACGTGGTGCGCGCGGTGCACAAGCTCATCCAGGAGCGGCACTCATGAACATCCTCGTCTGGCACGTGCACGGATCCTGGCTCACCGCCTTCGTGCGGGGGCCCGCACACCTACCTGGTCCCGGTCACCGAGGACCGCGGCCCGGACGGGCTCGGCCGGGCCGTGACCTGGGACTGGCCCGCCACCGTCCAGGAACGCACCCCCGGGGAACTGCGGGGCACCGGCATCGACCTGATGGTCCTGCAGCGTCCCCACGAGATCGGCCTGGCCGCGCGCTGGACCGGCCGCAGGCCCGGTGTGGACGTGCCCGCCGTGTACGTCGAGCACAACAGCCCCGACGCCTCGCCCGAACGGCAGCCCCACCCGCTGGCCGGACAGTCCCGGATCCCCGTCGTGCACGTCACCCACTTCAACCGGCTGATGTGGGACAACGGCCGGGCCCCGGCCGAGGTCGTCGAACACGGCATCATCGACCCCGGCCCGCTGTGGACCGGCACCGAGCGGCGCGCGGCCGTCGTCGTCAACGAACCCGTACGCAGGGGTCGTACCACCGGCACCGACCTGCTGCCCCGGTTCGCCCGCTCCGCGCCCCTGGACGTCTTCGGGATGCGCACCGCAGGACTCGCCGAGCACCTCGGCCTGCCGCCGGGGCGCTGCCGCACCCGCGATCTGCCGCAGCACGAACTGCACCGCGAGATGGCCCGCTGCCGTCTGTACCTGCACCCCGTGCGCTGGACCTCCCTCGGCCTGTCCCTGCTGGAGGCCATGTTCCTCGGCATGCCCGTGGTCACCCTGGACACCACGGAGATCCGCGAAGCCGTACCCGACGGCGCCGGGGTGGTCTCGAACCGCCTCGACGTACTGGAGGACGCCGTACGGGCCTTCCTCGCCGAACCCGAGCTGGCCCGCCGCACCGGCGCGGCGGCCCGGGCGGCGGCCCGGGCCCGTTACGGAGAGCGGCGCTTCCTGGAGGACTGGGAGCGCCTGATCAAGGAGGTCACCCGATGAGCCGCATTCCGCACACGGCCGGGCGCGTCGCCATGGTCTCCGAGCACGCCAGCCCGCTGGCCGCGCTCGGCGGACCGGACGCGGGCGGCCAGAACGTGTACGTGGCGCAGGTCGCCCGGCAGCTCGCCAGAAAGGGATACCGGGTCACGGTGTACACCCGGCGGGACTCGGCGGGCCTGCCGGACCGGGTCACCCTCATCGACGGCGTCCAGGTCGTGCACGTGCCCGCCGGACCGCCCGCAGCCGTCCCCAAGGACGAACTCCTGCCGTACATGACCGAGTTCGGGAACTTCCTGGCCCGGCAGTGGACACAGAACCCGCCCGACGTGGTCCACGCCCACTTCTGGATGTCGGGCCTGGCCGCCCTGGCCGGCGCCCGCGAACGCGGCATCCCCGTCGTGCAGACCTACCACGCACTCGGCACGGTCAAGCAGCGTTACCAGGGCGCCGCCGACACCAGCCCGCCGCAGCGCCTCGCCATCGAGGAGGCCATCGGCCACGAGTGCACCCGGATCATCGCCACGTGCAGCGACGAGGTCGCCGAACTGAAGGCCATGGGGCTGCCGGAGGACCGGATCAGCGTGGTGCCCTGCGGAGTGGACCCCGACCAGTTCGCGCCCGTCGGACGCCCGCGCCGGGCCGGCACCCGCCGTCGGCTGCTGGCCGTCGGCCGGCTCGTCCCCCGCAAGGGCTACGACCGTGCCATCCGTGCCCTGGCCGGCGTCCCCGACGCCGAACTCCTCGTCGCCGGAGGACCGGAGGCCGACCTGCTCGGCACCGAACCCGAGGCCGCGCGCCTGTACGGCATAGCCGCCGAACTCGGGGTCGCCGACCGGGTCACCCTGCTCGGCGGGGTCGGCCGGGCCCGCATGCCCCGGCTGATGTCCAGCGCCGACCTGGTGCTGTCGCTGCCCCGGTACGAGCCGTTCGGCATCGTCCCGCTGGAGGCCATGTCCTGCGCCACCCCGGTCGTCGCCACCGCCGTCGGCGGCCAGCTCGACACCGTCGTGGACGGCACCACCGGCGTCCTCGTCCCGGCCGACGACGACCACGACCTCGGCGCCGTCGTCCGCACCCTCCTCGCCGACCCCGACCGGCTCGCCCGGTACGGAGCCGCCGGCCGCGAACGGGTCCTCAGCCACTACACCTGGGACCGGGTCGCCGACGGCGTGGCCGGGGTGTACGGCGCCGTGTCCTCCGTCCGCTCGCTCTCGGGAGTCGTCCGATGAAGACCGCCACCGGCACCGCCAACGGGACCACCGCAATCGACACCGCCCACTGCGACGACCTGATGAAGGCCCTGGAGGCGTTCCGTGACCACGGTCCGCTCCTCGAACGCTGGGGCACCGACCTCGCCCGCCGGCTCGGCTCCGGCGCCCGGCTGCTCGTCGCGGGCAACGGCGGCAGCGCCGCACAGGCACAGCACCTCACCGCCGAACTCGTGGGCCGCTACCGCGACGACCGGCCGCCGTTCTCCGCGGTCGCCCTGCACGCCGACACCTCCTCCACCACCGCGATCGCCAACGACTACGGCGTCCAGGAGGTGTTCGCCCGCCAGACCGCCGCCCACGGCCGCCCCGGCGACGTCCTGCTGCTGCTGTCCACCAGCGGAGCGAGCGCCAACCTGCTGGCCGCCGCCGAGCGCGCCCACCGCATGGGCGTGACCGTGTGGGCGCTGACCGGACGGGCCCCCAACCCGCTGCACCTCGGCGCGGACGAGGCCCTGTGCGTCGACACCCCCGTCGCCGCCACCGTCCAGGAACTGCACCTGGTCGCCGTCCACATGCTGTGCGAGGCCTTCGACCTGGCCGTCGAGCACGGCGAGACCGACCACCGGCCCGACGGCGACGGCAAGCCCGCGGCCGACGGCAGACCGGGTGTCGTCGGCCGGCTCGTGGGCCGCGCCCGCACCGTCGGCCGCGCCGCGTCCGGCGCGCCCGCGGCCCCCACGGAGGAACACGCGTGAACGCCGCGCACACGCCCTTGGTCGTCGTAGCCCGCACGGAGGGACACGCGTGAACGCCTCGTACACACCCCTGGTCGTCGTGGGCGACGCCCTGCTCGACCACGACCTGTGCGGCCGGGCCGAACGCCTGGCCCCCGACGCCCCCGTGCCCGTCGTCCACGGCACCCGGCGCAGCTCCCGCCCCGGCGGAGCCGCCCTCGCCGCCTGCCTCGCGGCGGGCGACGGACGCCGCGTCACCCTGGTCACCGCCCTCGGCACGGACCCCGCCAGCGACACCCTGCGCGAGTTGCTCGCCGGCCGGGTCGACCTGGTGGAGGTGCCGCTGGAGGGCAGCCTCAGCAGCAAGACCCGCGTCCTGGCCGGGGACCGTCCGCTGCTGCGCCTAGACGACGGCGAGGGACGCGCCCGCGAGGCCACCCAGGAGGCGGTGTCCACGGTCGCGGCCGCCGACGGCGTCCTCGTCGCCGACTACGGCCGCGGCACCGCCGACGTCCTGCGGGCCGCGCTGACACACACCGCGGCGCCCGTCGTCTGGGACCCCCACGTCCGCGGCCGGCCCCCCGTGCCCGGCGTCCGCCTGGTCACCCCCTCGGCACAGGAGGCGCGCGCCTTCGCCCGGCAGCCGGCCGACGGCGACGACTTCGGCGACGCGGCCGGACTGCGCACCGCCGCCCGGGACGCCCGCATCCTGGTCGCCGCCTGGCGGGCGCAGGCCGTGGCCGTGACCCTCGGCGACCGCGGCGCCCTCCTGTCCCACGGCGAGACACCGCTGCTCGTGCCGGCCCCGGCCGCCGCCTCCGGCGACCCCTGCGGCGCCGGCGACCGGTTCGCCTCCGCCGCCGCCGGGCTGCTCGCCGACGGCGCCCTCACCGAGGCCGCCGTCCAGGCCGCCGTCCACGCCGCCACCCGCTACGTCGCCGAGGGCGGCGCCCGCGCGGTCGCCGGCCCGGAGCGGACCGAGCCGGCCGACGACGCCCCGGCCGACGGCGACACCACCGCCGACGCCGTGCGCACCGCCGCCCGCGTCCGGGCCGCGGGCGGCACCGTCGTCGCCGCGGGCGGCTGCTTCGACCTGCTGCACGCCGGGCACGTCGCCCTGCTCCAGGCCGCCCGCCGGGCCGGCGACTGCCTGATCGTCTGCGTCAACTCCGACGACTCGGTACGCCGCCGCAAGGGCGACGGCCGGCCCCTGGTCCCGGCCGCCGACCGGGTGCGGGTGCTGCGCGCCCTGGAGTGCGTGGACGCGGTCGCCGTGTTCGACGAGGACACCCCCGAACGCATCCTCGGCGAACTCCGCCCGCACATCTGGGCCAAGGGAGGCGACTACGCCCGGACCCGGCTGCCCGAGCAGCCCCTCGTGGAGAGCTGGGGCGGCCAGGTCCTGCTCCTGCCCTACCTCGACGGCCGCTCCACCACCGTCCTGGCCCGCCGCGCGGCCCGAACCCCCACCCCGGGCCACCCGGGATGACCTCCACGCCGCCCTCCCACACCGCGCACACGGCCGGCGTGCCGGGGCCCTTCGGACGCGACACCCGCCCGTGGCCGGTGCGCGCGGCCGGCACGCCGCCCGCCCGCGCCCGATGCGCGGACGCCCCGCCGGCCGGTCCCGGCTTCGGCGCCGGCCGGGGGACGGCAGCCCCGGCCCCGGTCCCGCCCCCCGCCGAACCCACGTCCCCTTCCACCGGAGGATCTCCTCGGTGAGCACTGAGCACTTCGCGAGCCCCTCAGACGCGCCACGCGTCCTGGTCCTGCGTGCGCTGGGCCTCGGTGATCTGCTGGCCGGCGTGCCCGCGTTGCGTGGTATCCGCCGGGCCTTCCCCGGGCATCGGATCGTCCTCGCCCAGCCGCCGGGCCTGTCCGAACTCGCCCTGGCCACCGCGGCGGTCGACGCCGTGCTCCCGGCCGAGGCACCGGACCGGGCGGTGCCACAGCTCACCCACTGGTCCGGCCCGCCCCCCGACGTGGCCGTCGACCTGCACGGCAACGGCCCCGAGAGCCGCGACGCGCTGGCCGCCCTGCACCCGCGCCGGCTCCTCGCGCACGCCTGCCCGGACGGGCCGCCGTGGCCGGCACAGGCCAATGAACGCGACCGCTGGTGCGCCTTCCTGCACGGTTACGGCATCCCGGCCGACCCCCTCGACCTGCGGCTGCCCCGGCCCGCCACGCCGTCCCCGGCCCCGGGCGCGGTCGTCGTGCACCCGGGGGCCGCCTCGGGCTCGCGCCGCTGGCCGGGGGAGCGGTTCGCCGCCGTCGTCCGGTGCCTGCGGGCGGCCGGACACCACGTGGTCCTCACGGGCGGCCCCGGCGAGGACGCCCTGGTCCGCTCGGTCGCCGAACGCAGTGGCCGGCGCGCCGGTGACGTGCTGACCGGCGGCCTGCCGTTCGCCCGGCTGTCCGCGCTGGTCGCCGAGGCGTCCCTGGTGCTCAGCGGCGACACGGGCCTCGCCCATCTCGCGGTGGCCCACGGCACCCGCTCGGTCACCCTGTTCGGGCCCGTCTCCCCGCGCCTGTGGGGCCCGCCACCGAGCCCGGACCACGTCGCCCTGTGGAAACCCGGCCCGCCCGGTGACCCGCACGGCCGCGCCCCGGACGCCCGCCTGCTGCGCGTCCGCACCGGCGAGGTCGCCGCGGCCTGCCTGACGCTGCTGCGGGACGTCCGCGGCGGGCAGCGGCAGGACGGGGAGGCGGCGCATGTCCACTGAGCACGCTCCCGGCCGCGTCCGCGGGACGCCCGCCGGCCGCGATCCACGGGTCACCGTGGCCGTCATCACCCGGGACCGCAGCGCCAGTCTGCTGCGCACCCTGGACGCCCTGGCCGCGCTGCCCGAGCGCCCACCGGTCGTCGTCGTCGACAACTCCCGGGACGACACCACGTACCGCGCCGTGGCCGGCCACCCGGCGATCACCCGACTGCTGCGGCCCGCCGTCAACACCGGCGCCCTCGGCCGCAACCTGGCCGCCCGGCACGCCCGCACCCCCTACGTCGCCTTCAGCGACGACGACTCCTGGTGGGAGCCGGGCAGCCTCGCCCGGGCCGCCGACCTCCTGGACCGGCATCCCCGGCTCGGCCTGCTCGCCGCCCGCACCCTGGTCGGCCCGGAGGCCACCGAGGACCCCCTCAACGCCGTACTCGCCGCCTCACCCCTGCCGCCCGAGCCGGACCTGCCCGGCCGCCCGGTGCTCGGCTTCCTCGGCTGCGCCTGCGTGGTCCGCCGGGAGGCCTTCCTCGGTGTCGGCGGCTACCACCCGCTGCTCTTCTTCGGCGGTGAGGAGACCCTGCTCGCCTACGACCTCGCCGCCGCCGGCTGGGGCGTCACCTACGAGCCGTCCCTCAGCGCGTGCCACCACCCCGAGGACCACGGCCGCACCGGCCGCTCCTCCCTCGTCCGGCGCAATGCCGTGCTCACCACCTGCCTGCGCCGCCCGTGGCCGGTCGCCGTGCGCGCCGGAACCGGACTCGCACTGGCCGCCGCGGCCGGCCGTCCCGGCGCACGCGACGCCCTGAGGGAGACCCTCACCCGGTTCCCTGCGGCCCTCGCCCGCCGCCGGACCCTGCCCCCGCACGTCGAACGCGCCGCCCGCCTGCTGGACCGGGAACCGGCCGGCGGCCCGAGGAGAGGCGCCCCGCGATGACCGGCAGCACCGCGCCAGACACCCGGGCCCGTACCGTCCCCGACGACCGCACGACCGTCGTCGTGATCACCCACAACCGCCGCGACGAGCTCCTGCGCACCCTCGGCCTGCTGCGCCGGCTGCCCGAGCGTCCACGGGTGATCGTCACCGACAACGGCTCCACCGACGGCACCGCCGAAGCCGTCGCCCGCGACTTCCCCGAGATGATCCTGCTGCGCCCGGGCCGCAACCTCGGCGCCATCGGCCGCAACCTGGCCGTCCAGCAGGTGCGCACCCCCTACGTCGCCTTCTGCGACGACGACACCTGGTGGGAGCCGGGCAGCCTCCCCCGGGCCGCCGACCTGCTGGACACCCGGCCCCGGCTCGCGGCCGTCACCGCGCGGATCATCGTCGAACCGGACGGTACCGAGGACCCGGTCGTGCGCGAACTGCGCGAATCCCCGCTGTCCGGCCCCGACTGGCTGCCCGGCCCCGCCCTCGGCTCCTTCCTCGCCGGCGCCACCGTGCTGCGCACCGAGGCGTTCCGCGCGGGCGGCGGCTTCCACCCCGGGCTGTGGCTCGGCGGCGAGGAGGAGCTGCTCGCCTGCGACCTGCAGCGCCGGGGCTGGTGGCTGGCCTACGCCGAGGACCTCACCGTCCACCACCACGCCTCCGTGCTGCGGGACAGCACGGCCCGGCGCGTCCTCGGGCTGCGCAACACGCTGTGGTTCACCTGGCTGCGCCGCCCGCTGCTGCCGGCGCTGCGCCGCACCGGGCACCTCGCGCGGACCGTGCCCCGGGACGCCGCCTCCGTCCGGGCGTTCGCCCACGCCGCCGCCGGGCTGCCGTGGGTGCTGCGCCACCGCGACCCCGTACCGCCGGATCTGGAGCACCGGCTGGCCGCACTGGAACGGGCCCGCGCAGGGACTCACCCGCACGGCGGTACGTCGGCTGAGATTCGCGACGGTACGACACGCCAGGGTGACGTCGTTGCGCCCGCCGACGGGCGCGGGCACAGTGAATCCCCCGGTCAGGACGCGACCGGCCGATCCCTCCGCCCCGCCCAGGAAGCCCGGTCCCCATGGAATCCCGATCACTCACGGACAGCGGTCAGCCGCCCCCGGCCCGCGTCCGCCCCGGCGGTCCCGCCCCGCTGCTCCTCCAGACCGTGCACGAGCACCGCCCCGGACTGGGTGCCATCAGCGTCCTGAAGGCCCGGGGCACGGTGGACGACTCCAACGCCCGGCAGTTCGCCGAGGCCCTCGCCGAGCACGTCGGCCACGCCGGTCAGGCCGCGGAACACCCTCTGCTGGACCTGACCGAGGTGTACTTCGCCTGCGCCGCCGCCGTGCGCTGCCTGGAGCGCGCGACCGGGCCCCTCGCCCGTGCGGGCCGCGCGCTGGCCGTCGTACAACCCCGCCCGCACGTACGGGAGGCCCTGTCGAACGCCGGCCTGCCGGGCGTCCGCGTGCACGCCACGCTGGTCTCCGCCCTGCACGCCCTGCACGCTCCGCGACAGCCGCATCCCGCGCATCCCCCGGCGGACCGGGAAACGGCCGGCGCGGAGCCCGGGGACCCGACGTAGCGCCCGAGCCGGTGCCCGTGCCCCGGGCGGAGGCCGGTGCGGTTGAGGGCCGGAGGGTTGGCGTGCAAGGTGGTGCAACGGTCAGGAAGAGGCCGGACTGTCCCTGAATGACGTCCTTTCTGGGGGATGCCATGAAACCCTCTTCCGCCCGGCCGGCCGCCCCGGCTCCCCTCGTCATCGAGTCCTCCGTCGTGGAGGGCCCGTCCGCCGAGGGGGCCCTGTTGCTCCGCATGTCGGGCACACTGGACGCCGACGGAGCCGAGGCCTGGTCGGACGCGCTGCGCGGCCACCTGGAGCGGGCGGACCGCGCCGGGCTGCGTCCCGTCCTCGACATGGCCCACGTGCAGATGGCGCGGCGCCGCCGTGCTGCGCGCGCTCAGCGAGACGGCCCGCGCCCGCACCGGACGCCCGGAGCTGATCATCGTCCGTGCCCGGCCCGGTGTGCGCGAGGCGGTGCACCTGGCCCGCCTGAACGGCGTCCGGCTGTACGCCACCCTCGACGAGGCCCTGCGCGAACCGGCCCGCACCGCCTCCGGGACGGAGGACCTGTCCGCCTGGCGCGCCGCCGCCCCCGGGGCCGAGACGTTGCCCGCCTGGCGCTCGCAACTGGCGGACCCGCTGCGGCCCTCCTACGAGGACCTGCACCAGGAGGTCCGCGCGCTGCGCGCCCGGGTGCGCACGGCGCCGGTGATCGGCATGGCGCAGGGCGCGCTCATGGTCCGCTACGGCCTGCCGGATCCCGGCAGCGTCTTCCGGGTGCTCCGGGAGGCCTCCCAGCGGTTCAACGTGCCGCTGCGCGTCCTGGCCTCCGCCGTGGTCGTCGCACCGCCCCCGGACCGCGAGGTGTGGTTCCCCGGCCGTCGCCCCCTGCCCGTGCCGCAACCGCGGATCCTGGCCCGCGACGGTCGCGACCCGCGCTGCCGGCGCCGGATGATCGACGCCGTGCTCCGCGAGGCGCTGGCCGTGGGGCGGGCACCCGCCGGGTACGTGCGGTGCCTGGACCCGGCGGTCAACGCGCTGACCCTGGAGGCCCACCACGGCTGCACGGAAACGTTCCTGGACCACCTCGTGCGCGGCGGCGCCGACCCCGACACGGCCGTCCGCACCGGGAACCGTCCCGTGAGCGTGCCCGACGTCGCCACCGAGCCGCTGCTCCGCGACGACTTCCGGGGCGCCCTGCTGACCTCCGGCGTCCGTGCCCTCCACAGCATCCCCGTGCTGTCTCCCACCGGCTCGTGCGCCGGCGTGATCACCGTGCACTGGCCCGAGGCCGGACACCGGCCGGCCGCCGCCCACGCCGAGACCCTCGCCCTGCTGGCCGCCGACACGTCGGACTGGCTGAGCTGGTACCACCGCTCGGTGCTCCTGCACGCCCTCGAACACCTGCACAGGACGCTGACCGGCGGCGCGCCCGCCGTGCGGCAGCCCGCCCACCGTTGAACCGACGGGTGCCCGGCCGGTCACTTTGGCGGCACCACAGGAGGACACCCTCGTTCCAAGGCACGCGCGGCGCTACGCTCCGGGTATGCGGATCTCCGTCTCCTCCGACATGGACGAACCCGTGGCCCGGCTTCTCGTGGCGGAGCTACGGCGCCGTGGCCACGACGTGCGGGAACACGGCGCCCTGCGGCCCGGGGCCGACGCGCGGTGGGCAGCCTGCTCGGAGGCCGCCGCCCGGGACGTGGCCGAGGCCGCGGCCGACCAGGCGGTGGTGTGCTGCTGGACCGGCACCGGCGCCTCCATCGCGGCCAACAAGGTGCCGGGTGTCCGAGCGGCCCTGTGTACGGACGCCGCCACGGCCGAGGGCGCGCGCCGCTGGAACGACGCCAACGTCCTCGCCCTGAGCCTGCGCCTGATCTCCGAGCCGGTACTGAAGGAGATCCTGGACGCCTGGTTCGCCGCGGAACCCAGCCAGGACGCGGAGGACCGGCAGAACGTGGCCCGCGTCGGCCGTCTGGACGCCACCCGGAAGGGTTCCTAGGGGCACGCGACGGGCCGGCGCGGGCCGGGCCGGTGAGCGGGGTGGGACCGGGCTCCGTCAGGAGCGGTGAAGCGGGACTTCAGTGGGCGCCGAGTCCGCCGCCGCCGAACGAACCGCTGGACCCTCTGCTCCAGCGCGGGCGTTCCTCCGACTCGCTGGGCTGGGAGTCCATGTTGGTCAGCTCGTACGGCGTGAGCGGGCGACCGCCCTTGGAGGTCTGCGGCACCTCCGCGGACTCCCGGTTCTGCCGGACCTCGTGGACTGCGCCCTCCGGCGGCAGCTTGGGCTGTTCGTCGGGGCGCGGGCGCGGCGGCTCGCGGTACTTGACGCGGGAGGTCATCCAGAAGCCGCCGCCGAGCAGCGCCAGGAGGGCCACGGCCACGATGAACAGGAAGAGGCTCATCAGGCCGCTCGCCGCGGCCAACTGCATCGATGCGGTGTTCATAGAACAAAAGTACCCGTCACGAATAGGTGCGAACCATGACAAGGGGCATAGCTGTGGATGGATAGGATCCGCCGGCCCCGGAACCTCGGTCCGCGCCCGCCCTCCCTGGAACCTGGTTTGTGCCCGCGCGCCCCGGCTACCCGCACGGTGTGACACCGCCGACTTCGCAGCAGCAGCTCTATCGGTTCCTGGAGGACCGGTTCACCTGTGCGCAGGCATGTACGGAGTGCGCCCGGACCTGCGCGGTGCGGGCGAGTCTGGTCGAGCCGGACGGCACCGAGCGCCAGGAGCGCGTGCGCCGGATCGGCATCATGTGCGCCGAGGTGTGCGACGCCACCTGCCGGGTGCTGTGTGAGGAGAACCGCCAGGACGAGGAGACGCTCCGGGTCCGGGTGGAGTGGTGCCGCTCGGTGTGTCTGGAGTGCGCGCACGCCTTCGACGATCACCCAGGCGCCGAACCGGCCGCGGCCGTCTGCCGGGGCTGCGCCGATGCCTGCGCGGGTTTCCTGGAAATGCTCAACTGAGTGCCCCTGTCCCAAGCGCATGATCGACGTCAGCGTGTGAAACGCGTTCCACTGCGTGCGTCCACGTGTTACGAAGGACCATGTCCGCGAACGAGGGAACCCGCGCGTACGACGCCGTGATCGTCGGCGGTGGCCACAACGGCCTGGTCGCCGCCGCCTACCTGGCCCGGGCCGGCCGCTCCGTACTGGTGTTGGAGCGGCTGGACCACACCGGCGGCGCGGCCGTCTCCACCCGCCCGTTCACCGGGCTCGACGCCCGGCTGTCGCGCTACTCCTACCTGGTCAGCCTGCTCCCGACCAAGATCGTGCGCGACCTCGGGCTCGACTTCCGGGTCCGCACCCGCGGCATATCCTCGTACACCCCCACCGAGCGGGACGGGCGGCCGACCGGACTCCTCGTCGGCGGTGGCGAGCAGCGCACCAGGGAGTCCTTCGCCCGGCTGACCGGCGGCGACCGCGAGTACGAGGCCTGGCAGCGCTTCTACGGCATGACCGGCCGCGTCGCCCAGCGGGTCTTCCCGACGCTCACCGAACCCCTGCCCACCCGCGACGAGCTGCGCCGCCGGATCGATGACGAGGCCGCCTGGCGGGCCCTGTTCGAGGAGCCGGTCGGCGTCGCCGTCGAGGACACCTTCCACGACGACCTGGTCCGGGGTGTCGTCCTCACCGACGCGCTGATCGGCACCTTCGCCGACGCCCACGACCCCTCCCTCGCCCAGAACCGCTGCTTCCTCTACCACGTCGTCGGCGGCGGCACCGGAGCCTGGGACGTGCCCGTCGGCGGCATGGGCGCGCTGACCGGCGCACTGGCCGCCGCCGCCCGCGCGGCCGGCGCCGAGATCGCGACCGGCCACGAGGCCGTCCGCATCCACACCGACGGGAACACCGCCGAGGTCGCCTACCGCACCCGGGACGGCGAGGGCGCCGCCGCCGCCCGGCACGTCCTGGTGAACGCCTCCCCGCGGGAGCTGGCCGCGCTCACCGGGGACCCGGCGCCCGAAGCCGCCGAAGGCGCCCAGTTCAAGGTCAACATGCTGCTCACCCGGCTCCCCGGACTGCGCGACCCCGGCGTCGACCCCCGCGAGGCCTTCGCCGGCACCTTCCACATCGCCGAGGGCTACCGCCAGCTCGCCACCGCCCACGCCCAGGCCGCCGCCGGCGAACTCCCCGCCGCGCCGCCCTCGGAGATCTACTGCCACTCCCTGACCGACCCCACCATCCTCGGCCCGGACCTGGCGGAACGTGGCTACCAGACCCTCACCCTGTTCGGCCTGCACACCCCGGCCCGGCTCTTCGACCGGGACAACGACGCCGTGCGCGAGGAGCTGCTGAAGTCCACCCTCGGCCAGCTCGACGCCCACCTCGCCGAACCGCTCGCCGACTGCGTGGCCACCGACGCCGACGGCCGGCCCTGCATCGAGGCGAAGACCCCGCTCGACCTCGAACGGGACCTGCGACTGCCCGGCGGCCACATCTTCCACCGGGCCCTGTCCTGGCCGTACGCCCAGCAGGAGACGGGCCGTTGGGGCGTGGAGACCGGGCACCCCGGCGTCCTGCTCTGCGGGGCGGGCGCGGTGCGCGGGGGAGGAGTGAGCGGCGTACCGGGACACAACGCGGCGATGGCGGTGCTGGAGGCGAACACCTGAGGCGACTGCGGCAAACCTGCCGGTCGGGCGGTCAGGTCCCGGCGGTGGTCGCGGGCGCGCGGTAGTCGTGGGCCCGGTGGCGGTCGCGGTGCCGGTGACGGGCGCGGGGCCGGTGGTGACGCGTCGGAGCGCCGGGCGAGCGTCCGGCCGCCCCTGGCACGCCGGCCCCCGCATGCTTGACCGGCGCGCCCGGCGGCCCGAGGATCGGCTGTCATGACGCAGGGACACGGCAGTACGGTCGACGGGGTGCTGCGGCGCAGCGCCCGCCGCACCCCGGCGCGCCTCGCGGTGGAGTACGGCGAGCGTGGCTGGACGTACGGCGAACTCGACGACGCCGTCTCCCGCGCGGCCTCCCTCCTGCGCGCCGAGGGCCTCGCACCCGGCGACCGGGTCGCCTCCTACGGCCACAACTCCGACGCCTGTCTAATCGCCTTCCTCGCCTGCTCCCGCGCGGGCCTGATCCACGTGCCGGTCAACCACGGCCTCACCGGAGCCGACCTGGCCCACATCCTCGGCGAGTCGGGCAGCACGCTGGTGCTCGCCGACCCGGACCTGGCCGGCCGGCTCCCGCGGGACGCGCGGGTGCTGGCGCTGCGGGACACGGACGACTCGCTGCTGACCCGGCTCCCGCAGGCACCGCCGTACGACGGCCCCGAACCCCGCACCGAGGACCTGGCGCAGTTGCTGTACACCTCCGGGACGACCGCCCTGCCCAAGGGCGCGATGATGACCCACCGGGCCCTGGTGCACGAGTACCTCAGCGCGATCACGGCCCTCGACCTCAGCGCCGGCGACCGCCCGGTGCACGCCCTGCCGCTCTACCACTCGGCGCAGCTACACGTGTTCCTGCTGCCCTCCCTCGCCGTCGGCGCGACCAACGTCATCCTGGACGCGCCCGACGGGGACCGGCTGCTCGACCTCATCGAAACCGGCCGCGTGGACAGCCTGTTCGCGCCGCCCACGGTGTGGATCGGCCTGGCCGGCCGGCCCGACTTCGCCACCCGCGACCTCGGCGGCCTGCGCAAGGCGTACTACGGCGCGTCCGTCATGCCGGTGCCCGTGCTGGAGCGGCTGCGACGGCACCTGCCCCACCTCGCCTTCTACAACTGCTTCGGGCAGAGCGAGATCGGCCCGCTGGCCACCGTCCTCGGCCCCGACGAGCACGAGGGCCGGCTGGACTCCTGCGGCCGCACGGTGCTGTTCGTGGACGCCCGGGTCGTGGACGACGACGGCGCGGACGTACCGGACGGCACGCCCGGTGAAATCGTCTACCGGTCACCGCAGTTGTGCGAGGGCTACTGGGACCGGCCCGAGGAGACGGCCGAGGCCTTCCGCGACGGCTGGTTCCACTCCGGCGACCTCGCCGTGCGCGACTCCGACGGCTACTTCACCATCGTGGACCGGGTGAAGGACGTCATCAACTCCGGTGGCGTGCTGGTGGCCTCGCGCCAGGTCGAGGACGCGCTCCACACCCACGAGGCGGTCGCCGAGGCCGCTGTGATCGGTCTGCCCGACGAGCGGTGGATCGAGGCCGTCACGGCGGTCGTCGTCCCGTGCGGCGAGGTGACCGGGGACCAGCTCATCGCGCACGTGAAAGGGCGGCTGACACCGTTCAAGGCGCCCAAACGGGTGCTGTTCGTGGACGCGCTGCCGCGCAACGCCAGCGGCAAGATCCTCAAACGCGAACTCCGCGACCGCTTCACCGCGTGACCGGGACCCCCGCCCCCGGCCCGACGGCAACGGCACCCCGTCCTGACCGACGGCGACAGCGCACCGCCCGGACCGGCTGCCGCAGCACGCCGGCCCGGTGACCAGATCCCGTCAGGACTCCGCGGTTCGGGCCGGCGCCGGCGTTCGGGTCACGTCGACACGTGTCCGGCGTCCCGTGGCCGCAGGTCGACGATCCGGCGGATCTTCCCCACCGACCGCTCCAGTGACTCAGGCTCCACGATCTCCACGCCGACCGACACACCGACGCCGTCCCTGACCGCCGCGACGATCGACCGGGCCGCCGCGTCCCGTGCCTCCGGCGTCGCCCCCGGCCGGGCCTCGGCCCGGACGGTCAGCGCGTCCAGCCGGCCCTTCCGGGTGAGGCGTAGCTGGAAGTGCGGCGCCACGCCGGGCGTGCGCAGCACGATCTCCTCGATCTGGGTCGGGAACAGGTTGACCCCACGCAGGATCACCATGTCGTCGCTGCGCCCGGTGACCTTCTCCATCCGCCGGAACACCCGGGCCGTCCCGGGCAGCAGCCGCGTCAGGTCCCGCGTCCGGTACCGCACGATCGGCATGGCCTCCTTGGTGAGCGACGTGAACACCAGCTCGCCCCGCTCACCCTCCGGCAGCACCTCGCCCGTGATCGGATCGACGACCTCCGGATAGAAGTGGTCCTCCCACACATGGAGGCCGTCCTTGGTCTCCGCGCACTCCTGGGCCACGCCGGGCCCGATCACCTCGGACAGCCCGTAGATGTCGACCGCGTCGATCGCGAACCGCTCCTCGATCTCCCGCCGCATCTGCTCGGTCCACGGCTCGCCCCCGAAGACACCCGCCCGCAGGGAGGTGCCGCGCGGGTCCACGCCCTGGCGTTCGAACTCGTCCAGCAGCGTGAGCATGTAGGACGGGGTCACCATGACGACCGACGGTTCCAGGTCCCGGATCAGCCGCACCTGCCGGGCCGTCATGCCGCCGGACGCGGGGACGACCGTACAGCCCAGGCGCTCGGCACCATAGTGAGCGCCCAGACCACCGGTGAACAACCCATAGCCGTATGCCACATGCACGATGTCGCCGGGTCGCCCGCCGGCCGCGCGGATGGACCGTGCCACCATGTCGGCCCACATGGAGAGGTCGTTGTCCGTGTAGCCGACCACGGTGGGCCGGCCCGTGGTGCCGCTGGAGGCGTGCAGCCGGCGGATCCGCTCGCGCGGTACCGCGAACATGCCGTACGGGTAGTTCTCCCGCAGGTCGGATTTGGTCGTCAAGGGGAATTGGGCCAGGTCGGCGAGCGAGCGGCAGTCCTCCGGGCGGACACCGGCCTTGTCGAACGACTCCCGGTAGAACGGGACGTGCTCGTAGGCGTGCCGCAGCGACGCCCGCAGCCGCTCTAGCTGCAACGCCCGCAGCTCCTCCGGCCCGAGCCGTTCGCCCGCGTCGAGCAGGTCCCTCGCATCCGCCATCGGGACGCCTCCCTCGCCAGACTCATATTCCGGACGACCGATCATTCGGTCGCCCTCTTCGGGATCAGTAATTCAGGCGTCCGGATTCCAGGCAAGAGGGCGGTGGAATTTTTCCCGGCCGCGCCGGCCCGGCCCGGCCCGGGTGGCGGGCCGGGCCGGCGCCGGGGCCGGTCGACGGTGGGCGCGGGGCACCGGCCGCACCGGCCCGCGGGGAAAGGCGTTGCGGCCGGGCGCGGGGCGCCGGGATGATCGCCGCATGCCCGCCTTCAGTACAGCCGACGGCACCCGGCTCGCCTACCACCTGCGCGGAACCGGCGAGCCCCTCGCCGTCCTGCCCGGCGGCCCGATGCGGGCCTCCGCCTACCTCGGGGACCTCGGCGGACTGGCCGCGGTCCGCCGGCTGGCCCTGCTGGACCTGCGGGGCACCGGGAACTCGGCGACGCCGGCCGACCCGGCGACGTACCGCTGTGACCGGATGGTCGAGGACGTGGAGGCGTGGCGGGCCCACATGGGGCTGGAGCACATGGATCTGCTCGCGCACTCGGCCGGAGCCGCCCTGGCGCTGCTCTACGCCGCCCGCCACCCGCACCGGATACGGCGGCTGGTGCTGGTCACCCCCAACCCGTCCCCGCTCGGAATGCGCGCCACGCCCGAGGACCGGCTCGCCGCGGCCCGGCTGCGCGCGGACGAACCGTGGTTCGCGCGGGCGTACCCCGCCTTCCGGGCCTGGCTCGCGGACGGCGCTGACTTCGACGACACGTTCCTGCCGTTCTTCTACGGCCGCTGGAACGACACCGCCCGGGCTCACGCGGACGCCGAACCGGGACAGACCAACGACGAGGCGGGCGACCGCTACTTCGCCGAGGGCGCGTTCGACCCGGATGCCACCCGGACCGCCCTCGCCGCCCTGACCGCGCCGGTCCTCGTGTACGCGGGCGGAGCCGACGGCGGACCGTGCCCCGACCTCGCCCACCGCACCGCCCGGGCCCTCCCCGACGCCGAGGTCGCCGTCCAGCCCGGCGCCGGACACTACCCCTGGCTGGACGACCCGCGGTGGTTCCGCGGTCGGGTCGCCGCCTTCCTCGGCACCCCCGCGGACACCCCGCGGACCCCGGCCCGCTGAACGGCCCGCATCCGTCGGCCGCCACCGTGCCGCAGGAAGCGGCCATGCGCACGGCGGCGGCTCGCGGTTCTCCTCCGCGTGGCTGCGTGGCTGCGTGGCTGCGTGGGGTCCGTGCCCCGGCCGGCTGGCCGGCCGGGGGACTGCGGCCGTACTCCCGAAGTCCCTCCCGTGTGCCCTGTCCGCCATAGCGGCCGGTCGCTAGGCTGACCGCGGACGACGAACCGGGAGGAGCAGGTACGTGGCCGAGACCATCACCCAGCAGCAGCCGCTCACGGGCTGGGACAAGCCCGAGCTGGACCTCAGCAGGGCCGAGTGGCAGTCCAGCAGCCAGGGCAGGGGCGATGTCCAGATCGCCTTCGTCGAGGGCTTCATCGCGATGCGCAACAGCGGCCGGCCGGACAGCCCCTCCCTGATCTTCACCCCGGCGGAATGGGGAGCCTTCGTCTCCGGCGCGCGGGAAGGGGAGTTCGACCTCACCTGAACCGGGGGTGTCGCCGGCGGATTCCGGGACACGCGACCGACAGCGCCCGGCATGGCCCCCACCTGAGCGAGGCTGTCCCCCGCAAGGGGAAGGTCGTGTCGCGGAGGTGAGGAAGACGAGTACTGCGCCGGTCATCGCCGCGGTCGACGGTTCCGGGGGCGGCCTGCGCGCCCTGGACTGGGCCTGGGACGCCGCCCGCCGCCGCGCGGCACCGCTGCGGGTGGTGCACGTACGGCAGTACGCCGCCTGGGGCCAGGCCGACGTACTGGTCGCCGGCCCGCCCGAGGCGGAGGGCGACCCGGTCATCGACGACGTGCGCACCCGTCTCGCCGAGCGCACCGGCGGCCCGGCCGTGGAGTACGTCGCCCTGGAAGGCGTCCCGGGCGCCGTCCTGCCCGAACTCGGTGCCGACGCCCAGTTGCTCGTGCTCGGCTCCCGGGGCCGCGGCGGCTTCGCCGGCCTGCTGCTCGGCTCCAACGGCCTGGCCACCGCGAGGGACGCCACATGCCCCGTGGTCGTCGTGCCGCCGCCGGACCGCGACCGGGGTGCCGCCCACGCCGTCCGTACGGAAGGGGAGCACGGCGACCGGTCCGCCGAGCCCGGCCCCCGGGTGGTCGTCGGGCTGCACGCCGACAGCCCCGACACGGCCGTGCTCGCCTTCGCCTTCGCCGAGGCCGCCCGGCGCGGAGCACGGGTGCACGCGATCGCCGCCTACCCGTGGCCCACCTACACCTGGTCCGCGCCCGGTCAGCCCGTGCCGCCCGCGGTCGACCAGGGGGCCGTGGAACAGGAGATCCGCGCTATCGCCGAAGGCTTCCTGGCCCCGCACCGCGAGCGGCACCCAGGGATCCGCGCCGACGCCGAGGTGCTGCCCGGCGACGCGGCCGGCCATGTGGTCGCCGCGTCCCGGGACGCCGACCTGGTCGTCGTCGGCCGGCACCGGCGGCGGTTGCTCGCCCCGGCCCGCATGATGGGCTCGGTCACCCAGGCCGTACTGCTGCACGCGGCAAGCCCCGTCGCGGTGGTGCCACCGGCTCCGCCGGAGTAGTGGGCTCACGGTGGTGCCGCCGGCCCCGCCGGGGCAGTGGGCCCCCGCGGTCGTGGTGCGGGCCGCCCGCCCCGCTCGATCGAGCAGTGCGGCCCCAGCCGCCCCGGTTAGCAGACCGCGCGACGCCCCGCAATCCGCCCGGTGCCGACTGACGCCCCGGCGGCTGTGGTGCGTGGCGCCATGGTGCCCGGACACACCCGAACCTAAGGTTCCGCAACACCCGCCGCTCCAGGCGCCGTCCCCGTGCGGGAGCGGCCGGGACACGTGTGTCCACCGAAGGAGCCGCCATGCCCCTGCCCCCGTTCAGCAAGGCACCCGGAGCCCCACCGCGTGCCCGGCCGCTGCCCCGCCCACTGTCCCGTCTGCTGCCCCGGCTGCTCGCCGTCCTCGCCGTCGTCGTCGGCACCGCACTCGCCGGCCCCGCGCCCGAGGCCCGCGCCGCCGTCACGCTCACCAGGGTGAGCGACTTCGGCGCCAACCCGGGCGCCCTCACCATGTACGTCTACCGGCCCGCTTCCCTCCCCGCTCACCCGCCGGTCGTCGTGGCGCTGCACGGCTGCACGCAGAACGCCCAGACGTACGCCGACAACTCCGGGCTGCCCCGGCTCGCCGACCGCGACGGCTTCCTGCTGGTGCTCGCGGAGACCGGCACCGCCAACAACCCGAACCGGTGCTTCAACTGGTTCCAGTCCACCGACAACCGGCGCGGCCAGGGTGAGGCCTCCTCGGTCCGGCAGATGGTGGGCCAGGCCGTCACCGCCTACGGCGCCGACCCCGGGCGGGTCTACGTCACCGGCCTGTCCGCGGGCGGCGCCATGACCGCGGTCATGCTCGCCGCCTACCCCGACGTGTTCTCCGCCGGCGCGGTCGTCGCGGGCCTCCCCTACGACTGCACCCGGGACAACAGCCCCTACACCTGCATGAACCCCGGCGTCGACCTCGGCCCGGCCGACTGGGCCCAGCGGGTGCGTGACGCCTACCCGTCGTACACCGGGCCGTGGCCGCGCACCGCCATCTGGTACGGCGACCAGGACACCACCGTCGTACCGCGCAACGCCACCGGGCTGCGCGACCAGTGGACGGCCCTGCACGGGCTGTCCCAGACGCCCACGCGTACGGCGACGATCGGACCGGACGCCACCCGGCAGGACCAGTACCTCGCCGCCGACGGCACGGTCGCCGTCGAGGTCGACCGCGTCCCGGGCATCGGTCACGGCACCCCGGTCGACCCGGGCACGGGCGGTGAGCAGTGCGGCAGCACCGGCGCGCCGTACTTCCTCGACTCGATCTGCTCCAGCCGCTGGATCGCCCGGTTCTTCGGCCTGGACACCTCCGACCCGGGGCAGCCCGACCCGGGCGGCGAGGACCCCGGCGGCGGTGACACGACCGCCTGCTGGACGGCGAGCAACTACGCCCACGTACAGGCCGGACGGGCCACCACCAGCGGCGGCATCACCTACGCCAACGGCTCACACCAGAACATGGGCCTGTACAACACGTTCGTCACCCACACCCTGAAGGAGTCGCCCACGGGCTACTTCACCCTCGCCGACACCGCCTGTCCCTGACCCGTGGTCAGGCGGCGCGACGGGCCGCCATGGTGGCCGACGACCCCCTACGGGCCGTCATCATGGCGGCCCCACACATGTCCGGAGCCACCACACCACCCCTAGCCTCCAGCGCGTCCCCAACCCGCTTCCCCAAGGCGCCGGAGGAACCGTATGCCTCACCGTCACACATCACCACCCGCCTCGCCCGCCTCGCCCGCCTCGCCCGCCCGGCCCGTCCGGCCAGACCGCCCGGCCCGGCGCATCGCGCTGGGCGCACTGTCGCTCGCCGCCGTCTGCTCACTGCTGGTCACCCCCGCCACGGCCGCGCCCACCGGACCGGGAACACCGGACGGCCCCTGCGCCGGCCTCACCCGGCTGCACGTCCCCGGCGCCGCCCGCCAGCAGGCCGACTGCCTGGACGAACTGACCACCGCCGGTACCGTCTCCTCCGGCCACACCGACCCGGCCGACTACGCGGGCCTCACCCCCGCCGGTCTGCCCACCCCCACGGGCGTCCCCGGCATCCAGATCGACGGCTACTTCCCGGACACCTCCACCACCAACACCGACCACGGCTGGCACCACGACTCCCAGTTCGTCATCCGGCTGCCCGACCACTGGAACGGCGGCCTGGTGGTCACCGGCACCCCGGGCAACCGCGAGCAGTACGCCAACGACCGGGCGATCGCCGACTGGGTCCTGGCCCGCGGCTACGCCTACGCCGCCACCGACAAGGGCAACACCGGCACCGCCTTCTTCCGCGACGGCCGCCGGCCCGGCGACGCCATCGCCGAATGGAACACCCGCCTCACCCAGCTCACCCGCGCCGCCCGCGCCGTCGTCATCCGGCGCTACCACCGGCCCCCGGCCCGCACCCTCGCCACCGGCCTGTCCAACGGCGGCTACCTGGTGCGCTGGCAGCTTGAGAACCACCCCGAGCTGTACGACGGGGGAGTCGACTGGGAAGGCACCCTCTGGAGCGCCGACGGCCCCAACCCGCTCACCTCACTGCCCACCGCGCTGCGCCGGTACCCCGTCTACGCCGCCGGCGGCCCCGGAGCAGCCGAGGCCGCGAGGGCGCTGCACCGGGCGGGCTTCCCGCCCGGCTCCGAGTTCCTGTGGCCGTGCCACCACCAGGTCTACTGGGACCTCACGCAGCGCATCTACCGCGAGGAGGCCGACCCCGGCTACGACGGCGCCACCGAGGCCGGCACCCCGTTCTGCTCCTCCGGCACCCCCGCCTGCGACGCCGACTACGCCTATCGGGACCGCCCCGCCGCCGTCCACCGGGCGGTCGGCCGCATCGCGCTCACCGGCCGCATCGGCAAGCCGCTGATCACCCTCCAGGGCACCCTCGACGTGCTGCTGCCGATCAACGAGGACTCCGACGTCTACGCGCGCATGGTCCACCGGGCCGGCCGCGGCTCCCTGCTGCGCTACTACCGCATCGAGGACGGTACCCACACCGACTCCCTGGCCGACGCCTTCCCCGGCAGGCTCCGCCCGATGGTCCCCTGCCACCGCTCCGCGTTCACCGCCCTGGAACGCTGGCTCGCCGGAGCCGCCCGACCGCCCGCGGACCACACGGTCGCACGCCCGGCCGGCGCGGACCCGGAGGCCCTGCTCACCGGCTGCCCGCTCGGCTGACGCGCCCCGCCCGCCGGTGCGCCGCCCGGCGCCCGCGGGTCACCCGGTGCAGCACGGGCACGTACCATGGCCGCATGTCGTTCCTCCGCCGCCGCAGCGCCACCCCTGCCGGACCCGACTTCGACGTGCTGGCCATGGACCCGGGCGACTGGCCGGGCAACCTCGGCGCGGGTCTGCTGCCCGCCCCCGACGGCACCTGCCAGGGCGTGTTCCTGCGCTACGACCTGTTCGGCGGCCGCGGCCCCGCGATGATCATCGGCAATCTGCCGGAGGGCTCCCCGGCCCGCGACGTGGCCGAGGACGAGATCCCCTTCGAGGTGGGCCAGCTACTGCTGGCGCTGGAGAACGACGAGGAGGTCACCGTCGTCGAGACCGAGGACACGCCGGTCCTCCAAGGCGACAACCTCCTCATCGTGCGGCGCCTGAAGCTGTCCGAGAGCCGCGTGTCCTGCGTCCAGTTCGACCGCAGCGACGGCGTCCTCGTCACCATCGCCGCCTGGGACCGTCCCATCACCGACGACCTGTACGCCCTGCTGAAGCCGCTCCCGGCGGAGCTTTTCCAGCAGGGCTGAGACCGTGGGCCGCTAATGGCGGACCGAGCCCCCGAGCGTCACGTCCGCGGCGCGGACGAACGCGACCCGGTGGCCGTACTGGATCTCGTAGTACAGGTCCTCGCCCACCACGACCCGGTGTGAGCCGGTGGTGAAGGTGACCGCGTAGTAGTACTCGCCCGGCACCTCGTCACCGGCCACGTACGCCTGTCCGGCCGGGATCGTGTACGGCAGCGGCACCACCGACTGGGCCGGGACGTCCGCCGGATAGGCCTCCTTCTCCGGGTATGCGCGCCCGGACACCGGAACGCTCGTCAGGCCCTCCCGCGGGGTCACCACCAGGCCCCGCGCAGGCACCGCCGCGGGTTCCTCGCGCGGGTTCCGGAACCAGGCCTTCTGCCCCAGGTACCAGATGGCCGTCCAGTCGCCCCAGCGATCGGCCACCGCGTACTGCTGGCCGGTGGAGACCCGCGAGGACAGGTCGTTCACCCCGTTGGTCGGGTCCGTCCTCAGGCCGATGTCCCTGACCAGCGGGGCGGTCGTGTCGTGGTCCGTGTAGAGCCGCACCTCGCTGGAGCCGTGCGCCGTGCAGGGCTCGCCCTTGGTGGTGCAGCCGGTGTACGTGGGCCGGTTGGAGTCGTAGTCCGGCAGGATCGTCACCACGGGGGAGTGCCGGCGTGCCGTGGGCCGGAACGGGTGGCCCAGCAGTTGGAAGTAGTGCCGCCAGTCCCAGTACGGGCCGGGGTCCGTGTGCATGCCCGGGACGGTGGAGGCGGTCGGTCCCGGCACGTTGTCGTGGCCCAGGATGTGCTGCCGGTCCAGCGGGAAGTCGTACGTCCTGGACAGGTACCTGACCAGCCGGGCCGAGGCACGGTACATCGCCTCCGTGTACCAGGCGTCCGGGCTGGCGAGGAAGCCCTCGTGCTCGATACCGATCGACTTCGCGTTGACGTACCAGTTGCCCGCGTGCCAGGCGACATCCTTCGCCTTGACGTGCTGGGCGATCAGACCGTCGGTGGAGCGGATCGTGTAGTTCCAGGACACATAGGTCGGGTCCTGGATCAGGTTCATGACCCCGTCCCAAGCCCCCTCCGTGTCATGGATGACGATGTACTTGATGCTCTGTGAGGCCGGACGGTCGCCCAGGTCGTGGTTGCCGTAGTCGTTGTCCCCGAACTCCGCGTACGGTGCCGGGACCGATTCGCAGGAAACCGACCTCGGGCACTCGGTGTCGTCCGTGGGCAGCGTGCGCAGGCCGGCCCGCCGCAGCGGGGCGGTGTCCGGGGCCAGCCGCGGCTGCGCGGCCAGGACCACGCGCTGGCCGTCGTCGGTGGTGCGCTCCTCGCCCGTCCGCAGTACGTCGTACACGTCGTCGGCGTACGCCGCCGCGGTGGCCTGGTCGTCGGCGCCGGAGAACCGGGCCACCGCGCCGTACCAGTCGGCCGGGTCGGCGCTCGGCGGCTCGCCCAGCTCCTTCTGTGCGGCGGCCAGCAGGGCGGCGCCGCCGGCCACGTTCGCCGCCGCGTCGGCGCGCAGTTCTCCCGCCGGGATGCCGGTCAGCTCCGCCGCCTTCGGCAGGGTTCGCAGCCGGGCCGGGAGCGCGGAGGCGGCCGGCTTCCCGGCGGCCGGGAACAGCGCGGTACGTGCGGCGTCGCCCCGGGGGTCCTCGGTCGCCCCGGCGAAGTGTTCCGAGGCGGCGATCGCGGCCCGGGCGTCAGTGAGGTGCATCGGGCCGTAGCCGCCGGTGACGCTGGGCGCGCCCCCGTGCCCGTCCCAGCGGGACTGGAGGTAGGAGACGGCCAGCAGGACGCTCTGCGGCACGTGGTAGTCGGCCGCCGCGGTGGCGAACGCGTGCTGGAGCCGGTCCGGCGAGGGGTCGGTGACACGGTGGGCGGGGGCCATGCCCAGCAGGGGCAGCAGCAGGGCCGCGGAGGCGAGCGGGACGGCGGTCCGCCGCAGAGGTCTGCGACCGGGCATGGACGTGGGGTCGGTGGCGGATCCTCGCAATGCGGCCTCCTGTGACGGGCGGAGCGTGGCGGGGCGTGCGGCGCCGAGCTGGGTCAGTGGTACCGGCTTGCCGACGATCCGTCAATAATGCCTGTCAGAAGGTGATTTCCCACGTCACGAAGGGTTTACGGCGAGTTTCGCGGCGATGGTGCCCGGGCCTGCGGGGCATCACTGGCGTAGACCAGTGGCCGCCGCGCCCGGACATGCGCGAAGGTCCGCGGCGCGCCGCCGCTGAGGGACGCACCGCGGACCTTCACCCGGGTCAGCGGGTGCCGACCGCCGCCCGGACGGCCTTGCGGGCCATCTGGCAGTCGTCGTGCAGCCGCCTGAGCAGCAGCCGCTGCTCCTCACCGGACGTCAGGGCACCCGCCTGGGCCGCCGGCGCCGGGTCGTGCATCGAACGCTGCACGGCCGTCTCGTACGTCCGGATCTCCCGGGTCAGCAGGAGCATCAGGTTCACCAGGAAGGCGTCCCGGGACGCCGGGCCCGCCGACTGGGCGATCTGGGCGATCTGCCGCCGGGCCACCGGCGCGTCCCCGAGGACGAGCCACAGTGTCGCGAGGTCGTACCCCGGCAGATACCAGCCCGCGTGCTCCCAGTCCACCAGCACGGGACCGGCCGGGGAGAGCAGCACGTTCGACAGCAGGGCGTCGCCGTGGCAGAACTGGAGCATCCCGTGCCGGCCCACCTCGTGCGCGATGCCGTGCAGCAGCTTCTGGAGGTCGCCCAGATCGCGGTCGGTGAGCAGGCCCAGCTCGTGATAGCGGGAGATCCGGGCCGCGTAGTCCAGCGGCATGTCGAAGGTGCCCGCCGGGGGCCGCCAACCGTTGACCCGGCAGATCGCGCCGAGCGCGGCCCGGATGTCCGCGCGGGGCGGAGCCTCCACGGGATGCCGCTGGAACGCCGCCGTCCGGCCCGGCATGCGCTCGATCACCAGGGTGCAGTTGTCCGGGTCCGCCGCGATCAGCCTCGGCACCCGGACCGGCGGCCGGTGCCGGACGAACGAGCGGTAAGCGGCTATTTCCTGACGGCTCCGCTCCGCCCACACGGGCGAGTGGTCCAGCAGGCACTTGGCGACGGCCGTGCTGCGCCCCGTCGTCCCGACGAGGAGGACGGACCGTCCGCTGCGCCGCAGGACCTGCACCGGGGCGAACTCCGGACAGATCCGGTGCACCGCGGCGATCGCGGCGCGTAGCTGCGTGCCCTGGGGGCCGGACAGGTCGAGCCTCCCGCTGAGCGGTTGCGCCCCGGGCTGGCCCGGGATCCGCCGCGGCCGGCCCGCTCCCAGCACGGGCACGCCCGGGCGTGCCGCCGGGTCGAGGTACGGTCCGCCGCCCGCCGGGCGGGAGCGCAGCGGCCGGGGCGGGGCGGACACGGAGGACGACGCTGCGTACATGGGAGATACAGATCCCTTCGTGTGCCTGCGGTGCCTGCCTGTGGGTCCGTGCTTCGGACCCATGCTCCGAGCCCTGCCCGAGAGCGTGCGCCCACCCGCCCGGCCGTCCGGACACACCCTGGGGAGTGGGCCCGTCATATGTCGCGATGGGGCCGCCATATGAGGGTGGCGACCGGTCGGGGTGGCGCTTTCCTACCTGACACCCGACGCCCACTGGCACACCATCTGGCGGACCCTGGCGAACCCTGGCGAATAGTCGCCCGGCAACCTCCACGGGGCTACTGTCAACTCAGCCGAGAACCTGGGGGCTTGACGTGAGCGGACAACCCAACACCCGCCTTGCGGACCTGTTCGGCCTGGCCGGCTGGTCGAAGGGCGAACTCGCGAGGCTGGTCAACCGGCAGGCGGCGGCCATGGGCCACCCCCAGTTGGCGACCGACACCTCCCGGGTGCGGCGGTGGATCGACGTGGGGGAGATCCCCCGCGATCCGGTGCCGCGGGTGCTGGCGGCACTGTTCACCGAGCGTCTCGGCCGTGTCGTGACCATGGAGGACCTCGGTCTGGTACGGCACGGGCGTGCGGGGAAACGGCAGGGCGACGGGAAGAAGGACCATCCCGACGGTGTGCCGTGGCCGCCCGAGCGGACCGCCGCGGTCCTCACCGAATTCACGGGAATGGACCTCATGCTCAACCGACGCGGCTTGGTGGGCGCGGGTGCCGTGCTCGCCGCGGGATCCACACTCAGCAGCGCCATGTACGAGTGGCTGCACACCGACCCGGCCCTGAAGGCCGACGCCCCTGTTCTCGACGACCCCCTGCACGCCGACCCCGCCGGGTTCGACCGCTACGAGGCCGCCCCCATCGGGTGGCAGGAGATCGAGGCGCTGGAGCGCTCGGTCGAGGTGTTCCGCGCCTGGGACGCGGCCCGTGGCGGCGGGCTCCAGCGCAAGGCGGTGGTGGGCCAGCTCAACGAGGTGGGCGGCATGCTCGCCTACCGCCATCCGCCGCACCTCCAGCGGCGCCTGTGGGGCGTCGCCGCCAACCTCGCCGTGCTCGCGGGCTGGATGTCGCACGACGTCGGCCTGGAGCCCACGGCGCAGAAGTACTTCGTCATCGCCGCCCATGCCGCGAGGGAGGGCGGGGACCGGCCGCGCGCCGGTGAGGCGCTGTCGCGGGCGGCCCGGCAGATGGTGCACCTGGGCCGGCCGGACGACGCCCTGGACCTGATGAAGCTCGCCCAGTCCGGCGCCGGGGACCGTCTCCAGCCGCGGACGAAGGCGATGTTCCACACCATCGAGGCCTGGGCGCAGGCGTCGATGGGCAAGGGTCAGGCGATGCGCCGGACACTCGGACAGGCGGAGGACCTCTTCGTCTCCGAGGGGCAGGACGTGGAGCAGCCGGAGTGGATGCAGACCTTCAAGGACGAGGATCTGTACGGCATGCAGGCACTCGCCTACCGCTCCCTGGCGGAGTTCGACCCGGGCGCCGCCACACACGCCCGGTACTACGCCGAGAAGGCTCTCGCCCTGCGCGTCGACGGACGTGAACGGTCGAAGATCTTCGACCATCTGTCCATGGCCTCGGCCTGTTTCATCGGCGACGACCCCGAACAGGCCGACCGGTACGCCCGGCTGGCCCTGATGTCGATGGGCTCGAACTCCTCCCGTCGCACCTGGGACCGGCTGCGGCAGATGTACCGGCTGACCGCGCAGTACGCCGAGTACCCGAGGATCCAGGAACTGCGGGAGGAGATCAGGCTGGTCCTGCCCAGGCCGAGGGCCAAGGCGGACGGCAACACCGCCCCCGCTTAGGGAGTCGGCGCCGTCCGGGGGACGGACCGGTCAGCCGACGACCTTGGCCACGAGGACGCAGGCGTCGTCCTCGCGCCCGGCTCCGCCGAACTCCTCGACGACCGTCCGCACACAGTCCCGCGCGGTGCGCGCCGCCCGGAAGCGTGGGGCGAGGGCGAGGAGCCGTTCCACGGCCGCCGTCCTGCTGTGGCCCGGCAGCAGCGCGTCGGTGTGCAGCAGGAGCAGGTCGCCCGGCCGCAGGGTGACGGCGGACTGCCCGTACACGGCACCTGCCGAGGTGCCGAGGAGGGTGCCGTCCGGTGCGTCCAGCGCACCCCCCGTCCCGTCGCGGTACAGCAGCGGGGCGGGGTGTCCCGCCTGGGCCCAGGTCAGGGTGCGGGTCTCGGGCTGGTAGCGGCAGCAGACGGCGCTGCCGAGGGCGGGTTGCACCGTCGCGTCGATCAACTGGTTGAGCAGGGTGAGCAGTTCACCGGGCTCGGTGCCGGCCATGGCCATCCCGCGGACGGCGCCGAGCAGCATCGCCAGGCCCGAGGTGACGGCCACTCCGTGTCCGGCCACGCCGCCGACGCCGAGCAGCGTCCGGCCGTCGGACAGTTCCAGCGCGTCGTACCAGTCCGCGCCGATCGGTGTGCCGGCCGCGGCCGGCAGCCGGTGGGCGGCCAGGTCGAGGGTCTGCGGTCCCTGACGCGGGAGCCGCAGCGAACCGCGCCAGGGCGGCAGCACGGCTTCCTGTAATGCGGCCGCGATCCGGTGCTCGGTCTGCTTCTGCCGGCGGTGGCGGTGCAGCGAGTCACGGGTCTCACGCACCGTCCGCTGCTCGCGGCGCAGTTCGCTGACGTCGCGCAGCACGGCCCACATGGAGGTGGTGCCACCGTCGGGGCCCAGTACGGGTTCGCCCATCATGTGCACGGTCCGTACGGAGGTGTCGGGGCGTACGATGCGGAACTCGCCGTCGATCGGCCTGGCGTCGATCAGGCAGTCCGTGACCATCGCGGTGAGTTTCGGCCGGTCCTCCTCCAGCACCAGGGCGGGCAGTTCGTCCAGGGTGGGGGCGGGACGGGCCGGGTCGAGGCCGAGGATCTGGTACAGCTCCCCGGACCAGGTCGCCTCGTCCGTCAGCAGGTTCCACTCGGCGCTGCCGACCCGGCTGAGCAGCGAGCCGCGCGAGGCGGTGACCGGTGCGGGCCGGAGGAGCGGCGCCTCGGCGGGCCCGGCCGGAGCGGGGGCCGGGCCGTCCCGTAGCTGGGCCAGGTGGGTGTCCAGGTCGTCGAGCTGGTGCAGGGCGAGGTCGTACAGGGCGCGCTGCCAGCGTTCCTCGGGGTCCGTTCCGTCGCTCCGGGTGTCCCGCCGTACGGCGTCCACGTCGCCCTTGAGCCGTCGCGCCTGCCGGATCAGTGCCTCGACCGAGCCGGGTCCGGGTGGCTGGGTGGCTGGGCGGTCCGCGGAGACTGGGGACGGCATGACGCACTCCGATGAGGGGGGACGGTACGGCGGGGACGGCGGGGGACCGTTACGACTGTGACACAGCCCGCGACGCCCTGTAAGGGATTCGGCAACACACGATACGGTGGTGCTTCCGGCATATGTCAGAGTCTTCCCCGGCCGGTCCGCGCGGACGAACAGCGTACGCGCCGCACCGGCCAAGTCGTAGGCGGAGTACGCGGATCGAGTCAGGCGGCCCGCTCGGCCCCGTTCCGTGCCGTGTGTTCGACGCTCCTCTGTTCCCTTCTGTCACGCAGGGGCCTGTACCTGCCGAACTCTGACCGGATTTGGTGTCATGCGACAGCGCTCCGCCGACTCCTTAATGGCATGGACATCATCGTCGAACAGCTCGCCCACGCCCGGCTCATCACCGCCGAGGACCGGGAGGTGCCGGTGTCGGCCACGCTGCGCTACTCCGCGGACGATCCCCTCGCCGTCTTCGTGGACTTCCCGGCCGAGGCGGCACTGAACGGCGAGGAGGTCACCTGGACCTTCGCCCGCTCCCTGCTCGACCAGGGGCTGCGCGCCCCGGCCGGCCACGGCGATGTACAGATCTGGCCGTACGGCCGTAGCCGCACCGTCCTGGAGTTCCACTCGCCGCACGGCATGGCCCTGCTCCAGTTCCAGGCCTCGGCGCTGCGCCGCTTCCTGCTGCACACCTACGCGGTGGTCGCCGGCGGGCGGGAGGACATGGCCGGTGTGGTGGAACGGGACCTGAGCGCGCTGTTCGGCGGGGTGTGAGCCGGTGGCGGAGCGCTGCGGGGGCGGCCCCGGCCCGGCTGTGACCTCACCGCGTCCCTGCCTCACCCCACGGGCCGGGACCTCGACGACCACCGTTCGCATCCCGGTGCGGGAACTCCTGGGATCGGCATCCCTCCGAACGGCGGCGACAAGGCCGGGTTCAGTGGCCGCCTCCGGCGTACAGGGCGGGGCGCGGGGCGAGATCGACGGCCACCCTGGCGCCGGTCTCCAGCGCCCGGACGCCCGCCTCGGCGACGACGGAGGCCGCGTAGCCGTCCCAGGCGCCCGGCCCGGTGACCTCCCCGCGCCGGGTCGCGTCCACCCAGGCCTGCACCTCGCGGTCGTAGGCGTCGGCGAAGCGGACCAGGTAGTCCGGTGCCACCTCCTGGCGGGCGCACCCCCCTGCGGTGACCACCATGGTGTGCTCGTCACCGATCCGCGCGCTGCCCGCCTCGCACACGGCCTCGCAGCGCACCTGGTAGCCGAAGCCGCAGTTCACGAAGACCTCGACGTCCACCAGGGCGCCCCGCTCGGTCTCGAAGAGCACGAACTGCGGGTCGAGCAGGTCCCCGGGCGCGCCCGCGGACGGCGTGGGCCGCAGCACGGTGACCGCCGTCAGCTCCTGCCCGAGCAGCCAGCGGGCCGCGTCGATCTCGTGCGAGACGGAGCTGTTGATCAGCATCGCGCTGGTGAAGCCGGCGGGGGAGGAGACATTGCGGTGGGTGCAGTGCAGCATCAGGGGCCGGCCCAGGCCACCCCCGTCCAGCAGTGCCTTCAGTCGCCGGTACTCGGTGTCGTAGCGGCGCATGAAGCCGATCTGCGCCAGCCGGCGGCCGAGGCGCGCCTCGGCCTCCATGACCCGCAGCGCGCCGGTGGAGTCCGGCACCATGGGTTTCTCGCACAGCACCGGCAGCCCGCGGGTGAAGGCGCCGAGCAACGCCTCTTCGTGCGCCGGACCGGGAGAGGCGATGAGGACCGCCTGTACGCCCGGCGCGTCGAGCGCGGCGATCGGGTCCGGGTGCACGGTGACGCCGGTGAGGCCGGCCGCCGCCTCCCGGGCCCGGATGAGGTCGGGATCGGCCACGGCGGCCACCCTGGCTCCGCTGACCACTCGGTCGAGACGCCGTATGTGGTCGGCCCCCATGTGCCCGGCACCCAGTACCGCCACCCCCAGCAGGTCACCCATGTGCGCGCTCCCTCCCGACGGTCGGTGCCTGTCGGTGCTCGTCGGTGCTCGACGGTGCTCATCGAGGCCACGCCGTAGCGTACGCCGACGTGCAGGGGCTCTGACGGTGGCTGATCCTTGGGCGGCGGCCGGAGTTCTGGGCGTCTCCTGGGCGTCAGTAGCGCAGTACGCCCGCGATGCCGTCCGCGTCGCCCAGGGCGCCGTCGGGGACGAAGCGGACGTCGGCGCCGGTCTCCAGGCAGCGCTCGACGATCTCGTCCACGATGTCCTCGCGGGCCTCGAGATCCGCGGCGTCGGCCGGCACCAGATGGCCGCCCAGATCGCGGACGGCCGCGCGGTAGTTCTCCTCCACGGCCAGCAGCCGGACCCGGCCCTCCCGGGCGCTCTGCCACAGCTCGTCCAGGCCGGCCGCGAAGGTCCGGTGGCCGCGCGCCGAGGTGAGGTCCCGGACCACCGAGCCGGCGTCCTCGGCCGTCCGCGCCTCCAGCATCGGGCGGACCGCCTGCCACACGGCGTCGGGGCCGGCGTTCGCGAGCCCCCCGTGCGGCACGTGCACACCCGTCCTGGCGACGCTGCCCGCCTCGTCCAGCAGGGCGAGCGCCGCCTGCTCGCCGGTGACGTACAGCGGGCGGGGCCGGCCGCGCAGCACCGCGCCCAGCGCGGTGTCGGCCGTCCGCAGGAAGTGGCGCGTGTCCTCGTCGCGGAAGGTGCTCGGCAGATCGCCGACACGTTGCTGGCGTTCGGCGTCGAAATTGTCCCGGTCGCGGGTCAGCGGGAAGCCGCCGGACCGGTCCTCGACGACCCGGTCCGCGCCGCCGCTCCACAGGGTGGCGCGGTCCGCGGAGACGGACAGCACCCAGAAGGGCCGCTCGGCCGTGTGCGCGGCGACCAGGTTGCGGGTGAGGAAGGTGTCCGAGAGCACCACCCGCTCGGGGACGGACCGGGCCAGCGACCAGACCTGGTGCTCGCCCGGCGCGGCGAAGATCACCAGGCCGTCCTCGGCGTGCGTCAGGTCCACCTCGGCCAGCGCGCGGTCGAGCTGTGCCACGACGTCGGCGCGCCGCTCCCGGGTGACGCCGGGATCGCACTCCAGACGTCTGCGCGCCTCGGTCACCATGTTGCGCAGCCGGACCGGGTCCTGGCCGCTCCCGCGTTCCCGGCGGTGCGTCGGGGTCAGCACGGAAACCGCCGGATAGGGCCGCGGGCGCCGCAGTTCGGTCAGGGTCGCGGGACTCAGTGCGTGCTCCATGACAGCACGATAGGGCGGTTTCGCCTTTACGGCATTCGGGGTAATCCGGGTCATGACGATCGCGGTCCGCGCCACCGCGGGCGAACAGTCCGCGCGCGGGCTCGCGCCAAGGCTCCATGGCCTGATGAGGGCCTCCGGTGTACCCGCCGTACCGCGCCCGTCGTACGGCCGTCGGCGGAGGCGACGCCGTGACGTGCCGGTGGTTGGGGAAGTTTTTGCCTGTGGCCGGTTCCTGACGGTCATGGCCCGGCGGGCCGTCCGTCCGCGGTTTCGCGGAGGCAAAACGCGGCCGAAACCGTGGGGGCGCGCGGGGGCGCCGTGTTACGGCCACGTTGACCGGCCCCCTGGGTAGGACGGAGGCTCGTCATATAGATGCTCGATACAACTGGTTCGCCGGTCCGCCCTCCCCGACCAAGGAGAACCAGGTCGGCGCGGAGATGACCGGCAGCCTGAGGCAGGAGGTAGCGCATGTGCGGCATCACCGGATGGGTCTCCTTCGACCGCGACCTGACCGCCGAGGCCACCACATTGCATGCGATGACCGAGACGATGGCCTGCCGGGGCCCGGACGACCGCGGCACCTGGACCGAGGGCCCCGCCGCCCTGGGCCACCGCCGCCTCGCCATCATCGACCTCCCCGGCGGCCGTCAGCCGATGACCCTGCCGACTCCCGGGGGAACGATCGCCCTGGTCTACTCCGGAGAGGCGTACAACTTCACCGAACTGCGCCGCGAACTCCGGGACCGCGGCCACCGGTTCACCACCGACTCCGACACCGAGGTCGTCCTGCACGGCTACCTGGAGTGGGGCGACGCGGTCGCCGAACGGCTCAACGGCATGTACGCGTTCGCCGTCTGGGACGGCCGGCACGACAAACTCGTCATGATCCGCGACCGTATGGGCATCAAGCCGTTCTACTACCACCCCACCGCCGACGGCGTCCTGTTCGGCTCCGAACCCAAGGCCGTCCTCGCCAACCCGCTGGCCCGGCGCCGCGTCACCCTGGACGGCCTGCGCGAACTGTTCGTCATGGTGAAGACGCCGGGACACGCCATCTGGGACGGCATGCGCGAGGTGGAGCCCGGCACCGTCGTCACCGTCGACCGCTCCGGACTGTCCACCCGCGTGTACTGGCGCCTGGAGACCCGCCCGCACACCGACGACCGCGACACCACCGTCGCCGGTGTGCGCTCACTCCTCGACGACATCGTGCGCCGGCAGTTGGTCGCCGACGTGCCGCGCTGCACCCTGCTCTCCGGCGGTCTGGACTCCTCCGCCATGACCGCGATCGCCGCCCGCCAGCTCGGCGAGCAGGGCGAGAAGGTGCGCAGCTTCGCCGTCGACTTCGTCGGCCAGGCCGACCACTTCGTCGCCGACGAACTGCGCGGCACCCCCGACACGCCCTTCGTGCACGACGTGGCCCGCCTCGCCGGCACCGACCACCAGGACATCGTCCTGGACGCCCAGTCCCTCGCCGACCCGGCCGTGCGCGAGCAGGTCATCCGGGCCCGCGACCTGCCGGCCGGCCTCGGCGACATGGACGCCTCGCTGCTGCTGCTCTTCCGCGCCGTCCGGGAGAAGTCCACGGTGGCCCTGTCCGGCGAGTCCGCCGACGAGGTCTTCGGCGGTTACCTCCAGTTCTTCGACGAGGAGGCGCGCCGCGCCGACACCTTCCCCTGGCTGGCGACCATGGGCCGCCACTTCGGCGAGGACGCCGACGTGCTGCGCGCCGACCTCATCAGGTCCATGGACCTGGCGGGCTATGTCGGCGACGGCTACCGCACCGCCGTCGCCGGTATCGACCGGCTGGAGGGCGAGAGTGACTTCGAGTACCGCATGCGGCAGATCAGCCACCTCCACCTCACCCGCTTCGTGCGCATGCTGCTCGACCGCAAGGACCGGATGAGCATGGCCGTCGGCCTGGAGGTCCGGGTGCCGTTCTGCGACCACCGGCTGGTCGAGTACGTGTACAACGCCCCGTGGGCGCTGAAGTCCTTCGACGGCAGGGAGAAGAGCCTGCTGCGGGAGGCGACGGCGGACGTCCTGCCGCGCTCGGTGTACGAGCGCGTGAAGAGCCCGTACCCGTCCACCCAGGACCCGCAGTACGCCCGCGCCCTCCAGGAACAGGCCAAGGACCTGCTCACCCGGCCCTCGCACCCGGTCTTCGACCTGGTCGACCGGGACCGGGTCCGCACGGCAGCCGACCGCGACGCACCGGTCAGCACCCAGGCGGCCCGGCGCGGTCTGGAACGCACCCTGGACCTGGCGCAGTGGCTGGACCTGTACACGCCCGAGCTGGTGCTCAGCTGAGCCCGATGGCACGGTCGGCCGCCGCCGCCGACCGCTGCCACCAGGTCGTCACCGGCTCCCACACGAGGACCCGCGCCCCGGTGCCCAGCCGGGCGGCGCTGAAGGAGCGGCCCTCGTGCGCGGCCGACGCGGCCACGGTGACCGTGTCCACCCGGCGGGCCTCGGGGTCCGCCGGGTCCGCGATGGTCCGCACGTCGGCGTAGGCCGTGCCGCCCGCCGCGAGCCGGTAGGTGCCGGTGCCGCCCTCGGGCACCGGCAGGGCGGCCCCGTCCAGATCCCCGAAGGTCACCGTGGGCACGCGGTCGACGACGCAGGCGCGGGCGCCGCGGTTGGTGACGTCGACCCGCAGTACGGCCGGATCGCCGGCCACGGCCTTCGCCCGCACCGTCAGCGTCTGCCGGGCGCAGCGGTCGGGCCCCGCGTGCCCTGCGGCGGCCTTGCCGTGCGGCGCGGTGGGCCGGTCGTGGCCCGCGGCGGCCTGGCTGTGCGGTGCGGTCAGCAGCACGGCCGCCAGGGCGACCGAGGCGGCGGGTACGGTGACGGCGGCGCGGATCTGCATGACGGTGCCCCCTGTGCGGTCGTGTTCCGGATACGGCGGCCGAAGCGCGCCCGCCCAGTGTGACGGCCGGGACGGCCCCGGGGTTGCCCAGGAGCGCCCCTGTCACCCGTTCGCGCCGACCCCGCACCCGCCGACGGCGCGGACCGGTCAGCCGGCGGTGCCCCCGGTGCCGGTCTCCCCGGCCCCGTCCGCCGGACAGGAACTGCCGCTCGCGGGCAGCGAGCCGTAGAGCAGGAAGTCGTTGATCTTCCGGTGCACACACGCGGAGGAGGCGTAGCCGGTGTGGCCCTCACCCTTGCTGTCGAGGACCACGGCCGACGGGCCGAGCCGCCGGGCCGTCTCCACGGTCCACTGGTACGGCGTCGCCGGGTCGCCGCGCGTGCCCACCAGCAGCATCTTCGCCGAGTGCACGTCCCGGACCCGGTTCCGGATGAAGTCGGTCCCCCTGGGCCGGCCGTAGCACAGCAGGAGCTGGGTGAGCCGGTAGCGGCCGAAGACCGGCGAGGCCCGGTCGTACGCGGCCCGCAGAGCCGCAAGGTCCCGGGTGATGCGCGCCGCGGTGGGCCGGTCGGGGTCGTCCGCGCAGTTGATCGCCATCAGGGCGGCCGGCAGGTTGTCCATCGGGACATCCTGGACGTCGGTCAGCCCGCCGTCCGTGCGGAGCCGGCCGCGGGGCCCGTCGATGCCGCCCGACGAGAAGGCCAGGACGCGCCGGGTGTCGCCGTCCTCGATCAGCGAGGCCAGCGCGCGCTCCAGCGAGGGCCACAGCTCCTTGCCGTAGAGGGCCTGCCCGATGGCGCCGACCAGGTCCTGGCCGGTGAACGAGCCGCCGAAGTCCGTGGGCACCGGGTTCCGGTCGAGCGAGCGCACCAGCCGGACCACCTCGTCCCCGGCCGCCCGCCGGTCCTGCCCGAACGGGCAGGAGAGATCCGCCGTACACCAGTCCAGGAAGTCGTCCAGCGCGGTCTGCTGGCCCTCGGCGCCCGCCAGGCCCTGCTCGGACAGCGGCTCGGTCAGCGTGTCCACGCCGTCGAGCACGATCCGGCCGACCTTGCCCGGGAACTGCGCCGCGTACACCGAGCCGAGCCGGGTGCCGTAGGAGAAACCGAGGTAGTCGAGCTTCTTGTCACCGAGCGCCTGGCGGATGACGTCCAGGTCGCGTGAGGCGTTCACGGTGCCTATGTGGGGCAGGACCGGACCGGAGTGCCGGGCGCACTGGTCGGCGGCCTCGCGCAACTGCCGGAGCAGCTCCGCGGGCCGGCCGAGGCCGGCGTCCTCCCCGGTCACGGAGAAGGCTCCCTCACCGCCCTCGCCGCAGCTTACGGGGGAGGAGCGGCCGACGCCGCGCGGATCGAAGGTGACCACGTCGTAGCCGTTGGTCAGGTCCATGAACCGCCGGCCGTCCGCGGCCAGTTCCGGGATGCCGGCACCCCCGGGACCACCGAAGTTGAGCAGCACCGAGCCCCGGGACTGCCCGGTGGCGCGGTAGCGGGCCAGCGCGACGTCCAGGGTGCCGGCGCGTGGCCGCGCGTAGTCGAGGGGGACGGTGACCTTGGCGCACTGCAGGTCGTCCGGCATGTCCGGCGCGTCGCAGGCCTGCCACGTCACCCTCTGCCGGTAGAACCGGGACAGGTCGGGCTGCGGCCCGTCGGCGGCAGCCGCGGGCAGCCCGGCCCCGAGCAGTGCCAGGGCGAGGGCCGAGGCACCCGCGCAGCGCCGCACGGCGAGCGTGGACAGCTTGGCCAGCATCGTCGCCTCCCGGGGCGCCTGCCGCGGACCGGGTCGGCGCCCTCGGATCACCATAGGCGCGCCCCGGAGCACTCGCCTCCGGACGAGCGGGGCGGCGACCGCCGCCGTATCCTGCGCGCCCAGCGCTCCCGGATGGTCACCGAGCGGCTTTGCCCGCGGTTCGATATCGGTGCCACTCGATGGGGTGAAAGGCCGATGAGCCATAACTCCGGTGGTTCGTCCGCGTTCTCCTGAGGTGCGGGTGAGTGCCCGCGACCACGTCTGGAAGGCAGGGAACTATGAGACGGGCTACCCGAAACGGTGTGTTCGCCGTCGCCGCCGCGTCCGGTGCGATGGCCGTGGCGCTGCCGGTGTCCGCCGCCTTCGCGGCCGACGGGGCCGGCGCCCAGGGCACCGCGGCCGGTTCGCCCGGGCTGATCTCCGGCAACACCGTCCAGCTCCCCGTACACGTGCCGGTGAACGTGTGCGGCAACACCGTGAACGTGGTGGGACTGCTCAACCCGGCCGCGGGCAACACCTGCGCGAACGAGCGAACCGGGACGCGGAAGGAGACGGCCGCGGCCGGCGGCGCGTCCGCGCAGGGCGCCGCCACCGACTCGCCCGGCGTGATCTCCGGCAACGGCCTCCAGCTCCCCGTCCACGTGCCGGTCAACATCAGCGGCAACAGTGTCGACGTGGTCGGCGTGGGCAATCCGGCGACGGGCAACCGGTCGGTCAACGGTCCCGGCGACCGGGTTCGGCGCCCCCCGCACACCCCGGCCCCGGAACACCGCACCCCGAAGCCCCCGGCCGCGCCCCGGGCCCACCACCCCGCCCCGAACACCCCGCGTCCGGTGGCGTCCAGCCTGGCGCACACGGGAGCGGACATGACGGCCCCGGCCGTGGCCGGCAGCGCCGCGCTCGTCCTCACCGGCGTGATCCTGTACCGCCGCTTCCGACCGGGCGGCACCGGCTGACCCACGGCACCCGGGCCTGACCACGCTTACGGCACGCAGCGCGCTATGGCCCACCGCGCTACGGCCCGCCGCGCTTGCGTCAGCAGCGCGCTACGGGCCAGCGCGCCTGCGTCAGCACCGTGCTTGCGTCAGCAGCGCGCTACGGGCCAGCGTGCCTAAGGCCGCACCGCGCCCACGGCCCCGCCGGCCCCGGCCCGGCGGGGTCGTGCCGTCCGCGCTACCGGCCGGCGACCAGGAGTCCGTGACTCGGCCCCGCCGGGGCGGGGGCCGGGGAGCGGGCGCTTGCGACTCGGGCGCGCCGGGGCGGGTGCCGGCCCGCTGGGGCAGCCCCGTGGGCATGCCTCGACCCCCGCGCGGGGACGCCACGTTCTCCGAACCCGCAGGGCGCTGATTCCGGCAGCCCGGCCCGACTCCCCGCTCGCACAGCGGCGTCGGCGTCAGCTCTGGCGTGCGTCGGCTGATCTTCCCGTGGCGCGGCCCCCGTTGCTCCGGAAGGATGCTGTGCGGCGGTTTCCCCGACGGATACGGAGCACACCCATGACCTCTGCGGCCCCCCACGACCTCGTCGTCACGCAGGCCACCCTCGCCGACTGGCCGGTGATCAGCGGATGGGCGGCGGCGGAGGGCTGGAATCCCGGGCTGTCCGACGGACCCGCGTTCTTCGCCCAGGACCCCGACGGCTTCTTCCTCGGCCGGATCGACGGCGAGCCGGTGTCGGCCGTCTCCGTCGTCACCTACGGCCCCGACTACGCCTTCCTCGGCTGCTATCTCGTCCGCCCCGACCTGCGCGGCCACGGACATGGCCTCACCACCTGGAAGACCGCCCTGGCCCACGCGGGCAGCCGGACCGTCGGCCTCGACGGAGTCGTCGCCCAGCAGGACAACTACCGTCAGTCCGGCTTCGAACTCGCCCATCGGACGATCCGGTTCACCGGCACCGCCCCCGTCGGTGGAGTACCCGCCGGCGTCCGTCCGGCCGCCTCCGCCGACCTGGCCGCGCTCACTGCCTACGACGGCGCCTGCTGTCCCGCGGACCGCCCGCGGTTCCTCGCCGAATGGCTCACCGCACCCGGCCACCGTGCCGTCGTACGGGAGGACGGCGGGCGCCTCACCGGCTACGGCGTGATCCGCCCCGGTTACGACACCCTGCGCGTCGGCCCCCTCTTCGCCGACACCGCCGACGACGCCCGGGCTCTCTTCGCCGCCCTGACCGCCGACGTGGTCGGCCGTGAGGTCGCGATCGACGTGCCCGAGCCGAACACGGCCGGTGTCGCCCTCGCACAGGAGGCGGGACTGCGCCCCTCGTTCGAGACCGCCCGCATGTACACCGGCCCGGTCCGCGACCACGCCCGGGAGCGCGTGTTCGGGGTCACCACCCTCGAACTCGGCTGAAACGAAGAGGAGTTGAGGGTCTGACTGCCGGGATGAATCCGGCCGACCCGCCGTCCGCCGTCCGCCGTTCCCCGTCCGTCCGGCCGGGCGGCCGGTAATCCCGTTGCCGGGTCCAGCCGCTCGTGCTGGGGTGAGCCGCATGGATCATGCTGCCGTGCTCGCCCTGTACGACCGTGAGATGCGCGAGAACGCCCGCCCCGACGGGCCCGGGGCCCGGATCGAGCGGGCCGGTGCCGTCGTGCGTCAGGTCGCCGACGCGCAAGGGTGGAACGGCGTGCTCTGGTCCCGGCCGGACGCGGCGGGCGCCGACCTGGCGATCCGCGACCAGATCGACCGCTTCACGGGCCTGGGCCGGGACTTCGAGTGGAAGGTGTACGGCCACGACGAGCCGGCGGACCTCGGTGACCGGCTCCTCGCCGCCGGCTTTCGGGCCGAGCCGGAGGAGACGCTGATGATCGGCGAGGCCGCCGGGCCGGTGTCGGCCGCCGAGCCCCCTGCCGGTGTCCGGTTGGTGCGGGCCACCGATCCGGCCGGCGTGGACCTCGTGGTGGACGTCCACGAGAGGGCCTTCGGCACCGACGGCACCCGGCTTCGGCACCGGCTGCTCGCACGGCTGGCCGCCGACCCCGGCACGCTCGTCGCCGTGGTCGCGCTGGCCGGGGCGGAGCCCGTCGGCGCCGCCCGCACGGAACTGGTGCCCGGCACCCGGTTCGCCGGGCTGTGGGGCGGCGGTACCGTCGAGGCCTGGCGGGGCCGGGGCGTCTACCGGGCCCTGGTGGCCCACCGGGCCCGCGTCGCCGCCGCCCAGGGCTACCGCTACCTCCAGGTCGACGCCTCACCCCTGAGCCGCCCGATCCTGGCACGTCTCGGCCTCCACGCGCTGAGCACCACGACGCCCTACCTCTACGGAGTCTGACCCACCGGCCGGGTCCGGTCCCGTTCCGGCGCAGCCGCACCCCCGCCGCCTGACCGAGCCCCGGTCCGGTCCGGCCCGGCACGGCACGGCCACCCCACCCCCACCCGCCGCCGAAACGATCCGGCCGGCCACTCGATCCCGCCGGGTCCCTCGGTGTGCGGGGCGCCTCTGTTCACCGCCCCTTAATGCCATGTACCTTTCAATCAATCGACGCGTGTAGAACTCTCGACCAGGCTCTACGCGCGCAGACCGCGCCCGCACCGCCTCTCCCCACCCCACACGGAGGTTCGCCGGATGCCCGGAACCAGGAGTTCCCGCCGCAGACTCACCACCGCCCTGGCCGGCCTCGGGCTGCTCCTCGGCGGAGCCGCCTTCCAGCTCGGCACCGGGGCCCCCGCCCATGCGGCGGCCCAGCACCGCATCCTGTTCGACAACGCCCACGCCGAGACGGCCGGCAACGCCGACTGGATCATCTCCACCAGCCAGCCCGACCCGCTCGGCCAGGACTCCTCCCCGTCCGCCGAGACCGACTGGACCGGCGCCCTGTCCTCGTGGGGCGTCGCGCTGGAGAAGACCGGCTCCTACAGCCTGAAGACGCTGCCGCAGGGCTCCGCCCTCAGCTACGGCGGCACGTCCGCGACCGACCTGTCCAACGTCGACACGCTGGTCCTGCCGGAACCGAACACGTTGTTCACGGCCGCAGAGAAGACGGCGATCATGAATTTCGTGAAGAACGGCGGCGGTCTGTTCATGATCTCCGACCACACCGGAGCCGACCGCAACAACGACGGCGAGGACGCGGTCGAGATCTTCAACGACCTGATGACGAACAACAGCGTCGACTCAACCGACCCCTTCGGCTTCTCCATCGACTCGCTGAGCATCAGCTCCGACCACCCCGCCGCGGTCAACGACAGCACCGACCCGGTCCTGCACGGCTCCTTCGGCACCGTCACCAAGAGCCTGATCGCCAGCGGGACGACCGCCACGCTCAAGCCCGCCGACAACCCCGGTGTCAAGGGCCTGCTGTACCGCACCGGTTACTCCGGCAACACCGGCGCGTTCTTCGCCACCAGCACCTTCGGCAGCGGCCGGGTCGCGTTCTGGGGAGACAGCTCCCCGATCGACGACGGCACCGGCCAGTCCGGCAACACCCTGTACGACGGCTGGAACGACTCCGGCGCCACCGACGCGGCCCTCGCCCTCAACGCCACCGCGTGGCTGTCCGGCGCGGGCGGCGGCGGCACCGGCGGCGGCTCGACGTCCTGCACCGCCGCCCAGCTCCTCGGCAACAGCGGCTTCGAGTCCGGCAGCACGGTGTGGAGCGCCACGAGCGGTGTCATCACCAACTCGACCGGTGAGAAGGCCCGTTCCGGCTCGTACTACGCCTGGCTCGACGGAAACGGCACCGCCACCACCGACACGCTCGCCCAGTCGGTGACCATCCCGTCCGGCTGCCCGGCCACGCTCGGCTTCGCCCTGCACGTCGACACGGCGGAGACCACCACCAGCACGGCCTACGACACCCTGAAGGTCCAGGTCGTGAACGGTTCGGGCACGGTCCTCGCCACCCTGGCGGCCTATTCCAACCTCGACGCCGCGTCCGGGTACACCCAGCGCACCTTCGACCTCGGCGGCTACGCCGGGCAGACCGTCACCCTGAGGTTCACCGGCACCGAGGGCTCCAAGTACCAGACGTCGTTCGTCGTGGACGACACCGCGCTCCAGGTCGGCTGAGCCGGGGAACGGGGCGCGTCAGGCGGACGGCACCGTCCGCTCCGGCGCGTTCCAGCCGGAGACCCGCACCCGTGGCGCCGATCCGCGCAGATCGCCGGTCCGGTAGGTGGCGGTCAGGGTCAGTTCCTCGCCGGGCCACAGGCTCACCTCGTTGTCCGACCAGCGCACCGGCAGCACCGGCCGGTCCTGCGCGTCCACGACACGGACGTCCGTGAACAGCGCCGGGGTCCTACCGGTCCCGGCGTTCCGCAGGGTCACCGTCGTGGTCGAGGTGCCTCCCGCCGAGCGGGTGACCGCCGTCGCCGTCACCGGCACCCGCCCCATCGAGGTGAGCCCGCCGAGGTCGGCGTATCCCGTGGTCGGGGTGTGGTACCAGTCGGTGTCGTCCCAGTCGAGGGTGTCCGGCACGGTGGAGAGCCAGTACACGTTCCGGCTCACCTCCGTGCCCCCGGCGTCGGTGAGCACCAGCCGGAGCAGATGGGTGCGCGCGGGACCGCTCACCGAGGCCGGCAGGGTGAGGGCGGTCGTGCGGGCGCCGTCGCCGTCGACGGCCGTCCCGGTGACGGTCCTGTCCCACCTGCGTGTGCCGTCCGGGTCGAAGAGCGTGGCCCGCACGGTGAGACCGTGCTCCCCGGTGTGCCGGTTGTTCACCACGACGACCGACCGGTCGTCGTAGGAGTACTGCGCGTGCAGCGGTTCGTTCGCCTTCTTCGCCCCGAAGTAGGCGCCGTTCTGATCGAGGTAGCGGTCCGTCAACTGCCAGTGCAGGGACGTCCAGCCGCTGTTGAACATCCAGTGCACGACCCCGGTGGCGGGTTCCTCGGCGTCCGTGGCGTTGCGCCCGTACGCCTCGAACTGGGCGCGGACGTTCTCGTACTGGGTGAGCTGGGCCTTGCGGACGTAGTCGGTGAGGCCCGTGGGGGCGCCGTAACGGCCGGCCAGGGCGTGGTCGTAGAGGGCGAGGGTGCCGAAGGTGGCGGACGGTGAGCGGTGGTACTGCCGGGCATCCGGATCCCGCCAGAGGGTGTCGAGTTCGGCGGGTGTCAGCATCCGGCGCAGGGTGTCCAGGGTGGGGATGCTCGGGCCCGCGCTGGTCTCGGAGTTGAAGCCGGTGGCTCCGCCCTCGCGTTTGGCGTACCAGTAGCCGGGCGGCACCCAGTCGTACGGGCCGCTCATCTTCATGCCGGAACGGCCGAGCTGCGGGGTGGAGTCGTCGGAGGCGGCGGGCACGACCGGGGCGGTGAAGTCGGCGGCCCTCAGGGCGTCGAGATACTCCCGCTCGATGGTCGCGTCGGGGGCGGAGTCGCTGCCGATCAGGAAGGACAGGACGCTGGGATGGTCGCGCAGCCGGGCGGCCTCGGCGGCCATGGACGCCCTGGCGACGAGATGGTCGGCGTCGGTCCACTTCTTCCCGGACCCGCTGGGGTTGACGTCGCCCTCCCACTTGTCGCAGCACTCCCAGCCCGGCAGGGTGAGGACGCCGTAGCGGTCGGCCAGGGCGAAGAACTCGTCCGGCTCCAGATGACCCTCCAGGCGGAGGGTGTTCAGGCCGAGGTCGACGGCGTACTTCAGCCGGTCCTCGGCGTAGGCGCGGTCCCAGCGCAGGAACTCGTCCGGGGACCAGCCGCCGCCCCGGACCAGCAGCCTGCGGCCGTTGATCCGGTACTGCCGGGCGCCGTCCGCGTTCAACGGGGCCCGCACGTCCCGGATGCCGAAGGTCTCGGCGGCGGTGTCCGAGACCGTGCCGGCGACGGACGCGGTCAGGGCGAGGTCGTACAGCGGCTGCCCGCCCATCCCGGCCGGCCACCACACCTTCGGCGCGGTGAGGCGCAGGCCCGGGGTGTCCTCGGGGGTGAAGGTGACGGTCCTCGTCTCGTGGGCGGCGAGCGGCACGGTACGGGTGAGGCGCGTGCCGGCGACGCTGCCGGAGATCTCGGCGGTCACCGGCGTGCCGGAGTCGTTGCGCGCCCGGGCCTTCACCGTCAGGCGGGCCGTGGCCAGCGACGGCACGGCCAGCTCCGTCACCACGTGCGCGTCACGCAGGGCGACCGGGCCGCCCCGCCGGACCAGGACGTCACGGACGAGGCCCATGTTCCGGTCGGGCGGGGGCTGCAGCCAGTCGAGCCAGCCCATGGTGAGGTCGCTGTTCGGGTCGTTGGGCCGGACCCGGAAGGCCACCGTGTTCGTGCCGGACCCGACCAGCGGGGTGATGTCCAGTTCGTGGCGGGTGTAGGCGCCGGTGACATCCGCGGCCTCGGCCACCCGCCGGCCGTTCACGTAGACGTCGGCCGCCGAGACGACCCCGCTGAAGTCCAGGAAGGTGCGCCGCGCGGTGTCCTCGACGGTGAAGTCGGAGCGGTACCACCAGGGGACCTGAAAGTCGGCCCTCGCCATCTTCTGCTGGTTGGTGGAGCGGAACGGGTCGGCGTACACGCCGTTCGCCAGCAGCGCGGCCAGCACGGTGGCGCGGGGGCCCGTCCGGTACCAGCCCGCAGCCGGGTAGCCGGGGGAGGAGACGGCCGCCGCGGAGTCGGTCACCTGCGCCGTGGACCGGACGGCGTAGCCGGCGAGCGGGGTGCTGGTGCCGGCGGCGGCGGGCACGTGCGTGATCCGGGCGGACCGGTGGGGTTCGGGGTCCGTCCTGTCCCGAGGGCCGGCCCAGGCGCCGGCGGTGACGGTGCCGGCCAGGGCGAGCAGCGCGACGGCCCTGGGAAGCCGGCGGGCGGTGCGAGGGAACACGGCGGACTCCAGCCTCGTAAAGTTAGGAAACTTTACAAACGCCGGTCACGCTAGGGCGGCCTCCGGGTCCTGTCAACGACCCTCGCCGTCGTGGGCGTTGAACGGGTCAGGTTCCGGCCGTCCGGCGTTCGAACACCACGTTCCGGGCCGTGTCCAGCGCCGTGGCCACCGCGCCGAGCAGCACCGCGTCCGTGCCGAGCCGGCTCGGCGCTATCCGCGGGCGCAGCGGGGTGAGCGTGCGCAGCCGCTCACGGACCGGCCGGAGCAGCAGCCCGGCGCTGTGGCCGAGCCCGCCGCCGAGGACGACGAGGTCCGGGTCGAGTACGGCGGCGGCGGACGCCACCGTGTGCGCGATCCGCTCGGCCTCCAGCTCCACGGCCCGCACGGCGGCCGGCTGCCCCTGCCGGGCCGCGTCGAACACGGCCTTCGCCGTCGGCCGGCCGCTCATCCCGAACCGCCGGGCGGACTCGACCACGGCCACCCCGGCCACCGCGTCCTCCAGCCGCTGCGGTTTTCCGCGGCCGGGCCAGGGCAGGAAGCCTATCTCGCCGGCCAGCCCGTGCGCGCCGGTGAACAGCCGCCCCTCGCTGACGACACCCATGCCGAGGCCGGTGCCTATCAGGAGGTATGCGAAGAGCCGGCTGCCCGCGCCGGCGCCGTACGCGTACTCGCCGAGCGCGGCCAGATTGGCGTCGTTGTGCACCTCGAGCGGGACGCCCAGTTCCTCGCGCATCCGGTCCACGAGGCCCGCGCGCCCCCAGCCCGGCAGATGCGTCGCGTACCGGACCCGCCGGTGCCGCTCGTCGTACACCCCGGGCGTGCCGAGCACCCCGTGCGCCACCTCGGCCGGGTCCGCGCCCGACCGCGCGATCGCCAGGCGGGCGGTGTCCACGACGAGGGCGGCCAGGGCGGCGGAGGTACGGGCCGGGTTGCGCACGTCGGTCCGTGCGACGACCGCGCCGTCCAGGTCGGCCACCGCCACGCGCAGCCGGCCCCGGCCGATGTCCACGCCGAGCGCGTACCCGGCGGCCGGGTCGGGGGCGTACAGCACGGCGGTGCGACCGCGCTCGGGGGTGTGCGTGCCGGCCTCGCGCACCAGGCCGGCCGACTCCAGCGAGGCCAGCGCGCTGGAGACCGTCGGCTTCGACAGGCCGGTGTCGCGGGCCAGTTGGGCGCGTGAAGCGGCACCGAGGGCGCGCAGCCGGTCCAGGAGCAGCCGTTCGTTGGCGCTGCGCAGGCGCCGGCGGCTCCAGGGCTGGTCCTGCGGCTCCGTGACGTCACTGGCGGGCATCACACCATTCTCGTGCATGCCCGGCGCATACTTGACGCCTCTCGTAAGGCTCCTTAACTTTGTCGGCCCGTCGGCCCCGCCGGGTGCGGCGTGTTCCCGTGGCGTCAGGAGTCCCCATGTCCGGCAGCCCGCCACCCACGGGTGGTTTCGTCCGTCGCGTCGGCCTGTTGCAGGCCACGGCGATCAACATGAGCCAGATGTGCGGCATCGGACCGTTCGTGACGATCCCGCTGATGGTCGCCGCGTTCGGCGGCCCCCAGGCGGTCACCGGGTTCGTCGCGGGTGCGGTCCTGGCGCTGTGCGACGGGCTGGTCTGGGCGGAGCTGGGCGCCTCCATGCCCGGCTCCGGCGGCAGTTACGTGTATCTGCGCCAGGCCTTCCAGTACCGCACCGGCCGCCTCGTGCCGTTCCTGTTCGTGTGGACGGCGATGCTGTTCATCCCGCTGATCCTGTCCACGGGCATGGTCGGCTTCGTGCAGTACCTGGGCTATCTCGCCCCCGGCCTCGGACGGACCGCCGGCGATCTGACCGGCCTCGGCGTCATCGCCCTGGTGGTCCTGCTGCTCTGGCGCGGCATCGAGCACATCGCCCGCATCACGCTCGTCATGTGGGCCGTGATGATCGCCTCGGTGGTCCTGGTGATCACCGCCGCCGCGACCGGTTTCAGCCCGCACCTCGCCTTCACCTACCCGGCGCACGCCTTCGACCCGACGAGCGGTCACTTCTGGCCGGGCTTCGCCGCCGGCCTGACCATCGGCGTCTACGACTACCTCGGCTACAACACCACCGCCTACCTGGGCGCCGAGGTCAAGGACCCGGGCCGCACCCTGCCGCGCTCCATCGTCCTGTCGATCCTCGGCATCATGGCGATCTACCTGCTGCTCCAGATCGGCACCCTCGGCGTCGTCGACTGGCACCGGATGACCGACCCCCACGACATCGCCTCCACCTCGGTCGCCTCCGCGGTGCTGGAGGAGACGTGGGGCAGCGGCGCCGCCGACGCGGTGACCGTGCTCATCCTGGTCACCGCGTTCGCCTCCGTGTTCACCGGGCTGCTGGGCGGCTCACGGGTGCCCTGCGACGCGGCCCGCGACGGCGCCTTCTTCCGGCCGTACGCGCGACTCCATCCCCGGCACCGCTTCCCCGCGCTCGGTCTCGCGACGATGGGCGTGATCACCTCCGTCGGCTTCCTGATCGGCCGTCATACGGACCTGCTGACCCTCATCCAGTTGCTCACCACCGTGATGGTCATCGTCCAGGCGCTCGCCCAGATCGTCGCGCTGAGCGTCCTGCGCCGCCGGCAGCCGGACCTGCACCGCCCGTACCGGATGGGGCTCTATCCGCTGCCGGCCGTCATCGCCTTCGCCGGCTGGTGCGTGATCTACGCATACGCCGACCGCAACTCCCCGGGCCGCCGCCCCGTCGAGTGGTCGCTCGCCTGGCTCGCCCTCGGCTGCGCGGCCTTCCTGGTCTGGGCGTGGCGGGAACGGGTGTGGCCGTTCGGCGCGAAGGAGATCAGCGAGGAGTACGACGCCTTGGAGGCGAGCGCGGGTTGACGTGCGGAAGCGGGGTGACTCCTCATGTCACCCCTGTGCGACACGTTCGCCATGCTCGTCGGCTGTTTTCCCTTTATTGCAGAGATGTTCGGTCCGGTCGCCGCCCTACCCGGCCTGCTGTTCCAGACTGCTGCGCAAGCGATGCAGCCCTCGGCGCGCGTAACTCTTGACCGTGCCCAGCGGCCACCCGGTCCGCTCGGCGATCTGGGTCTGGGTGAGGTCCTCGTAGTAGGCGAGACGCAGGACGTGCTGCTGGGGCGCGGGCAGCCGGGCCAGTTCGTGCCCCACGAGCACGCGGTCCAGGGCGGCCTCGGGCCGCTCGGCGGCGGACTCGTCCGGCGGCAGGGCCGCGCCCGCCGCCGCGACCAGCTCGACGCGGCGCGTGCGGGCGGAGAGGGCATCGGCGATCTTGCGGCGGGTGATGCCGACGATCCATCCGGCCACCGTCCCGCGCTCGGGCCGGAAACCGGCGCGGCCCCGCCAGACGCCGAGAAACACCTGCTGGGTGACGTCCTCGGCCTCCGCGGCGTCGCCCAGCGTGCGCCACGCCAGCGAGTGCACCAGCCCCGCCCAGCGGCGGTGGACGGCGGCGAGGCAGGCCTCGTCACCGGCCGTCAGGCCGCGTGCGAGTTCCTCGTCGGTGAACTGCTCCCCGGCGGGCGGCCACGGCGGCGGGCCGGCGGGCCGGTCGGCCGGGGCGGCGGTACGGGGCGCGACGGCGGTCGAATACGGGCTCATGACGACGGCTCCTTCGCGTCGGACGGGACGAGTGGGCCGGACCGGCCGTGACGTCCCTGCGCACCGCGTGTTCCGGGGCGCGCTCCGGGCGTTCATCGTGCGAGTCCGCGGACCGGCGGGACAACTTGCATCGGTTCTGCGTCGTATCACTGTCGTAGGGTCGTCGTATGAAGGCGACCGACCCTGCGGGGATGCCGGGGAGCGGCCGGGTGCCGGAGAGCGGCCGGGCCGGCTCCGCCGGGGCCGCGGAGCCGGGGCTGACCACCGGCGCGCTGGCCCGCCGGCTGGGCGTCTCGCCCACCACCCTGCGGTCCTGGGACCGCCGTTACGGAATGGGACCCGCCGCCCGCGTCGACGGCCGGCACCGCCGGTGGACGCCCCGGGACGTGACCATGCTGGAGACGATGTGCCGGCTGACCGCGTCCGGGGTGCCGCCCGCCGACGCCGCCCGGGCCGCGAAAGAGCGGGCGTACCCGGCGGCCCCCCGCCCCCCGGCCGACGGCGCGCCCACCCCCGCCGCCGCGCCGCCCGCCGCCGCGCCGCCTGCCCTCGCCGCCCCGGCCGACCCCGCGGCGCCCGCCGCCGGCGCCCCGTCTCCCACCGTCGGCGCCCCGTCCCCCACCGTCGGCGCCCCGTCTCCCGGTGCCGCCCGGCAGGAGGGCCGGGGCCTGGCCCGGGCCGCAGTCCGGCTCGACGCGGCGGCCGTCGGGGAGCGGCTGGAGGCCGCGGTGGACCGGTACGGCGTCGTGGCCGCCTGGCAGGACGTGATGCTGCCGACCCTGCACGCGGTGGGCCGCCGATGGGAGTCGTCGGGGGACCGGTACGTCGAGGTGGAGCACCTGCTGTCCTGGCAGGTGTCCACCACCCTGCGCGGTCACACCCGCCGTCCCGTGGCGACGGCGGGCCCCACAGGTGCGGGCCCCGTGCTGCTGGCCTGCGTCCCCGGCGAGCAGCACACCCTTCCGCTGGAGGCACTCAACGCGGCACTGAGCCAGCTCGGCATCGCGACCCGCATGTTCGGTGCGGCGGTGCCGGCGGACGCGCTCGTCGCGGCGGTACGGCGGCTGGGCCCGGCCGCCGTGGTGCTGTGGGCGCAGGCCCGCTCCACCGCGAGCCTGCCGCTCGCCGAGCACGTGGCCGCCATGGAATGGGGCGTCAAGGGGGCCCGTGCGCAGCCGCTGGTGATGCTCGGCGGCCCCGGCTGGGCGGGCCGGCCCGCCCCCGGCATGCTCCGCCCGGCCGCCCTGACCGAGGCCCTCGCCGCCCTGGTCATCGCCTACGGCGCTGCCGAACCCGTCCGACCGGCGGCCGGCGCCCCGCCCACCTCGCCCCACTGACGCCCACCCGCGCCCGTCGTCGGCGCGGCCCCGGCGGCGCCGGGTGCGGGCGGGGCCGCGAGGCGTTCAGCCCGGCCCCCGAGGCCGGCCGGAGCGGCCCGGACAGCGGGGTGCCCGCCCCCGGCCACCGTCCCCGGTGCCCGGCCCGTCCCGGTTCCCGGCCGCTGGCCCCGGCCCCGGACCCGGTCCCCGGCCCGTCCCCGATTCCCGGTCCCCGGCCGCCGGTTCCCGGTTCCCGGTCCCCGGCCTCGGCTGCCGGTGCCGACCTCGGCCGCCGTCCCTGGTTCCCGGCCGTCGGCCCCGGACCCGGTCCCCGGCCGCCGGCCCCGGTCCCCGGTTCCGACCTCGGCTGCCGGTGCCGACCTCGGCGGCCGTCCCTGGTTCCCGGCCCTGGCCCGGGACGTGGGCGGGCGGTGGCCGGTCCGTCGTGCCTCAGTCGTCGTCGGTGTCGCGGGCGCGGGCCTGGCGGAAGCGGGAGAGGCCCTCGGCGAGGCCGATGACCGGGTCCGGGTAGTCACCGGTGCGTGCCCGGTCCGCGGCGCCCAGCTTCCACGGCTCGTGCACCGCCGGGCCCGCGATGTCCCGCAGCTCCGGCACCCAGCGCCGCACGTACGCGCCGTCGGGGTCGTGCCTCCCGGCCTGGGCGAGGGGGTTGAGGACCCGGTTCGGGCGGGTGTCGGTGCCGGTGCCCGCCACCCACTGCCAGTTGAGCTGGTTGTTGGCCACGTCCCCGTCGACCAGCAGCCGCAGGAAGTGCCGGGCGCCGACGCGCCAGTCGACGTACAGCGTCTTGGCGAGGAAGCTCGCCGTGAGCAGGCGGGCGCGGTTGTGCATCCACCCCTCGTGCAGCAACTGGCGCATCGCCGCGTCGACCACCGGATAGCCGGTGCGGCCCTGGCGCCACGCCTCGATGTCGTCCCACGCCGTCCGCTCGGACCGCCAGTGGTCGTGCTTGGTGCGGTAGTCGGCGCCGGCCGCGGCGGGCCGCGCGGCCAGCAGTTGGCGGTGGAAGTCCCGCCAGGCGATCTGCCGTACGAACGCCTCCGCGCCCGGCCCGCCCGTCAGGCGCGCCCGCCGCACCACCTCGACGGGGGACAGGGTGCCGAAGTGCAGGTGCGGCGAGAGCCGGGAGGTCGCGTCCCCGGCCAGGTCGTCGTGCCGGTCCTCGTAGGCGGCGACGCCGGAACGCAGCCAGGCGGCGAGCCGTTCGCGGCCCGCCGTCTCGCCGCCCTCGGCCAGCCCCGGCGACAGCCCGGACAGCGCGGCCCGGGACGGCAGTTCCTCGGACCCGATGCCCGGCGGGACGCGGACCGCGCGCGGCGCGTCGCGCACGTCCCGCACGTGCTGCGCCGACCACTGCCGGAAGTAGGGCGTGAACACGGCGAAGTGGTCGGAGGAGGCCGGGGTCACCGCGCCCGGTGTCACCACGGTGGTCACGGTGTCGTGGACGTGCAGCCGCCGCCCGTCGGCCTCCAGGGCGCGCCGCAGCCGCTGTTCCCGCCGGTGGGCGTAGGCGCTCACGTCGGCCGCCAGGTGCACCTCGTCGGCGTCCGCCTCGGTGGCCACCCGGCACACCTCCTCCACGACGTCGCCTGAGCGCACCACCAGGCGCCCACCGCGTCGGCGCAGGCCCGCGTCCAGGTCCCGCAGGCAGTCGGCGAGGAACGCCAGCCGGTTGGGGGTGGCGAAGCCCGCGCCGGTCACTCCGGTGTCCCGTACGAACAGCGGGACGACCTGACGTGCGCCCTCCAGTGCGGCCCGCAGGGGCGGATGGTCGTACAGGCGCAGGTCGGCGGTGAACAGGACGACCGAGACGTACATGGCGCGGCTCCGGGGCGAGGGATGCGGACGCTGGGCAGTTCCGGCGCGGCGGGCGCGGCGGATGCGGTGTCAGCGGGGGAACGCGGAGGTCTGCCGGGCCGCCGCCCGCGCGATGTTGCGGGCCATCCCGCCGAAGACCACGGCGTGGAAGGGGGAGACGCCCCACCAGTAGGCGTGGCCGAGCAGCCCGTGCGGGTGGAACAGGGCCCGCTGGCGGTACCGGCTGCGCCCGTTGCCGTCGGGTTCCGCGGACATCTCCAGCCAGGCCAGTCCCGGCAGCCGCATCTCCGCCCGCAGCCGCAGCAGGTGACCGGGTTCGATCTCCTCCACCCGCCAGAAGTCCAGCGAGTCGCCCGCCCGCAGCCGCTGGGCGTCCCGCCGGCCGCGGCGCAGTCCGACCCCGCCGACCAGCCGGTCCAGCCAGCCGCGCAGGCTCCAGGCGAGCGGGAAGGAGTACCAGCCGTTCTCCCCGCCCACGCCCTCGATCACCCGCCACAGCTCGTGCGCCGGGGCGTCGACCGCCGCCTCGCGTCGGTCGGTGTACAGGCTGCCGCCGGCCCAGTCGGGGTCGGTGGGCAGCGGATCGCTGGGCGCGCCGGACACGGCGGCGGACGACCAGCGGGTGGTCACCCGCGCCTCGCGCACCCGGCGCAGGGCCAGCCGTGCCGCCTCGTCGAAACCGAGCGGATGCCCCGGCGGGCCGGGCACGTACCGCTCGATGTCGTGCTCGTGGCAGATCACCTCGTGGCGCAGCGACTCGGTCAGCGGGCGCGCGAGGGACGCGGGGACGGGCGTGACGAGCCCCACCCAGTGGCTGGACAGGCCGGGGGTGAGGACCGGCACGGCCACGATGAGCCGCCGGGGCAGGCCCGCGGCGCGCGCGTACCGCTGCATCATCTCCCGATAGGTCAGGATGTCCGGCCCGCCGATGTCGAAGGTGCGGTTGACGTCGTCCGGCAGGCCCGCGCTGCCGGCCAGCAGACGCAGCACGTCCCGTACGGCGACGGGCTGGATCCGGGTGTTCACCCAGCTCGGCGTGATCATCACCGGCAGCCGCTCGGTGAGGTAGCGCAGCATCTCGAAGGAGGCCGATCCCGAGCCGATGATGACGGCGGCGCGCAGCACGGCGGTCGGCACGCCCGAGGCCAGCAGGATCCGGCCGACCTCCGTGCGGCTCCTCAGGTGCGGGGAGAGCCGGTCCTCGGGCACCCCGGCCGGTGCGAGCCCGCCGAGGTACACGATGCGGCGCACACCGGCGGCCTCGGCCTGCTCCCCGAAGACGCGGGCGGCGCGGCGGTCGGTCTCCTCGAAGCCGCTGCCGCTGCCCAGCGCGTGCACCAGGTAGTAGGCCACGTCGATGTCCCGCATCGCCTCGGCGACCGAGGCGGCGTCGGTGACGTCGCCCCGCACCACCTCCGCGTCGCCCGCCCACGGATGGTCGCGCAGTTTGCCGGGGGAGCGGGCCAGGCAGCGCACCCGGTGCCCGGCCGCGAGCAGTTCGGGTACGAGCCGGCCGCCGATGTAGCCCGTGGCTCCCGTCACCAGACAGCGGAGACCGCCCGCCGGGTCGTCGTCGTTCATCGCTTCCAGGTCCTCCGCGTCGGTGGCCCCCCGGTACATGCCTTCCCGTCGTGCCGCGTCCGCGGATGCGTGTCCTTCTATAGGCTGATCACGTGGTGACAGCGGACGACCGGGAACGACGCGCCGGACCGCCGCACGATCCGGCGCCGGACCTGCGGTCCTTCGCCGTGCACCTGCGCCGGACGAACGGTGGGGTCAACCGGCTGGTGCACGCGTTCGCCGGGGCCCACGGGCTGCACGCCACCGACGTCCGGGCCCTGGCGGCCGTGCCGGACGGGGAGGAGCCGATGACGCCGAGCCGTCTGCGCGCGCATCCGGGCCTGACCTCCGGCGCGGTCACCGCGTGTCCGGACCGGCTGGAACGCGCCGGCCACGTCCGCCGGGTCCGGGAGAGCGCCGACCGGCGTGTGGTCCACCTGTACTACGCCGACGGTGCCCGCGCGCCGGCCCGGAGCCAGTTCCGGCCGCTCGCGGAGGCGACGGAGGCGGCCCGGTCGCGGTTCGCGCCGGAGGAACTGTCGGCGGCGCTGCGTTCCCTGACCGCGCTCAACGAGGAACTCTCCCGCATACGCTGACCCCGGTACGGGCCGCGTCCGCCGGCCCGCCGGGGACGGTCCCGCGTCCGCCGGCCCCTTCGGACCGGCAGCAGGTGTCCGCCGTGCGATCACGGCAACCACATGACCCGATGATTGAGGTGGTCGGTCATTGAGCTGACCGCCTCCGTTCCGAGCCAGGAGAGGCCGCCCCCTTCCCTCCGCACCGCCCGCCTGCTCCTCCCGTTCGCCCTGCTCCCGGTCTGGCTGGCCGTCGGCGGCTTCCTGGGACCGTTCGCCGGGCGCCTCGGCGAGGTCTCCACCAACGACCAGGCCGCCTTCCTGCCGCGCAGCGCCGGATCCACCCGGGTCATCCCGCCGGCCTTCCTCGCGCGGATCGCGTGCATCGCCGCCTCCGGGGTCCTGCTCGACACGCTGGTGGTGCGCTCCCTGCTGGTGCCGGCCCTGGTGCGCGACATCGGCCGCCTCGCCTGGTGGCCGGGCCGGCTCGGCCGGCGCCCCGACGCGCCCAAGGCGCCGCGGACGCCACGGACGGCGGACGAGATGCGGTGACATGCCTGCGCTGATCCGGGGCAACAGAAGCGGTACAACATGTACATTCCGTTCGGGTCAGCGACGCAGGAGGTGGCCGCCGTGATGAGCGCCAAGGTGTTGGAGCGTTTCCCCGCAGGGTCTCCGCGGGGATCGTGGCCGGCGGAGGAGTACGCGGCGGCCCGGCGCGCCGAGGGCGAACCGGCCACCGTGGTGATGGACCTCAAGTCGGACGCCTTCCTCGTCGTCGTCGACGGACAGGAGGACGACGGCCGCGCCTGAGGCACGGCCGTCACTCCCGGGCCAGCTCCCGCGCCCGCCGCACGAACGCGGTGTGCAGGTCCTGGGCGGCCTGCGGCACCGACTCCGCGCGCCGGCGCTGGAGCACCAGCAGCACCCGGGTGCTCTCCCCGGCGAGCGGCCGGTACGTGATCGTGCCGGACCGCTCCAACGGGTCCCCGGCGACGCTGAAGTCCGGCAGCACGGTCGCCCCGAGCCCCTCCGCGACCATCAGCTTGCCCATCTCCGCGCCGTCGGTCGAGTACGAGAACACCACGCTGCGGCCCGCCAGCAGCCGGTGCACATAGCGGTGCATCACATACCCGGCCCGCATCGCGATCAGCGGGACACCGAGCAGGTCGTCGGCGCCGATCACCCGCAGCGCCGCCAGCGGGCTGTCCGGGCGCAGGCACACCACCGGCCGCCCGCGGAGCAGTTCGGTGCCCTCCATGCCCGCCGGGACGTCGTCGCCCTCCAGATGGTTGACGAGGCCGAGATCGAAGCCGCCCTCCGCCAGCCCGCGCTGGATGTCGGTCTGCTGGGCGCCCACCACCTCCACCTGGGTCACCGGATGCGTGGCGCGGAACTCCCGCAGCACGGGGATCACGAGCGGCACGGTCGCCGCATTGACCGTGCCGACGCGCACCATACGGCTGATGCGGTGCTGCTCACCGGCCGCCGCCCGCAACCGGTCCACCGCCTCCAGCACACTCACGATGTGCGGCAGCAGCTCCCGGCCCGCCCCGCTCATCGTCGCGCCCGACCGCTTGCGCTCCAGCAGGTCGACGCCGAGTTCCCGCTCCAGATTCCGCACGGTCTCGCTCAACGCCGGCTGCGACAGGCGCAGTTCGTCGGCCGCCCGGCGCAGCGAGCCCAGCCGGGTCACGGCCGCGATGTATTCTAGCTGTTCGGTCCGCACCGCCGCAGAATGCGCGGTCGACGGCGGCCGGTTCAAGGGTTTTCCTGTCACGCCCTCGTTAAATTCAATGGTCCGCGATACGAGACCGGTCGGGTTTACCTTGACGGCCATATCCGGCTGCTGCCACGATCGACGGCATGACGATGCGACTGGACCTCACGCGGCGACGCCATGTCGACCTCGCGCGCGTCTCCAGCGCCTCCTGTTGCCCCGCGGCCTGATCCGCCGCGTCTCTCCCGCCCCACCGGACGTCTCCGGCACGCCCCAATTCCCGCCCCTTTCCCGCTCGGAATTCCGTGTGCCCGAAAGTCCTCGCGCATTCCCCGCAACAGGAGTTCCGCATGCCCGCAGCGCCCGTGAAATTCGCCTACTGGGTCCCCAACGTCAGTGGGGGACTCGTCACCAGCACGATCGAACAGCGCACCGACTGGGGATACGACTACAACCGCCGGCTCGCCGTGCTCGCCGAGAACAACGGATTCGAGTACGCGCTCAGCCAGGTCCGGTACATGGCCAGTTACGGCGCCGAGTACCAGCACGAGTCGACCAGCTTCAGCCTCGCCCTGCTGCTGGCCACCGAGCGGCTGAAGGTGATCGCCGCCGTCCACCCCGGCCTGTGGCACCCGGGGGTCCTCGCCAAACTCGGCGCCACCGCCGACCACCTGTCCCACGGCCGCTTCGCCGTCAACGTCGTCTCCGGCTGGTTCAAGGACGAGTTCACGGCGCTCGGCGAGCCCTGGCTGGAGCACGACGAACGCTACCGCCGCTCCGAGGAGTTCATCACCGCCCTGCGCAGGATCTGGACCGAGGACCACGCCGAACTCGCCGGTGACTTCTACCGGCTGCGCGACTTCTCCCTCAAGCCCAAGCCGCTCAACACCCCGGAACGTCCGCACCCCGAGATCTTCCAGGGCGGCAACTCCACCGCCGCCCGGCGGATGGCCGGCCGCGTCTCCGACTGGTACTTCTCCAACGGCAAGGACTTCGACGGGGTCACCGAACAGCTCCGGGACGTCCGGGCGTCCGCCGCCGAAGCCGGCCGCCGGGCACCGAAGTTCGGGCTCAACGCCTTCCTCATCGCCCGCGACACCGAGGCCGAGGCCCGCGAGACCCTGCGCGAGATCGTCGCCGGGGCGGACACCGAGGCGGTCGAGGGCTTCGGCGCGGCCGTACGCCAGGCCGGACGGTCCACGTCCGACGGCAAGGGCATGTGGCAGGACTCCACGTTCGAGGACCTGGTCCAGTACAACGACGGCTTCCGCACCGGGCTCATCGGTACCCCCGAGCAGATCGCCGAACGCATCGTCGCCTACGGGAAGCTCGGCGTCGACCTCTTCCTCCTCGGCTTCCTGCACTACCACGAGGAGGTCGAGTACTTCGGCGAGCGCGTGCTGCCCCTCGTACGCGAACTCGAGGCCCGGCTGCCCGAGACGGCCGACGGGCCCGACTCCGTGCCCGCGCACGTCTGACCGTCCCCGCCTTCCGCACCGCACCGCGAAAGAGGTCGCCGCAGCATGAGCACCGTCCCGCACACCGACTGGACCACCGGCCCCGCCCCGCGCACCGCCCAGGACTGGATCGCCCGCGCCACCGAGGTGGCCGCCGTCCTCGCCACCGACGCCGCCGCCCGCGACCGGGCCGGCGCCACCCCGTACGCCGAGATCCGGCTGCTGAAGGACTCCGGCCTCGTCACCCTCCTCGGCCCCGCCGAGCACGGCGGCGCCGGCCAGGACTGGCCGACCGCCTACCGGGTCGTCCGGGAGGTCGCCAAGGCCGATGGGTCGATCGGCCAGCTCCTCGGCTACCACTACCTGTGGTTCTGGGCCGCCCGTCTGGTCGGCACCCGCGAACAGTGGGAGCACGTGGAGGCCGAGGCCTCCCGCAACCGCTGGTTCTTCGGCGGGGCCGTCAACCCGCGCGACGAGGACGTCACCGTCACCGAGGACGGCGACGACCTGGTCTTCACCGGCCGCAAGTCCTTCTCCACCGGCAGCAAGGTCTCCGACGTCACGGTCCTGGAAGGCGTCCTGCGGGGCACCGACCAGCACGTCTTCGCCATCGTTCCCTCCGGCAGCGACGGGCTCGCCTTCCACGACGACTGGGACAACATCGGCCAGCGGCTCACGGAGAGCGGCGGCGTCACCCTCGACGGCGTCCGTACCCCGTGGTCCTCGGCCGCCGGGTACGTCGACAAGCGGTTCCGGCCGCGCGTCTACAACACCCTCAACGTGCCCACCATCCAGCTCGTCTTCGTCAACTTCTACCTCGGCATCGCGGCCGGCGCGCTGGAGACGGCCGCCACCTACACCCGTACCAAGACCCGGCCCTGGCTGCACGGCGGCCACGAGCGGGCGGTCGACGAGCCGTACGTCATCGACACCTACGGCGACCTCACCGCCAAGCTCTGGGCGGCCGAGGCGCTCGCCGACGCCGTCGCCGCCGAGGGCCGGACGCTGCACGACGACCCCGACGCCGTCACCGAGCAAAGCCGCGGCGAGTTCGAGGTCCGGGTCGCCGCGGTCAAGGCCCGCGCCACGGACGTCGCCCTGGAGATCACCACCCGCATCTTCGAGGTCACCGGCGCCCGCTCCACCGCCGCCGCCGAGGGACTCGACCGCTTCTGGCGCAACGTCCGCACGCACACCCTGCACGACCCGGTCGCCTACAAGCGCCGCGAGGTCGGCCGCTGGGTCCTCGAAGGCGAACTGCCCGAACCCACCTGGTACTCCTGACCGACCTCCCCTCCGGGCGCCCGCCCCCGCGCGGGCGCCCGGCGCACCCCAGAAACGAGGCACGCATGGCCACCGTCCTGTCCGTCTCCGGCAGCCCCTCCGCCTCCTCGCGCACCGGCCGCCTGCTGCGCCACCTGGACCAGCGGCTCACGGCCCGGGGCCACGAGGTGATCCCGCTCGACGTCCGCACCGTGCCGCCCGAGGCCCTGCTCGGCGCCGACTTCCGGCACCCCGCCATCGTCGAGGCCACCGAGCTGTTCGCCCGCGCCGACGGTGTCGTGGTCGGCACACCCGTCTACAAGGCGTCCTACTCCGGCGTCCTCAAGGCGCTGCTGGACCTGCTCCCGCAGTACGCGCTCACCGGCAAGACCGTGCTGCCGCTCGCCACCGGCGGCTCCACCGCCCATGTCCTCGCCATCGACTACGCCCTGCGCCCGGTGCTCAACTCCATGGGTGCCGCGCACATAGTCCAGGGCTGGTTCACCCTCGACAAGGACATCACCGTACGGGAGGACGGCTCGGTGGCCGTCGCGCCCGCCACCGAGCGGGCCCTGGGGCAGGTGGTGGACCAGTTCGCCGCCGCGCTGGGCCGCACCCCGGTGCTGGCGGCGGCGGGCTGACCCCCATGACCGCACACGTCATCGCCGACGAGGCGGAGGCGCTCGCCGTCGCCGAGGCCCTGGCCGGCGAGTTCCGCGCCGGGGCCGCCGGACGGGACGCCGAGCGCCGGCTCCCGCGCGCCGAACTGGACCGGCTCTCCGCGTCCGGCCTGCTGGCCGTCACCGTGCCCGCCGAGCACGGCGGCGCGGACGTCAGCGCCCGGACCCTCGCGGAGATCTTCCGGCTGCTCGGCTCCGCCGACGGCAGCCTCGCCCAGATCCCGCAGAGCCACTTCGTGTACGTCAATGTGATCCGGCGTCAGGGCACCGACGAGCAGCGGCGGTTCTTCTTCGCGGAGCTGCTCGCCGGCCGCCGCTTCGGCAACGCCCAGTCCGAGGCCGGCACCCGGCACGTCCAGGACATCCGCACCCGCCTGCACCCCCGTCCGGACGGGTCGTACGTCCTGCGGGGCGTCAAGCACTACAGCACCGGCGCCCTGTTCGCCGACTGGATCCCGGTGCTGGCCCGCGCCGAGGACGACAAGCTGTACGTCGCCTACGTCCCCCGGGACGCCCCCGGCCTCGCCGTCGTCGACGACTGGGACGGCATGGGACAGCGGACGACCGCCAGCGGCACCGTCCGCCTCGACGGGGTCCCCGTGCCCGCGAACCGGGTCCTGCCCCATCACCTCACCTTCGAGGGACCGCAACTCCACGGCGCCATCGCCCAGTTGCTGCACGCGGCCATCGACACCGGCATCGCCGGCGGAGCTCTGGCGGAGGCGGCGGAGTTCGTCCGCACCATGAGCCGCCCCTGGTTCGAGAGCGGAACGGGGACCGCAGCCGAGGACCCGCTGCTCGTCCAGCGCTTCGGTGAACTCGCCCTCGAACTACGGGCCGCCGAGGCACTGCTGCGCGAGGCCGCCCGAGCCGTCGACGCGGCCCGCGCCCGCCTCACCGACGACTCCGCGGCCGAGGCGTCCATCGCGGTCGCCGCCGCCAAGGTGCGGGCCGCGCAGGCCGCGGTGGAGGTGGCGAGCGCCCTGTTCGAGGTGGCCGGCACCCGCGCGGCCCTCGACTCCCTCAACCTGCACCGCCACTGGCGGGACGCCCGCACCCACACGCTGCACGACCCCGTCCGCTGGAAGATCCAGCACATCGGCCGGTACGTGCTCAACGGAACCCGGCCGCCCCGGCACGGCCTGCTCTGATCGGAGACCCCTCGTGTCCCTCACCTTCCACTGGTTCCTGCCCACCAACGGCGACAGCCGCCATGTCGTCGGCGGCGGCCACGGCACCCCGGCGACCGCCTCCGGCCGGGACCGGCCGCCCACGGTCGCCTACCTGAGCCAGATCGCCCGCGCCGCCGAGGACCTCGGCTTCACCGGCGCGCTCACCCCGACCGGCGCCTGGTGCGAGGACGCGTGGCTGACCACCGCCATGGTCAGCCAGAACTCCGAACGGCTGAAGTTCCTGGTCGCCTTCCGGCCCGGCTCGGTCTCCCCGACGCTCGCCGCCCAGATGGCGTCCACCTTCCAGCGCCAGAGCGGCGGACGGCTGCTCCTCAACGTCGTCACCGGCGGCGAGAGCCACGAGCAGCGGGCCTACGGCGACTTCCTCGACAAGGACGCCCGTTACCGCCGTACCGGCGAGTTCCTGCACATCGTGCGGCAGTTGTGGGACGGCAAGAGCGTCGACCTGGACGGGGAGCACCTGCGGGTGGAAGGGGCGAAGCTCAGCCGGGTGCCCGACCCGGTGCCCGAGGTGTACTTCGGCGGCTCCTCGCCCGCCGCCGGTGAGGTCGCGGCCCGGTACGCCGACGTGTACCTGACCTGGGGCGAACCACCGGCGCAGGTCGCCGGGAAGATCGCCTGGATCCGGAAGCTGGCCGCGGAGCACGGCCGTACCCTCCGCTTCGGCATCCGGCTGCACGTCATCACCCGGGACACCGCACGGCAGGCCTGGGCGGAGGCGGACCGGCTGCTCGACGGCTTCGACCCGGAGACCGTACGGGCCGTCCAGACGGGCCTCGCCCGCAGCGAGTCGGAGGGCCAGCGGCGCATGCTCGCCCTGCACGGCGGCAGCCGGGACAGCCTGGAGATCCACCCCAACCTGTGGGCCGGCATCGGGCTGGTGCGCGGCGGGGCGGGCACGGCCCTGGTCGGCAGCCACGACGAGGTCGCCGAGCGAGTCAAGGAGTACCACGCCCTCGGCATCGACGAGTTCGTCCTCTCCGGCTACCCGCACCTGGAGGAGGCGTACTGGTTCGGCGAGGGAGTACTGCCGCGGCTCGCCGCACAGGGCCTGTGGGCGCACCCCGACGGCAGCCGGGCCGTCTCCGCGGCACAGGTACCCTTCGCAGGCTGAGCACCGGCCCTGCCCGGCCGGGCACCCCGAACCCCGGACGACGGCTCCCCCGGGACAGCGGCCCGGCAGCCGCTCCCGCACAGGCGGCCGCCCGCCGCCGGTATGGCATGGGCTGGCCGCCCGCCTCCGGCATAGGACCGGCTGGCCGCCCGCCGCCGGCATCCGCACCGGCTGTGGTGCCGTGTCCGCGGGGAGCACGTGGAGCAGTACGCCCCCGCCAGGATCTCCGTGGTCTCCCGCGGTACGGCCGGCGGCGCACCCGAGCCGCCGTGGTCCACCGGCGAGCGGCTGCGGGTGAGGGCCCCGGGGAAGACTCCTCCGGAATTTTTCCATGACGGCGGCGCGCGGTGCCGGGTCGCGGCCCCGACGTTCGTGTAGGGGTGACACAGAGCCCGTCAGGGGCCCGACGCCTTGGAGGACGTCATGAAGCACTACCTGCTCAGCGTGGTCCAGCCGGCCGGCGGCACGCCGCCCGGACCCGAGGCCCTCACCGGGATCATGCACGACGTCGAGGCCTTCAACGACGAACTGCGCGCGGCCGGTGCCTGGGTCTTCGCGGGCGGTCTGCACGGCCCGGAGACCGCGACCGTACTGCGCCCGGAGAACGGTGCCGTGCGCGTCACCGACGGCCCCTACGCCGAGGGCGGGGAGTACCTGGGCGGACTGTGCCTCATCCGGGCCGGCGACCTGGACGAGGCCCTGGAGTGGGGCCGCAAGGCCGCCCTGGCGACCACCCTGCCCATCGAGGTACGCGCCTTCGTGGACCAGCACTGAGACCGCAGCCGCGCCGACGGCGACCCGGTGCCCCCGCCGGTCGCCGGCCTCGCCCGCACCGAGCGGGCGCGAGCGGGCGCGGTCCCGGGCCGGCCGTTCCGGAGGGACCGCGCAAGACGGACCGTACGGCGATGTGACCCTCGTCATGGTCGGGCGGGAGCGGAATGAATTTCAGGTCATGAAAGGTTGGTCTATACATCTGAACCGCATCCGAACCCGGTGAGAGCCGGTCCGGGCCGCACCGGCCCGTGCACCCCAGCGAGGCACCCGTGAACCAGTCCCTGCCCGAGCAGCCCGCCGACGTCGTGGCCCGGCTGCGCGCCACCTTCGCAACCGGCCGCACCAAGTCCGTCGAGTGGCGCACCGGCCAGTTGCGCCGGCTGCGCGCGATGCTCACCGAGCGCGGTGCCGATCTCGCCGCCGCCCTCCACGCCGACCTCGGCAAGAGCGCCACCGAGGCCTACCGCACCGAGATCGACTTCACGGTCCGCGAGATCGACCACACCCTGGCCCACCTCGACGAGTGGCTGCGCCCGGAGCCCGCGCCCGTCCCCGCGCACCTCGGCGACGACGCCACCGCCTGGACGCAGTACGACCCGCTCGGCGTGGTCCTCGTCATCGCCCCCTGGAACTATCCGGCGCAGTTGCTGCTCGCCCCCGTGGTCGGCGCCCTGGCCTCGGGCAACGCGGTCGTCGCCAAGCCGAGCGAGGTGGCGCCCGCCACCTCGGCCGCGCTGGCCGAGCTGATCCCGGCCTACCTGGACACCGACGCGGTCGCCGTCGTCGAGGGTGGCGTCCCGGAGACCACGGCCTTGCTGGCGGAGCGCTTCGACCACATCTTCTACACCGGCAACGGCGCCGTCGGCCGCGTCGTCCTGCGGGCCGCCGCCGAGCACCTCACCCCGGTCACCCTCGAACTCGGCGGCAAGTCACCGGTGTTCGTGGACCGCGGCACCGACCTGGACGTGGTCGCGGACCGGCTCGCCCGCGGCAAGTTCCTCAACGCCGGCCAGACCTGCGTCGCCCCCGACTACGTCCTGGCCGACCCGGAGACGGCCGCCGCGCTGGAGGCCGCGCTGGTCCGCGCCGTCGAGGCGCTGTTCGGCGCCGATCCGGCGCTCTCGCCGGAGTACGGCCGGATCATCAACGAGCGGCACTTCGACCGGCTGTCCGCCCTGCTCGGCTCGGGCCGCGTCGCGGTGGGCGGCACCCACGACCGGGCGGCCAGGTACATCGCGCCCACCGTCCTCGCCGACGTCGACCCGAAGGCGCCCGTCATGCAGGAGGAGATCTTCGGTCCGATCCTTCCCCTCGTCACCGTGGCCGGTCTCGACGAGGCCATCGCTTTCATCAACGACCGCGACAAGCCGCTCGCCCTGTACGTCTTCAGCGAGTCCGACGCGACCCGCCGGCGCATCGCAGCCGAAACCTCCTCCGGCGGTCTCGGACACGGCCTGCCCCTGGCCCACCTCACCGTCTCCGACCTGCCGTTCGGCGGGGTGGGGGAGAGTGGGACGGGCAGCTACCACGGCCGATACTCCATCGAGACGTTCAGCCACCGCAAGGCGGTCCTCGCCAAGCCGCTCGGCTGAACGCCCCTTCGGGCCGGACGGGTGCGAAACCCCGCGGTGATCACCGACGCAGCCACCGCGCACGCCTCCGGCCCCTGACCGGGGCGCTGGGGATCGCACCCGTGGCCGCCGTACGGAACCGCCACTCCCTCGACGGCCGGCGGGTTCCGGGCCACTGACGGCCGGCGCCGGTACCGGTTCACTCGGCGCGGCCCGCGCGGTGGGTGCGGACCGCGCCGACAGGCGGCGCCGGGCCTGCGGTGACGCGCGTAGAACAGAGACTGGCGTCCGTCGCGTTTTACGTATAACCTCACCCGCTAACCACCCCCCGCCGGAAGGTCACGATGCGCCGCCTCGCCCTGGTCACCCTCGTCGTCGACGACTACGACGAGGCCGTCCGCTTCTACACCGGGGCCCTGGGCTTCCGTCTCGCCGAGGACGCCCCGCGCCCCGACGGCTCCCGCTGGGTCGTCGTGGAACCCGGCGGCGACGGACCCGGCACCGGGCTGCTCCTGGCCCGCGCCAAGGACGACGAGCAGCAGGCCCGGGTCGGCGACCAGACCGGCGGACGCGTCGGTTTCTTCCTGCACACCGACGACTTCGCCCGCGACCACGCCCGGATGGCCGCCGCCGGTGTGACCTTCCTGGAGGAGCCTCGCCACGAGCCGTACGGCACGGTCGCGGTCTTCCAGGACCTGTACGGCAACCGCTGGGACCTGCTCCAGCCCGCCGCCTGATCCTCCCGCGACCGCTGGGGCCTGCTCCAGGCGCCGCGCGACCCTCCCGCCTCCCTGTCGAACCACCTGCCGAGGAAAGCCCTGCCATGACCGCGTCCCCTGTCGACACCGAGACCCTCCGCCGGCTGCCCAAGGCCGTCCTGCACGACCACCTCGACGGCGGCCTGCGCCCCGCCACCGTCGTCGAACTCGCGGAGGCGGTCGGCCACACCCTGCCCACCACCGACCCCGAGGAGCTGGCCGCCTGGTACTTCGACGCCGCCAACTCCGGTGACCTGGTCCGCTACATAGCCACCTTCGAGCACACCCTCGCCGTCATGCAGACCCGTGAGGGCCTGCTGCGCACCGCCGAGGAGTACGTCCTCGACCTGGCCGCCGACGGTGTGGTCTACGCCGAGGTGCGCTACGCGCCCGAGCTGAACGTGAACGGCGGCCTGAAGCTGCCGGAGGTCGTGGAGACGGTGCAGGAGGGCCTGGCCGCCGGTATGGCCAAGGCCGCCGCGGCCGGCACCCCGGTCCGCGTCGGCACCCTGCTGTGCGGCATGCGGATGTTCGACCGGGTCCGCGAGGCCGCCGACCTGGCCGTCGCCTACCGCGACGCCGGTGTCGTCGGCTTCGACATCGCCGGCGCGGAGGACGGCTTCCCGCCCGCCGACCACCTCGCCGCCTTCGAGCACCTGCGCCGCGAGAGCGTGCCCTTCACCATCCACGCCGGCGAGGCGCACGGCCTGCCCAGCATCCACCAGGCCCTCCAGGTGTGCGGCGCCCAGCGCATCGGCCACGGTGTGCGCCTCACCGAGGACATCGTGGACGGCAAGCTCGGCCGCCTCGCCTCCTGGGTCCGCGACCGCCGGATCGCGCTGGAGATGTGCCCCACCTCCAACCTCCAGACCGGCTGCGCCACCTCGATCGCCGAGCACCCGATCACCGTCCTGAAGGACCTGGGCTTCCGGGTCACCCTGAACACCGACAACCGTCTGGTGTCGGGTACGACGATGACCCGCGAGATGGCCCTGCTGGTCGAGCAGGCCGGCTGGACCGTCGAGGACCTGCGCACGGTCACGGTGAACGCCCTCAAGAGCGCGTTCATCCCGTTCGACGAGCGCAAGGCCCTCATCGAGGACGTGGTCCTGCCGGGTTACGCGGCCGCGCTCTGAAGCATCCCCTTGAGGTAGGCGGCCTGTCCGACGTGCTGGAGATCGTCGGACAGGACGCTCACCAGGCGGGTCCCGAGTGTCACCGGGGGGTCCCAGCGCTCGTCCACGACCCGTTCCAGGTCCTTGGCGGCCAGGGAGCGCAGGGCGTCGAGGGTCTGCGCGTGGACGGCGTCGTAGTACCCGGTGAGCAGTCCGGCCGACTCGACCCGTACCTTCGCGACCTCGGCGGGGCTGTGCCCGTAGCCGGTGTCGTGCCGGGGCAGACCGAGGCCGAACCGCTTCTCCCAGTCCTGGGAGAGCCACACCTGGTCGAGGCCGAAGGCGTCGGCCACGTGGTCGTCCTGCACCCGGGTCAGGTGCCAGACGAGCCAGGCGACGGTGTTGGCGTCCGGGGCCGGCCGGTGGTGCAGCTCGTCCGGGCCGAGACCGTCGAGGACGGCATGGACTTCTTCCCGGACGCGGCCGTAGCCGTCGATGAGGATGTCCTTGGCATGCATACCGTCCACCCTCGCAAATCACCGCCGCCCGCGCGTGCCGAATGCCGCTTCCGTGGCCGCCCGGTGAGCCGGTCACCGGTCAGCCCGGCCGGAACCCGTCCACGGACGGAGCCGGCTCGCCCGTCTCCAGGAGGGTGACCAGGGCGCGGGCGGCGGGACTGGTGGCCCCTTCCGGCGGCAGCAGCGCGACGGTCTCGTACCGCGTGTCGCCCACACCCTTCAGCGGCAGCGCGGCGAGCGCCGGCCGCTTGTGCCGGAAGTGCCGGGGGACGACGGCGACGCCGAGGTTCTCGTCCACCAGGTCCAGCAGACTGTGCACGTCGTTGACCTCCAGTGCGACCGTGCGCCGGACGCCGGCCGCGGCGAACGCGGTGTCGGTGGTGCGGCGCGGCCCCCAGTCGGGGTGGAAGTCGACGAAGACCTCGCCGGCGAGATCGGCGGGGCCCGGCACGGCCCCGGCCGGGGCGAGCCGGTGGCTGGGGTGGCACAGCACGGTCATCGGCTCGCTGGTCAGGGACACCGAACGGAGCTGGTCGGTGTCGGCCTGAGTGCGGTAGGCGAACGCCAGGTCGAGCCGCCCGGCCGCGACCTCCTCGGCCAGCGCCCCCGAGCCGGCCTGCCGCAGCCGGATCTCCACATCGGGGTGGCGGCCCCGGAAGGCGGCGAGCAGCCCGGCCACATGCACCCCGGCGATGCACTGCTCGGTGCCGAGCGCCAGCGTGCCGCGCAGCACGCCCTGCACCGCCGCCACCGCCTCGTGCGCTGAGCGCACCTGCGCCAGGATCCGCTCGGCCTCCGCCAGCAGTGCGCGCCCGGCCTCCGTCAGGGTGACCCGGCGGGTGGTGCGCACGAACAGCGGCGCCCGCAGTTCCCGCTCCAGCGCCCTGATCGACGCCGACAGACCCGACTGGGAGACCATCAGACGTTCGGCGGCCCGGGTGAAGTGCTGGTCCTCGGCGACCGCGACGAAGTGCTGGAGATGGCGCAGTTCCATGATTGAGCAGCCTAGCCGCTGAATCCCATCGGATTCTTCTGTTGGACCGCTGCCCGGACCCCGGGCAAGAGTGGGAGCCGGTAGATCTCTTGCCAACCCCTCTGGAGTCGCGTTGTACACCGCACACCCCGACCGTTACGCCGACATGCCCTACCGGCGCACCGGACGCAGCGGCCTGAAACTCCCCGCGCTGTCGCTCGGCCTGTGGCACAACTTCGGGCCCGACCGTCCCGTCGAGACCCAGCGCGCCATCCTGCGCCGCGCCTTCGACCTCGGCGTCACCCACTTCGACCTGGCCAACAACTACGGCCCGCCGCCCGGCGCCGCCGAGTCCGCGCTCGGCGAGGCCCTCCGGGCGGATCTCGCGCCGTACCGCGACGAACTGGTGATCTCCACCAAGGCCGGCTATCTGATGTGGCCCGGCCCGTACGGCGAGTGGGGCTCGCGCAAGTACCTGCTGTCCTCGCTGGACCAGAGTCTGACGCGCCTGGGCCTGGACCACGTCGACATCTTCTACTCGCACCGCCCCGACCCGGACACTCCGCTGGAGGAGACGATGGGCGCCCTGCACACGGCGGTGCAGCAGGGCAAGGCGCTCTACGTCGGCATCTCCAACTACTCCGCCGAGCAGACCCGCGAGGCCGCCCGCATCCTGGCCGGCCTCGGCACCCCGCTCCTCATCCACCAGCCGCGCTACTCGATGCTCGACCGGCGTCCCGAGGACGAGGGGCTGTTCGACGCCCTGGACGAGATCCGGGCCGGCTCCATCGCGTACTCCCCGCTGGAGCAGGGCCTGCTCACGGGCCGCTACCTCGACGGCATCCCCGAGGACTCCCGGGCCGCGAGCGACAGCCCCTTCCTGAACTCCGACGCGGTCACCGAGGACCTCGTCGCCCGGCTGCGCGCGCTGAACGAGATCGCCGCCTCCCGCGGACAGACCCTGGCCCAGCTCGCCCTGGCCTGGGTGCTGCGCGGCGGCCGGGTCACCTCCGCACTGGTCGGCGCGAGCAGCCCGCGGCAGCTCGAGGACAGCGTCGGCGCCATCCGGAACCTGGACTTCGACGCGGCGGAACTGGCCCGGATCGACGCGATCGTCCGGCCGTAACGCGGGGCCGGGGGAGGGCCGCGGCGACGGCCGAGCCGTTCGCGCGGACGCCCCACCACTCGCCCCCCGGCGCCCCGCCGTACGCGGCCCGCACCCGCCGGACGCCGGCCCGCACCGACCCCGTCGGTGCGGGCCGTTCCCGTGCGCCGGTGGCGTCAGGCGGCGGCCGGCACCCGGTCCAGGAACCCCAGCACCTGCCGGATGCGGCCCTCGTCGTCCAGCGTGATCACGTCGAACCCGGCCACCGGTGCCGAGCCGTCGGCCTCGTTCACCAGCTCCCAGGCGAAGCGCGCGGTGTCGTGGTGGCCGTCGACCGCTCCGAGCGGGCGGAACACGAAGCCGGGGAACTGCGAGTGGGCCGCCGCGATCACGGCCGCGATCCCCTCGTGCCCGCGGACGTCGGTGAGGGGGTCGGTGTAGCCGCCGTCCACGGCCCACGCGGCGGCGACGGCCTTCTCGACGGCCTCCGGCCCGGTGGCGTTCCAGGCCTCGAAGTAACGGGCGGCGGCGTTCTCGTGACGGTCGGTGTGCACGGTCATGGCGAAGCGTCCTCCATCGAGGTCGTCTGTGCTGGTCAGGTCCCGGATCCGGGATTCGCCGATCCGGTGTGACCACCATGCCGCGGGACCGGGGGAGGGGTCGATTACCTCCGGAGTCATACCGTCGCCGCCGTACAGCCCGGCTCATTCCGGCCGAAACGGACGGTGAATATGCCAACAGACTGGCCGGAAAGGCATGGTGACAGTGTTTTGGGAGTGGCGATACTCGAAGGTCAGGGGGCACTTCACCGCACAGGAGCCGCACGGGGAGCGAGAGGCCGGACCGGCAGTCAGCGAGGCGACCGGGGAGTGAGACGTGCACGACGAGTTCCTGTGCCATGTCACGGCGTACGGAATCTGTGACGGGCGGCGCATCGGCGTACCGCTCGGCACCTACCGGGCGCCGACGCTGGCGCTGGCGCTGTGGTGGCTTCGGGACCGGGCGTCCTGGATCGCCGAGCGGCTGGACCCGAGCCCGCAGGACCCCGCCTTCCCCGCGGGCGCGCTGGTGCCGGTCGCGGTCACGGTGGCCGACGTCCCGGCCCTGCTGCGCTCCTGGTGCGCCGACGACGCCCGTCAGGAGCGGGCCGCCGACGAACTGGCGGACGGCCGGCTGGTCCGGATCGCCGCGAGTGACGACACCACGGAGTACGAGCTGCTCGCCGAGTCCGTCGACGCCCTGCGGATGCAGCGCGCCGGCCCGGGACTCGTCCTGCCCGTCGCCTGACACGTGTCCGCGCCCCCCCCGGCCGCCCACGTCGAGGCGCGCCCAGATGGGCGAATCGGTAGAATTCAGGTCATGGTGGAGCGGCCGGTCGGTCCGACTGCGCCCGACATCGTCCTGGAGACCGACACCGGCTCCACGGTGATGAGTCCGGGCCACGACTACCACGTCGGACGCGACCCCTTGAGCGACATCGTCCTTGACGATGCCCGGGTCTCATGGCACCACGCCGTGCTCCGGGCCGACGACGGTCACTGGACCCTGGCCGACGAGCACAGCACCAACGGCACCTACACCGAGGGCCGCCGGATCCAGGAGTGCGGGATCCGGCCCGGCGACGAGATCCGCTTCGGCAACCCCGCCGACGGCCCCCGGGCCCACCTGGTCCGCCCCCCGGAACCCGATCCGGACCGCCCCTCCGCGGTGTCCCTGCCCGAGCTGACCGGCACCTTCCGCCGGCCCGCCGGCGTCCGCCCGCTGCCCGAACGCACCATCCGCATCGGCCGGGCCCCCGACAACGACCAGGTCGTGCACGACCTGATCGTCTCCCGCCGGCACGCCGAACTGCGCGCCCGCGCGGACGGCACGTACGAGATCGCCGACCTCGGCAGCCACAACGGCACCTACCTCAACGGCCGGCCCGTCACCCGGGCCCCCGTCGGCCCCGGGGACATCATCGGCATCGGTCACTCCGCGTTCTGCCTGGTCGGCGGCGAACTCCAGGAGTACGTCGACACCGGCGAGGTCTCCCTCGACGTCCAGGACCTCACCGTCACCGTCGACCGCGGCCGCAAGGTCCTGCTGGACAACGTGTCCTTCCCGGTGGGGGAGAAGTGCCTGCTCGCCGTCGTAGGACCGAGCGGCGCCGGCAAGTCCACGCTGCTGGGCGCCCTGACCGGGCAGCGCCCCGCCGACCGCGGCACCGTCCTGTACGACGGCCGCGACCTGTACCGCGACTACGCGGAACTGCGCCAGCGCATCGGGCTGGTCCCGCAGGACGACATCCTGCACCCCCAGCTCTCCGTCCGGGCCGCTCTCGGCTACGCCGCCGAACTGCGCTTCCCCGAGGACACCGTGCGGAGCGAGCGGCGCGCCCGGGTGGACGAGGTCATGCGGGAACTCGGCCTGGAGCAGCGCGCCGGCCAGCCCGTGCACAGCCTCTCCGGCGGGCAGCGCAAACGCGTCAGCGTGGCCCTGGAGCTGCTCACCAAGCCGTCCCTGCTCTTCCTGGACGAGCCGACCTCCGGCCTGGACCCCGGCATGGACCGCTCGGTGATGCACATGCTGCGCGACCTCGCCGACGACGGCCGCACCGTCATCGTGGTCACGCACAGCGTCCTGAGCCTCGACGTCTGCGACCGGCTCCTCGTCCTCGCCCCGGGCGGCCGGGTGGCCTACTACGGGCCGCCCGGCGGCACCCTCGCCTTCCTCGGTGCCGACCAGTGGCCGGAGGCCTTCGAGGCGTTCGACCGCGACCCGGACCGGGACTGGGCCGGGGAGTACCGCGAGTCGCCGCTCCACCGCCGCTACGTCACCGAGGCCACCGCCCAGCCCCACCACCCCGGCCCGACCACCCTCACCCCGTCGCCGCCGCCCCGCCCGCGCAGCCGGAGCGCCCAGCTCGGCACCCTGATCCGCCGGTACACGGCCGTCCTGAGCGCCGACCGCACCTTCCTGTTCGTCATGATCGCCCTGCCGTTCGTGATGGGCGCCATGGCCCGCGCCCTGAGCGAAGGCGCACTCACCCGGAGCACCGCCACCAACGTGCTGCTCATCCTGTGCGTCGGCGCCGTGCTCACCGGCGCCGCCAACGCGGTGCGCGAACTGGTCAAGGAACGCGTCGTCTACCGGCGCGAACGCGCCGTCGGCCTGTCCAGATCCGCCTACGTGATGTCCAAGGTGGTGGTGCTCGGCACGGTCACGGTCGCCCAGGCCGTCGTGCTCACCCTGGTCGCCCTGCTCGGCATCCCCCTGAACGCCCCCGGCGGCAGGGGCGTCCTGCTGCCGCCGCTCGCCGAGATCACCCTGGCCGTCGCCCTGCTGGCGTTCACGGCGATGATGCTCGGCCTGGTGGTCTCCGCGCTGGTGCCCAAGGAGGAGGTGACGATGCCGTTGCTGGTACTGCTCGCCATCGTCCAGGTCGTCTTCTGCGGCGCCCTGCTCCACCTGAACGGCACGCCCGGCCTGGCACCGCTGTCCTGGCTCGTCCCCTCCCGCTGGGCGTTCGGCGCCATGGTCGGCACCGTGGGACCGGCCCGGGTCATGCCCGCCGCACAGGCCACCGACCGCCTGCTCCGGCACACCGCGGGCAGTTGGCTGCTCGACCTGGGCATGCTGCTGGTGCTGTCCGCGCTCTGCGGGTTCGCGGTCGCCCGGCTGCTGCGCCGGCAGGAGCCGGCCGTGATGCGGAAGTAGGTGCACCCCCCCGATGACCCCGACCCCGCCCGGATTCCGGCCCACGCACGTCGTCCCCCCGCGCGGCCTGCCCGCCTGGGAGGCCCCGGACCCGGCCCGGCCCACCATGCCGCTGGACCCGCTGCTGCCGGTGCAGCTCGTGGAGCGGCGCGGCGACTGGGGGTACATCCGCTGCGCCAACGGCTGGGGCGCCTGGGTCGACGGCCGCCGGCTGGTCGCCGTACCCCAGGACCCGCCGGCGGCGGGCAGCCCCGACGGCACCGCCGACCCGCGGCCCCTGCTGGCGCGCGCCGAACAGGCGCTGGGCGACTACCGGGCCGCCGTGGAGGCACTGGCGGCGGCCGGCCTGGACGGAGAGGCCTTCCGCACCCGCACCGAGGGCCTGCGGATCGGGATCGTCATCGACGGGGAGTCCATGTGGCTGTACGACCCGCGAGAGGGGAGGTGGGTGTACGGCGACGGACGGCTGGTGAACACCTTCGCCACCGACCGCGCGGTCACCGGCACGGAGGACACCGGGCACGCGCCGACCCGGCTGGTCGCGCCCGAGGGTGAGCGCTGATGGCGAACCGGAGCAGCCTGTTCTCCGGCCGTCCCTCGGAACTGGTGGGCCGCAGGGTGGCGAGCTACCTGATCGAGAGCGAGATCGGCCGCGGCGGCATGGCCGTCGTCTACCGCGCCCGCGACCTGCGCCTGGACCGCACGGTCGCCCTCAAGCTGCTCGCCCCGGAACTGGCCCGCAACGACACCTTCCGCAAGCGGTTCACCCACGAGTCCCAGGTGGCCGCCGCGATCGACCATCCGCATATCGTGCCGGTGTTCGAGGCGGGCGAGACCGACGGGGTGCTCTACATCGCCATGCGCTACGTTCCCGGCAGCGACCTGCGCCATCTCCTCGACGCGCGCGGACCGCTGTCCCTGCCGGACGCCGTACGGATCACCGCGCAGGTCGCCTCCGCACTCGACGCCGCCCACGGGCACGGCCTGGTCCACCGCGACGTCAAGCCCGGTAACATCCTGGTCGCCCAGGGCACCGACAGCGACCATCCGGAGCACGTGTACCTCACCGACTTCGGGCTGACGAAGAAGTCGCTCTCCCTGACCGGCTTCACCAGCGTCGGCCAGTTCGTGGGCACCCTCGACTACGTGTCCCCCGAGCAGATCTCCGGGCGCCCGGTCGACGGCCGCTGCGACGTCTACGGCCTCGCCTGCGTGGTCTACGAGATCCTCGCCGGCCGTCCGCCCTTCCAGCGCGAGGACGACATGGCCCTGCTGTGGGCCCACCAGTACGACGAGCCGCCCCCGGCGAGCGAGGCCCGGCCAGATATCAGCCCGGCCGTCGATCCCGTCTTCGCCAGAGCCCTGGCCAAGAGCCCGGACGCCCGCTACGACACCTGCCTCGGCTTCGTCGCCGCCCTGCGCACGGCCATGACCCCGGGACCCGCGCCCCCCGGACCCGCGCCCCCGGGTTACGTGGCCTCCGCACCCCCGGCCGCCAGAACCCCGGCCGCCGGACGGTCGGCATCCGGACCCGCGATCCCCGAACCCGTGCCCGCCGGACCGGTGAGCCGAGGGGGCACCGGGTCCGGCCGCCCCCCGCCCGCCGAGGCCCTGCGACCCCCGCGCTGGGCGGAGCCGGTGTTCGGGCCCTAGCCGGACCGGGCGGGCCCGCTCACCCGGCCCCCGCGGTGGACCCGGCGGGCCAGCAGGCCGCCCAGGAAGCCGGCCAGCAGTCCCCACAGCGCCCCCAGCCCCACCGTCTGCCACAGCCGGGGCCTGAGGAACAGTTCTCCCGACAGGCCGCCGCCCAGGTCGCCGATGCCGAGCACGGAGAAGCCGAAGTGTGCCGAGACACGGCACGTCAGGCAGATCATCAGGACCGTCAGGGCGAGTGCGACGGCCAGGTGCACGGCGTGCTGCCAGAGCCGGACGCGGGCCGGTGAACGCACGGCCATCAGGAAGGCAACGGCGAGCAGCAGGACGGCGACGGCGACCACCAGCCACCACATCCGGCCGTCGTAATCGGTGAGTGCCCGCATATCGAGTTCGGAAGTGTGCGGGACGCGCAGGACCCTGTCCAGGACGTGCGGCATCGGCAGGCCGAACGGGCCGCTCACGCGGCCGTCCCAGGTCGCGCCGAGACCCAGGGTCAGGCCCAGCCAGGACACGTTGGGCAGACCGAGCAGGATCAGCGCGAAGGTCGCGGGGGCGTGCCCGCGCGTGGCCGCCGAGACCAGTGCGGTGCCGAGCCCGAGGGCGACGCAGGCGAGGAGCAGCACCACCATCGCGTGCGCCGCCGGACGCACCGACTCCTGGAAGCGCAGCAACCGCCCCGGCAGCGGAGCCCCGCGCGCGACCAGCAGGGCCAGCAGCAGCACACCGGCCAGCCACAGCAGCCCGAACAGCACCGTCAGCGGCACGTCGGTGGTGAACCCGACCCTCGGTGAGGCGTCGAGCAGGTCGGCCAGGTCGCCGAGGGTGCCGCTGCCCTCGTCCACCGCGAAGGTCTGCCGGGCGGCGAAGGCCAGACCGGTCAGCGCCAGCAGCCACAACACCGCGATCCGGGCCGCCCAGCCCGCCAGCTCCCCGGCCGAGGCCACCGCCCGGTGCCTGAGCGGGCGCAGGAAACCGTCGCCGAGCACCAGGGCACCGGCGAGCGTCACCGACAGCGGCAGCACGGTGAGACCGGCCCGCGACCCGGCGAACACCCCGGCGTCGCCCGACACCTCCACGCTGCCGCCGACCGCCGTGACCAGCGTCGCGGCCACCACCCGTGGGAACGCGCCGGCCGGCAGGCCCGACGCGCCGGCCGCCCACAGCCCCGGCGCCGCCACCAGGACCATGACGGCCAGCCCGGTCAGTACCGCGGCCACGGCCTGCGCCCAGCCGTGGCGGGCGGCGGGCCGTGCGAGGACGGTCGGAGCGCTCACCCTTGCCACGCTAAGCAGTCGCCGGACTCCCCGCCCCCCGGGAAGGGCCGTCGGCGTCGGCTTGCGGGCCGTACCGTACCGCGGCACACAATGGAACAAAGTGCATCCGAATGCATCACACCGGGTTGTGGCGGGTTCAACTCAGCAAAGCCGCGCATGTGCGACGGGAAGAAGGGCTCGTGAGCGTCGAACCTCCGTCATCCGGCCGGCCCTCAGGACCCCCGTCCGGCCCCTTGTCCGGCTCCTCCCGGCCCCCCTCGGGACCGCCCCCCACACAGCCGCCGGCCGGCGGCTCGGACCCCGGGGAGCCGCATAGGCCCTGGTGGAAGTCGGTGCCCCGGGTGGCAGCGCTCACCGCCGCCCTGGTGGCCGCCGTGGCGCTCGCCCTGGTCTTCACCCGTCCGGGCGGCGGTGGCTCCTCCGCCAAGGCCGGCAAGATCTTCCTCCAGTCCGCCGGCAGCGCGGGCGAGGACCCCTTCACCCGGTCGACCGCGCAGGTGGTCGCCACGGTGCCGGCACCGTCCGCCTCCACCGCGACCGCAGGGGTCGCCGACCAGGTCCGCGGTGTACAGGGCGGGGCGGCAGGGCTGTACGGCGGCACCCGGCAGACGGCCAGTTGCGACGTCGAGAAGCAGATCAGATACCTGCGGGCCGACCAGGGCAAGAACCGGGCGTTCGCCGCGACGGTCGGCGTCCGGCCCTCCGGCGTCCCCGCCTACCTGCGCTCGCTCACCCCGGTGCAGCTGCGCACGGACACCTGGGTGACCAATCACGGCTACCGCGACGGCGCCGCCACCAGCTACCAGTCCGTGCTCCAGGCCGGTACCGCCGTCCTGGTCGACGGGCACGGCGTGCCCCGGGTGCGCTGCGCCTGCGGCAACCCGCTGGCCTCGCCGGTCGTCCAGCGCACCACCCCGGACGTGGAGGGGCACGGCTGGCCCGCGTACCGGCCCTCCGACGTCGTCGTGGTGACACCGGCGCCGAAGGTCGTCAAGACCTTCGTGATCTACGACCCGCACCACGACGAGTGGCTGCGCCGCCCCCGCGGCGACACGCACGGCCGCCACGACCAGCACACCGCGCCGCCGGCGCACCCGCAGCCGTGGAGCCGGCCGACGCCCTGCTCGATGACCCCGGGGACGACCGGCAAGCCGGACTCCTCGTCGAAGTCCTGCCCGTCGACCTCGTTCACGACCCTCCCGCCGAGGTCCTCGTCGCTCTCGCCGTCTTCGAAGCCGCCGTCGTCCCAGTCGTCCAGGCCCTCGTCGTCGTCCTCGAAGCCACCGTCGTCCTCGTCGTCGAAGCCGTCGTCCTCGAAGCCCTCGAAGCCCTCGAAGCCCTCGGAGTCCGCGAAGCCGTCCAAGCCGTCGTCCTCGAAGCCCTCGAAGTCCTCGGAGTCCGCGAAACCGTCCAAGCCGTCGTCCTCGGCGTCCTCGAAGTCGTCCAAGCCGTCGTCCGAGCCGTCGTCGAAGTCGTCCGAACCCTCGAAGTCCTCGGAGCCCGCGAAACCTGCCAAGCCGTCGTCGTCCGACTCCTCGAAGTCGCCGTCCGGGTCCCGGTCGTCCCCCGAGCCGTCGTCGGAGAAGTCGTCCCCGTCCAAGGAGGCACCGTCCGACAAGCCGTCGGAGCCGTCACGGGGCTCCTCGTCTGCGCAGAACTCCTCCGCCGCGCCCCCGTCCTCGGGCGGCTCCGAGCCGGCGTCCCCCGAGAAGTCCGGGAAGCAGGACCAGACCTCCCAGCAGCCGCAACAGCCCGGACAGAGCTCCGGCCAGCAGAACCAGCAGGACCAGAACCAGCAGAACCAGCAGGACCAGAACCAGCAGGACCAGCAGCAGAACCAGCAGGGTCAGTAGAACGCTCCGTGGTCGTGAGCGGTCGCGGATCTCCTCTTTCGGAGTACAGTCCGACCTCGGCCACCGTGCGCGGTGGGGATACGCATACGGTGGACTGGCGGGCCGGGCTCGGGGTACGAGGACTGGTGCGACACCGGCCGTACCGGGCTTTTCGAGAGAGACAGCATGACCGAGCACCTGGGCGGGGCAGTGATACCGACTGGCTTCGACGTACCCGTGGAGCCGTTGCGGCGCGCGGCCCACTACACCGGCGAACCCGGATGCATCGCTGAGGCGCGCGCGTTCGCGGCCCGGTTCCTGCAGCAGTTGCGGACCGAATGGTGCGCCCCCGCCGACAGCCGCGCGGACGGCGAGCTGCTCCTGGTGGTGAGCGAGCTGGTGACCAACGCGGACCGGCACAGCCGCGGCCCCTACATCCTGGAGCTGGAGGGCACGAAGAGCACGGTGGCCGTGTCCGTGTACGACAGCAGCACCGCCCTGCCCCGCCGCTACCCCAAGGACCCCCAGCGCGTCGGACGGCACGGTCTGGAGATCGTGCACGCCCTGGCCTCGGAGGTCACCGTGGAGCGCGTACCGGTGGGCAAGCGGGTACGCGCCCGTTTCGAACTCGTACGCTGACCTCGGCAGCGCTCGCGGTGCGGGCGCCACTGCCTCGGATCAGCGGCGGGTCAGGCGCAGCCGAGTTCGCCGAGCATCCCCTGGCGCAGCCGGGCGATGATCCGCTTGATCAGCCGGGAGACGTGCATCTGGGAGCAGCCGAGCCGCTCACCGATCTCCGCCTGGGTGGCCTCCTCGACGAACCGCATGTGGAGGATCTGCCGGTCGCGGTCGCTCAGCTCCGCCATCAGCGGGGCCAGCGCGTGGAAGTCCTCGACGAGCCGCAGCCCCTCCTCCTCCACACCGATGAAGTCGGCGAGCACGGCCTCGCCGTCCTCGGGGCCGTCACCGGTGAGCGCGGCGTCCAGAGAGGCGGTGTTGTAGCCGTTGGAGGCGATCTGGGCCTCGACGACCTCGGCCCGGGAGATGTTCATCAGCGTGGCCAGTTCGGCGACCGTGGGGTCCCGGTCCAGCCGGCTGGACAGCTCCTCGCGTGCCTTGGCCAGTTCCACCCGCAGTTCCTGGAGCCGACGCGGGACGTGGACCGCCCAGGTGGTGTCGCGGAAGAACCGCTTGATCTCCCCCACGATGTACGGCAGCGCGAAGGAGGTGAACTCGACCTCGCGGGACAGTTCGAACCGGTCGATGGCCTTGATGAGGCCGATCATGCCGGTCTGCACGATGTCGTCCATGTCGTCGCCGCGGCTGCGGAACCGTCCCGCGGCGAACCGCACCAGCGACATGTTCATCTCGATGAGGGTGTTGCGCGCGTACTGGTACTCGTGCGTGCCCTCCTCCAGCTCGGCGAGCCGGCGGAAGAACTGACGGGACAGCTCCCGTGCGTCGCGCGGGGCGACGGACCCCGGAGCCGCGATCCCAGGCAGTGATCCCTCGCCCGTCCTGTCCTGCTCGGTCCTCTCGGCGACCTCTGCTTGTGACCGGATCCCGGCGGCGGTCTTCATTGCCTCTCCCACGAAAAGTCAGGTGCGACGTCTGCCTTGGCGGCCTCTGTGTGCCCGAGTCCCGTCCATGAAGATGTGGCAGTGCGGGTACCCGGTATCCGGAGAATCATGCGTACCTGCGGAACTCTTCACCCTGCGGGTACCCATGGTGACCCGGCGCATGCACCCACCCGGCCGTACCGGCCTGAAACAACCGGTCCGCCCGCGTCGGTCAGGCATTTCCCTCAGGGCGGAACGCCGGACCCTTGTCCCCGGCCGGACCGCTCCTACGCTGACGGGATGAGCAGCCAGGTGAGCGAAGAGGCCCGCGAGGCCCCCGGGCGGCCGGTACCCGCCCCGACGGACGCGCCGCAGCCCGCCCCGACGGAGGGCCCGCAGCCCGCGCCGCGGGAGCCGCTGTGGCGCGAGCTGGTCGGCGCGGTGCTGCGCCGGGAGCGGCGGGCCCAGCGGCGCACGCTCAGGCAGGTGGCCGACGTGGCCCGGATCTCGCTGCCGTACCTGTCCGAGATCGAGCGTGGCCGCAAGGAGGCCTCCTCCGAGGTCCTCGCCGCCGCGGCCCGCGCGCTCGGCCTGGGGCTCGGGGACCTGCTGTCGCTGGTCCACGGCGAGCTGGTCCGGAGCGCGCCGCCCCACGGAGAGCCGGCCCTGCGGTCGGCCTCGCGCCCCCTGTCGGCCGCGCGGCGGCGGCCGGTCGCCGCGCCGAACCGGTCGCACCTGTCGCACCGCGGCCTCTGTCTCGCGGCCTGACGGGCGGCCGATGAGTTTCGCGGCGTGCGACGGTCGGTACAGATGACCGCGTTCCACGCCCCGGGAGGTACTCATGACCACCGACGGTTTCGTCACGTGTCTCTGGTTCGACGGCCGGGCGGAGGAGGCCGCGCACCACTACGTGTCCGTCTTCGAGAACTCGGGTGTCGGACGCGTCGTGCGCCACACCGAGGCCGGGCCCGGCACGGCCGGCTCCGTGCTGACCGTGGAGTTCACGGCCAACGGCCAGAAGTTCCTCGCGCTCAACGGCGGGCCCGAGTTCCGGTTCAACGAGGCGGTCTCCTTCCAGATCCTCTGCTCCGACCAGCAGGAGATCGACCACTACTGGACGAAGCTCACCGAGAACGGCGGCGAGGGCGGCCCCTGCGGCTGGCTCAAGGACCGGTACGGCGTCTCCTGGCAGGTGGTCTACGCCCGGCTGCTCGACATGATCGGCGACCCGGACCCGGAGAAGGCCGCGCGTGCCACCCGGGCCATGATGGCCATGGGCAAGCTGGACGCCGCCGCGCTGGAGAAGGCGTACGCGGGGGAGTGACCGGCCCCCTGCCGGGCTCGACGCGCGGGCCCGGCCCCGCATGGTTAGCGTGAACAACCGGGACACACCACACCGGGAGGGTCGGGACCATGGCCGTGCAGCCCGAGGGAACGCCCTGTTGGGCCGATGCGATGTTCAGTGACATCGAGGGCGCCAAACGGTTCTACGCCGACGTGCTCGGCTGGACCTTCGGCGAGTCGTCGTCGAAGTACGGCAACTACACGCAGGCCTACGCGGACGGCAGGGCGGTGGCCGCCGTGGTCCCGCCGATGCCCGGCCAGGAGGGCCGGTCGCAGTGGTGCCTGTACCTCGCCTCGCCGGACGCCGCCGCCACCGCGGAGCGGATCCGGGACAACGGCGGCGAGGTGCTGATGGGGCCGATGCAGGTCGGCGACCTGGGCACGCTGTGTCTGGGCCGGGAGCCCAGCGGGGCCGTGTTCGGTGTGTGGCAGGCCGGCCGGCACGAGGGCTTCGAGGCGACGGCCACGCCCGGCGCCTACTGCTGGGCGGAGGTCTTCACCCGGGAACCCGAGCGGTCGGACGCCTTCCTGTCCGCCGTGTTCCCGTACCGGATGAAGGAGATCGACGACGAGGCGGTGGATTTCCGGATGTTCGAGGTCGGTGAGGACACCGTCCTCGGCAGGATGCGGATGACCGACGACTTCCCGCCCGAGGTCCCCTCGTACATCAACGTCTACTTCACCGTGGACCACTGCGACGCGGCCGTCGCCCGGGCCACCGCGCTCGGCGCCACCCTCCGCTTCGGCCCGATGACCAGCCCCTTCGGCCGGTTCGCCGCGCTCACCGACCCGCAGGGCGCCAACTTCTCGGTGATCGACGTCACGACCACCGAGGGCGGGATGCCGAGGATCAGGGACGTCTGACCCGGCTCCGTCCGGCCGCCTCCCCGGTCATGGCATGATCGTGTGCATGCGTGAACGTGTGGTGGCCGCGTGCGACGGGGCTTCGAAGGGCAACCCCGGACCGGCCGGATGGGCGTGGGTCATCTCGGACGACGACGAGCGGACCCCCGTCGGCTGGGCGGCGGGCCCGCTCGGCCGGGCCACCAACAACGTCGCCGAACTGACCGCCCTGGAGCGGCTGCTCACGGCCGTCGACCCGGACGTGCCGCTGGAGATCCGCATGGACTCCCAGTACGCGATGAAGGCCGTCACCACCTGGCTGCCGGGCTGGAAGCGCAACGGCTGGAAGACCGCCGCCGGCAAGCCCGTCGCCAACCAGGACCTGGTCGTCCGCATCGACGAACTCCTCGGCGGCCGGTCCGTGGAGTTCCGCTACGTGCCCGCCCACCAGGCCGACGGCGACCCGCTGAACGACTTCGCCGACCGCGCGGCCAGCCAGGCGGCCGTCGTGCAGGAACCCGCCGGCAGCGAGCTGGGTTCGCCGGAGCCCCCGCCGTCGCCGGACACCCCGGTGGCGGCCGGTGCGCCGCGCCGGAAGACGCCGCGGCGCACCGGCGGCGCCGTGTCCGCCCGCACCATCAAGGCGAAGTTCCCCGGCCGCTGTCCGTGCGGCCGGTCCTACGCGGCCGGCGAGAAGATCGCCAAGAACGCGCAGGGCTGGGGCCACCCGGAGTGCCGTACCGCCGGGTCCTGATCAGGCGTCGAACGTGTAGAACGCGGTGTGGTCCAGCATGTCCGCCGGGCGCACGGTGTTCCACGGCTTCATGGTGTCGTCCAGGTCCACCACGTCCGGCGTGCCGCCCGTCGGCACGTAACCGACGCCCGGGTGGCGCCGCTGCCACTCCGCCCACAGCTTGTCGACGTAGGCGTGGTGCAGCCAGAACACCGGGTCGTTGGGGGAGACCCCGGTGGCCATGTGCCCGCCGACCCAGCGGTGGACCCGGTTGTGCAGGTTGACCCCCCGCCAGCCTTCCAGGTGGTTGCGGAAGCCGTCCGATGCGCTGTTGTACGGTGCCATGTCGTACGTCGCCATGGACAGCACCGACTCGACCTCGGGGCGCGTCGGCAGCTCGCTCACGGACGTGCCGAGCGAACGGCGCAGGAAGGTACGGCCGTCCACCCGCACGTTGACCGGCCAGTTCCCGGCGGACGCGGCGAACGGGCCGTCCGTCACCCGCCCGTCGGTGCTGCGCCCGGTGCCGCCGAGGAAGTCCGGCGCCCACAGGGAGGCCCGCACCGTGCGGTCGGTGCTCCAGTCCCAGTACGGCAGGGCGACCGTGGAGTCCACGGCCTGGAGCGCCTGCTCGAAGTCGAGCAGGAATCTGCGGTGCCAGGGCAGGAAGGAGGGCGAGCGGTGGCCGGTCCGCTCGCCCGAGTCGGTGTCCGCCATGATGAACTCGTTGTGCGTGCGGACGAAGTCGTCGTAGCGTCCGCTGCGCTTCAGTTCGAGGACGGCGGCGACGAACCGCCGCTTCTCGTCGGCGGTCAGGGCGGCCTGGTTCTTGCGTACCGTCATGGTGCGGGGTGCTCCGGGATTCCGTGCGGGGGCGGTCAGTTGGCGGGGAACGGCAGCAGCGCGGCGCCCTGGAGCTCGTCCACCGCGGCCCGGGCGGCGGCGCGCGGGGTGGCCACCGGGGCGTAGTGGCTGACGACGCTGATCCAGCTACCGTCGGCGTTGCGCATCACGTGCAACTGCACGCCGTCGACGAACACCGCGTAGCCACCGCCGTGTTCGTGGTGGTGTCCACCGCCGCTCGACGGACGGCCCTGTATTCGGCGGCCCTTGTAGACCTCGTCGAAGGACTCGGGCGCGGCGGGCTCGTGGCGGCCGGCGGCGGACGCGGCGGACGCGGCGGGCGCGGCGAGGGTGGCGGCCGCGGCCGTCGTGGCGACGGCGGCTGCGGCGGTGAGCGCACGGCGCCGGGTGATGCCGGGCATGCGGGTCCTCCTCGGGAGTGGTGGAGTGTGACGACGCATGCCTATCGGGCGTTACGGGAAAGGAGGAAATCACTCGGAACGGGTTGGCTGTGATCCGGACAATTAGCCACATGACGTACAGAGTTGGACCAAGATGATCTTGCTGTGACCGGGTGTCGATCCGCTGCGGAACGGGGAATTCCTTGCCGGGTCGTCCCGCTTCCCCGTGATCCTTCCCGGGGGCCGCCCGTCCGAGTGGCGCGGCTCACCACACCAGGCTGACGCGATCGAGCGGGTCGCCGGGACTGCTACCGTCCGGTGCCGATCGACCACGTCCGGTGACAGTCAGGGGTGTGCACGTGAAGGTCGTCTGTGTCGGAGGCGGGCCCGCGGGCCTGTACCTCGCCATCCTGCTCAAGCGGCAGAACCCGTCCCACGACATCACCGTCCACGAACGCGACCCCGAGGGCTCCACCTACGGCTGGGGCGTGACGTACTGGCGCGGCCTCCTCGACAGACTCCAGGAGCACGACCCCGAGTCGGCGCGTGCGGTCGAGGAGCACTCCGTCCGCTGGAACGAGGGTGTCGCCCACGTCCGGGACCTGGCCGCCCGCCACCACGGGGACGAGGGCTTCGGCATCGGCCGGCACCGGCTGCTCGAGCTGCTCGCCGGCCGGGCCCGCGCCCTCGGCGTCCGCCTGGAGTACCGGAGCGACATCGGTGAACCGCCCGCCGGAGCCGACCTCGTCGTCGCGGCCGACGGCGTGCACAGCGCCCTGCGCACCCGGCGCGCCGAGCACTTCGGCACCCGGACCTCCTCCGGCCGCAACCACTACATCTGGCTCGGCACCACCAAGGTCTTCGACGCCTTCACCTTCGCCTTCACCGAGACCGCGCACGGCTGGATCTGGGCCTACGGCTACGGCTACGGCGACGGCCACAGCACCTGCGTCGTCGAGTGCTCCCCGGAGACCTTCACCGGCCTCGGCCTGGACCGGGCGGACCGGGCCGAGGGCCTCGTGCTGCTGGAGAAGCTCTTCGCCGGCGTCCTCGACGGCCACCCCCTCATCGCCCGCCCCGGCGCCTCCTGGCTGACCTTCCGCACCCTCACCAACCGCACCTGGCACCACGGCAACCTCGTCCTGCTCGGCGACGCCGCCCACACCACCCACTACTCCATCGGCGCCGGCACCACCCTCGCCCTGGAGGACGCCATGTGCCTGGCCGGCGCCCTGCGGGAGCACGCCGCCCTGCCCGACGCCCTCGCCGCCTACGAGCGCCGGCGCCAGGCCGAGCTGCTGTCCGTGCAGAGCGCGGCCCGCTACAGCGCCCAGTGGTACGAGAACCTGCCCCGCTACATCCACCTGCCCCCGCACCGGATGTTCGCCCTGCTCGGCCAGCGCCACTCGCCCCTGCTGCCGTACGTCCCCCCGCAGCTCTACTACGGGCTGGACCGGGCCGCCGGACGGCTGGAGGCGCTGCGCCGGCTCAAGCGCTGGCTCGGCCCCCGCGCCGCCCGTGCCCTGCACGCCCGCTCCACGGCCCGCCGGGACTGACCCCCGCCGGCCCGGCATCCCGTCACCGGCGCACGTCAGGGCGGAGGACGTCGGTGAATGGCCATTCACCCGATACGGTGAATCGCTGTTCACCTCGCCGCCGTGCTGCCCGCAGGAGCCCCGATGGACCGGCCCGCCGCCATACCCCTGCCGCCCGGCACCGGCACGCCGCCCCGGCCGCGCGACCGGTTCGCCATCCCGGTGCTCGCGTCGGGCGGCATCCTCATGGCGGTCATGCAGACCGTGGTCGTACCGCTCCTGCCGGACCTGCCCCGGCTCACCGGCTCGTCACCGGCCGCCGTCTCCTGGATGGTCACCGCGACCCTGCTCTCCGGCGCCGTCCTCACCCCCGTCCTCGGCCTGCCGCTCGCCGCGCTGGTCGTGCAGTACGCCGGCTGGCACACGATGTTCTGGCTGACCAGCGCGCTCGGTGCGCTCGGCGTCACGGCGACCTGGCGGGCGGTCAGGGAGTCACCGGTGCGCGAGACCGCCGCCGACACCGTCGCCGACCGCTACGGGCTCGCCGTACAGGCCCAGCTCACGCCCGGCCGCTGAGCCGGCGCGGCCCGCCGGCCAGGGTCGTCCGCGCCGCGGTGTCCCGCCGGAGCGGCCCGTTCCGCGGGACGCCGTGCCGGATGTCACACTGACGCCATGGACGAACGCGTAATCGGCAGGTCGGGTCAGTGGGCGTCGGTGATCGGTCTCGGCACATGGCAGCTAGGCGCGGACTGGGGCGACGTGGACGACAAGGAGGCCCTGTCCGTCCTGGAGGCGGCGGCCGAGTCGGGAGTCACGTTCTTCGACACGGCCGACGTGTACGGCGACGGGCGCAGCGAGGAGACCATCGCCTCGTTCCTGCGCGGCCGTCCCGACCTGCACGTGCTGGTGGCCACCAAGATGGGCCGCCGGGTCGGGCAGCTCCCCGAGAACTACGTCCTGGACAACTTCCGCGCCTGGAACGACCGCTCGCGCCGCAACCTGGGTGTCGACCGCATCGACCTGATCCAGTTGCACTGCCCGCCCACCCCGGTCTACTCCTCCGAGGCGGTGTTCGACGCCCTGGACACCCTGGTCGAGGAGGAGCGCGTCGCCGCGTACGGGGTGAGCGTGGAGACCTGCGCGGAGGCGCTCACCGCGATCGCCCGGCCGAACGTGGCGAGCGTGCAGATCATCCTCAACCCGTTCCGTATGAAGCCCCTGTACGAGGTGCTGCCCGCCGCCCGCGAGGCCGGCGTCGGCATCATCGCGCGCGTGCCCCTCGCCTCCGGGCTGCTGTCCGGCAAGTACACGCGGGACACGGTGTTCGCGGCCAACGACCACCGCTCCTTCAATCGCCACGGCGAGGCCTTCGACCAGGGCGAGACCTTCTCCGGCGTCGACTACGCCACTGGCGTGGAGGCCGCCGCCGAGTTCGCCGGGCTCGCCCCCGAGGGGTACACCCCGGCCCAGTTGGCGCTGCGCTGGATCATCGAGCAGGAGGGCGTCACCACGGTGATCCCCGGCGCGCGCAACCCGGAGCAGGCCCGCGCCAACGCGGCGGCGGCCAAGCTGCCGCCGCTGCCGCCCGAGACGTCCACCGCGATCCGGGAGCTGTACGAGCGCCGGATCAGCGACCAGGTCGAACACCACTGGTAGGCCCCCGTACGCGGACCGTTTGAACGAACGGCTGTGCGGTTACACGCACCGCATGACGGAGGCAGCACGGCGTACAGGCCGCGACGAGACCGAGGAGGAGCAGGCGGACCGGAAGTGGGGTGAACTCATCCAAGAGGTCCGGGTGGCGCAGACCGGCGTGCAGATCCTGTTCGGCTTCCTGCTGACCGTCGTCTTCCAGCCGAAGTACGTGCGGCTCACGGACACGAATCAGGTCATCTACATCGTGACCGTCGTCCTGGGCGCCTGCGCGACCGGCGCCCTCATCGGACCGGTCTCCCTGCATCGCCTGGTCTCCGGCCGCCGGGTCAAGCCGCAGGCCGTGCGGCTGGCCTCCCGGCTGACGTTCGTCGGCCTGGTGCTGCTGCTCGCCACGATGACGTCGTCGCTGCTGCTGATCCTCCGGGTGGCCACGCACGACGGCTACGTGCCCTACCTGGTCTCGGGCGTCGTCGCCTGGTACCTCGTGTGCTGGTACGGCCTGCCCCTGTGGGCCCGCCGCAAGCACACGGACCGCTCGGACGACTAGGGCCCGCCCGGCCGGTCACTGGCCCACCCGCCCGTCGACGCACTCGCGCAGCAGGTCGGCGTGGCCGCAGTGCCGGGCGTACTCCTCGATCCTGTGCACCATCAGCTCCCGGACCGCGATCCGCTCTCTTCCCACCCGCTCCCCGAGGTCCGGGAGCCCGGCCAGTACGGCGTCCGTCGCGGCCTGCTCGCGCTCCAGATCGGCGTACGCGGCGTCGACCGCGGCCTGTTCGGCGACCGCTCCCTCGAAGTCCGCGTCCCCGTCGCCGTACAGCTTCGGCAGCGGGTCGCTCTCAGTGATCCAGTTGCGCCAGTCGCGTTCCACCTCGGCGAGGTGCCTGAGCAGGCCGAGGAGTGACATCGTCGACGGCGGGACCGAGCGCCGGGCGAGCTGCTCGGGGTCCAGGTCCTCGCACTTCATCCGCAGGGTGATGCGGTAGTTCGTCAGGAAGTCCGACAGGGTCGCCGGCTCGCCCTCCGGGGCGGCACCGTTGTCGCGGGGGTCGTCGGCCGGGTCGGCCCACATGTCGGGGTAGACGGTCGCCCGGGTCCATCGTGCGGGTCGGTCGCTCATGGCTCGCATGGTGGTCCGCGGCGGCCCCGGTCCGCCACCGAATTGTCGTCACAGCGCGCGGAGCTGACGGTCGTGGACCCGGCTGAGCAGCAGCAGGGACAGCACGGACCCGATCAGCGCGCAGCACATGTCCCACTGGGTGTCCCACACGTCGCCCTGGGTGGCGAGGAACGCGTCCGCGCCGTGCCCCCCGACCTCCGCCGCCAGCCACTCCAGCAGCTCGAAACAGGCGCTGAACGCCAGGCAGGCGCACACGGTGAGCGGGGCCAGCCAGCGGCTGCCGCGCAACGGCGAGGTGCGGCTGAGCAGTTCCCGACCAGCACGGCCGGCCGGTACGAAGCCCTGCATCAGATGCCCGAAGCGGTCGTACGGGTTGCGGTCCAGGCCGAAGGCGTCGCGCACCCAGTCGCCCACCGGTACCTGCGCGTAGGTGTAGTGCCCGCCGACCGCGAGGACCAGCGCGTGCGCGGTCAGCAGCCCGTACAGCAGCCCCGTCAGCGGGAAGCGCCGCCGGGTCAGCACGACCAGGGGCAGCCCGGCCAGCGCCCACACCGTCTCCAGGAACCAGGTGGCGCGGTCGCGCGCGCCCCACGCGGACGCCGCCAGGCCCCCCGCCGCCACGGCGGCGAGGAGGGCGGGCGGCACGCGGCGCGGCGCGCGGAGCGGGAGGGACGGTGCTGCGGTCACGGCGGGCTCCTTGCCTGCGGGGCGTCGGGGGAGCCCATCGTGGCGCCGGGCCGGGACCGCGGACATGAGTACGGCTACTCAGCCGCGGAGAGGATCTCCTCCAGCAGTTCGTCCACCCGGACGCGCTCCTGGCCCGGCGGGAGGACCTGGTAGGTCTCGCGCAGGAAGGAGGCGATCGCGGGCGCCCAGGCGAACACCACCGCGTGGTGCCGGCCGCCGTCCGGCCGCACGTCCCCGAGGAACTCCAGCCGCAGTTCGTGCCACAGGCCGGTGGCCTCCGGCCGCATCCGCACATCACCGACCCCGACCGGCCCGGCCAGGCCGTCGGAGAGCATCTGCCGATCCAGCCGCCAGGAGGCCAGCACATGGCCGTCGTGCGCGAAGACGGCGGTGACGGCGAACGGGTCGTCGGCGTCGTAGCTGAGGTGGGCCAGCACCGGACAGCGGCCGGTACCGTGCGCAAGGAGCTGCACCACCAAGGTCTTGTGCACGAACGGGTTCACGCGTGGGCCTCCGGGGACAATCGGCGTAGAGCCCTCTAGTACCCCCGTAGCGCCCGAGATGCTCATCCGAGTGGCCGATTGCCGTGGACCGTGCGCGACGCGGCCGGACCGGTCGCCCCGGCGGCTGTCAGGCGAAGGCCTCCCGCAGGGCCGGCAGCAGGGTCTTCGCCGACCAGTCGATGAACTCCTGCTGGGAGTCGCCGCCGATCTGCACGAGGGCGACCTCCCCGAACCCGGCCTCCACGTAGGGCCGTACGGCCTCCACGAACGCCTCCGGGTCGTCGCCGCACGGGATCGCGGAGGCGACGTCGTCCTCGGTGACGAACTGGGTCGCGGCCTCGAAGGAGTCGGGGTGCGGCAGCTCGGCGTTCACCTTCCAGCCCAGGCCGAACCAGCGGAACTGGGAGTGTGCGCGCTTGACCGCCCTCTCCCGGTCGGTGTCGAAGCACACCGGCAGTTGGCCGACCCGGGGCTTGCCGCTGCCGCCGTGCCGGTCGAAGGCCTCCAGCAGACCCGGCTTCGGCTCCGTCGCGATGACCAGGTCGGCGAGGTGCCCGGCGAGCCTGCACGACTGTTCGCCGGAGACGGCGAGACCGATCGGCGGCGCCTCCTGCGGCAGGTCCCACAGCCGGGCCGACTCCACGTCGTAGTGCTGCCCGTGATGCGTCACATGGCCGCCCTCGAACAGCGCGCGGATGATCTGCACGGCCTCCTCGAGCATCTCGTGGCGTACGTCCACCGGCGGCCAGCCGCCGCCCACCACGTGCTCGTTCAGGTTCTCGCCGGCGCCCAGGCCCAGCCGGAACCTGCCCTCGGACAGGAGCTGCACCGTCGCCGCCTTCTGCGCCACGATCGCCGGGTGGTAGCGCAGGATGGGACAGGTGACGTAGGTCATCAGCGGGATCCGCGAGGTGGCCTGGGCGGCGGCGCCGAGCACACTCCACGCGTACGAGGCGTGTCCCTGCGAGCGCAGCCACGGGAAGTAGTGGTCCGAGGTCACCGAGAAGTCGAACCCGGCCTCCTCGGCCTGCACCAGGTGGTTCACCAGGTCCCGGGGGCCGGCCTGCTCGGTCATCATCGTGTATCCGATTTGCACCATGGGAAGCGAGTCCCCGGCTCGGCCGCCGGAAAACGGCCGGCGGCCGCCCTGTCAGTCCTTCGGCGCACGGAAGGTCCCGAGGAACGTCCGCAGCGCCAGCCGGCCGGCCGCGTTCCCCCAGACCCCGGCCGGGGTGGTGAAGCGCAGGGAGAACCCCCGGGCCCCGCCCAGCAGGAAGCCCCGCCCGAAGGTGTGGGTCCGCGAGCGCCCCGATCCCGTCAGCCACTCCAGGTCGGCGGCCCTGCGGCCCTGGTAGGTGGTGGCCCGGACGGCTCCGACGCGGTGATAGCCGGCCAGCCGCGCCAGCCCGGGCTCGACGTCGTCCCGCCAGACGGCGACCGGATCGGGGCCGACGCGCTCGCTGTAGGTGACGGCGAGGGTGGTCGAGTCCCCGCCGCGGCCGAAGGTGACCCGGTAGGCGAGGCCGGCCACCCGGGAGGTGGTCAGCCGCCGCCAGCCGTCGGGCAGCGCCACCGAGAAGCCCTCCGGGGCGGTGTACCGGTGGTAGCCGGGCGGCAGGGCGGGGGAGGCCGACGCGGTCGGGACGGGCGTGCCGGCGCGGCCGGTGTGCCGGTCGGACGGGGCGGCCGGGGTGGTGGCCCGGCGCCGCGGCCCGGCGCTGTCCGTGCCCGGCAGCGCGCCGGCCGCGGCCAGCACCGCGGCGGCGACGGCGGCCACGGCGAGCGCGGCGCCGACGGCCAGGAGCCGCCGGCCGTGCCGGGGACCGGCGGCGGCGAACCGGGACGCGCCGCGCATCCGGGGCGTGGGCGCGGGCTCGTGGTCCGCGTCCGTGTCCTCGGTCAGTGCCCTGGTCAGGGCCTGACGGACCACCGGCCGGGTCAGCCGTTCCCGTGCGTCCTTGCGCAGCAGCCCCTGCACGGCCCGGGTGAGCGGGCCGGCGCGCAGCGGGGTGCGCAACGGCAGCCGGTCGACGGCCTTCAGCGTGGCGTCGGGCCGGCCGCGGTCCCGGAACGGCGGCCGGCCCTCGACCATCGTGTACAGCAGGGCTCCCAGGGCCCACAGGTCGGCGGCGGGGCCGACGCGTTCGTCGCGGGCCTGCTCGGGCGAGGCGTACGAGGGTGCCGTGAGCCGCGGCACCAGGGTCGCGCCGGCGAGCCCGAACCCGGTGACGACGACCGGGCCGCCGTCCCGCACGAAGACCTGGCCGGGGCTCAGTTCCCCGTGCGTGATGCCCTCGTCGTGCGCCGACCGCAGTACGTCGAGCAGGTCCAGGCCGGTGCGTGCGGCGCGCACCGGGTGGAAGGGGCCCTCCCGGGCGAGGAGTTCGCCGAGCGGTGTGCCGTCGATCCACTCGGTGACCGTCCACAGGGTGCCGGCCTCCACCACGGCGTCGACGACCGCGGCGACCTGGCCGGGGCAGAGCAGCCGCATGGTCTCCCCGGTGCGCACGACCCGGGCCGTGACGCGGCGCGCGGTGTCCTCGGTGACGGGTTCCGGCAGGGCCGTCTGCGTCACCAGGCGGGGCTGCCCGGCCGCCGTGTCCTCGGCGTACCACCACAGACGGTTCGTCTCCCGGGCGAAGACCTCCAGAAGCCGGTACCGCCCGGCGATCCACTCGTGTGCGGAGACGTGCGCCTCGACCATGGTCATCCCTCGCTGAAGCCCCTGCCGCGTCTTTCCCAGAGGTACGCGGGGCGCGCGGGGGTGCGTTCAGCGAATCCTCGATTCGCGCCCCCGTCCCGCCTTTCATTCATGCGTTCGAAGGCCCGTACGGTGTCGCAACGGCCGTCACGTCTCACGGCAGCCGTGTCACAGCAGGCCGAACCGCTCCGCCCAGCCGTGGATCTCCCGGGGGGTCGTGTTGCCCCCGCAGACCACGAGCCCGATCCGGGCGCCGGCACCGGCCCGCGCCGCCACCTGCCGGGCCGCCGGCAGCAGACATCCCGCGGCCGGCTCCGCCCACACCTTGGCGTGGTCGGCGAGGTCCAGGCAGCCCCGCACGGCGTCCCGGTCCGGGACCACCAGGACGTCCTCGACGAGCGCGGACACATGGTCGTACGTCAACTGCGCCACCGAGGGCGCGCTCAGCGTGGTGACCAGGGAGGACAGCGGCACCGGCACCGGTCCGCCGGCCTTCAGCGCGCCGGACATCGCCTCCGCGCCCTCGGTCTCCACGCCCCACACCCGCACTCCCGGCCGCCGGTCGCGCAGGGCCGCCGCGACCCCGGCGATCAGACCACCGCCGCCGACGCTGACGACGACGTCCGTCAGCTCCCCGGCGTCCTCGGCCAGTTCCAGTCCCACGGTGCCCTGCCCGGCGATCACCACCGGGTCGTCGAACGGATGGACCAGGGTGAGGCCCTCGTCCCGCAACCGCGTCACCAGTTGGAAGGCACTGTCCATGCCGTCGGTGAGCCGGACCGACGCCCCGGCGTCCTCGGCGAGCGCGAGGGAACGCGCGGGCGCGGTCCGCGGCATCACCACGGTCGCCTTCACGTCGAGGGCCGCCGCCATCACCGCGAGCGCGACACCGTGGTTGCCGCCGCTGACGGCGACCACCCCCGCCGCGCGCTCCGCCGCGCTCAACGACAGCAGCTTGGCCGTCGCCCCGCGGGCCTTGAACGAGCCGGTCCGCTGGAGCAGTTCGAGCTTGGCGGTGACCGGGACGCCGAGCAGCGCGCCGAGACCGGGACTCGCCACCGTCGGCGTCCTGACGATGTGTCCGGCGATCCGCTGCGCGGCGGCTTCGATGTCCGAGATGCCGATCACGGTGCTCCACCCTTCCGGCGCGGATCGGGAACCGCGCCGGAACGGACCTTGGCCCGTCGGGACGTCCCAGGTCAACGCCGTATCGGATGGTGGTTACCGTGCGCGGTCCGCCAACAGGTCCAGCAGCCGTGCCAGGTCCCGGGCGGCCCCGCCGGCCAGGGGCGCGTCGGCGAGCAGCGTCCGCGCGGCGGCCGTGTGGCCGCGGGCCTCGGCCAGGGCCGCCGCCCGGCCGCCCGCCGCCTCTACCAGCGCGGCGGCCTCTTTGGCCCGTCCGGGGGAGTCCAGCAGCGCGGGCAGGTGCCGGGCCGCCGGGGAACCGAGCGCGGCCAGCACCGGATACGTCTTCTTCCGCTCCCGCAGGTCGCCGCCCACCGGCTTCCCGGTGACGGCCGGATCGCCCCAGATGCCCAGCACGTCGTCGACCAACTGGAAGGCGACCCCGAGGTGCCGCCCGGCCCGGTCCAGGGCGCCGACCGCGGCCCTGGGCGCCCCGGCGAGCGCGGCGCCCAGGGCGGCGGCACAGCCCAGCAGCGCGCCGGTCTTGCCCTCCGCCATCGCCCGGTACTCCGGGGCCGTCACCCGTTCCGGCCCGGTCCACGGCCGGGTGGCGAACAGCAGGTCGTCGGCCTGCCCGCGCACCAGATCGGCGAGGGCCGACGAGAGCAGCCGTACCGCGCCGGGGCCCTCGGGGGCCGCGGCGAGGACATCCACCGCCAGCGCGAACAGGGCGTCGCCGGCCAGTACGGCCGGACCCGTGCCGTACGCCCGCCACACGGTGGGGCGGCCACGCCGGACGGCGTCCCCGTCCATGATGTCGTCGTGCAGCAGCGAGAAGACGTGCACCAGCTCCACCGCGACCGCGGCGGGCACCCCGGCCCGGCCGTCGGCGCCCGCGGCCTCGGAGCCCAGCACGGCCAGCGCCTGCCGTACGCCCTTGCCGCCCGGGGCGGCGGCGGGCGCCCCGCCGACCTCGCACCAGCCGAAGGAGTAGGCGGCCATCTCGGCCATCCACGGGTGCAGCCGCCCCACCGCGTCCTCCAGCGCGGGCCGTACCAGCTTCCGGCAGCGGGTGAGGGTGAGCAGGGCCGGGTCCTGCACCGGCGAGCCGAGCGCCGTCACCGGGCGGCTTCCGCGTCGAGGCCGAACTCCCGCTGGGCCCGGGCCACCGTCTCCCGGGCGTGCCGCAGCCCGCTGCGCTCCAGGGTCCGGGCCAGCTCGGCGAGTTCGGCGGCCGTCTCGGCGCGGTCGCGGCCGAGGTGGGCGAGGGACTTGGCCAGGCCGAGCCGGGACAGCGCCTCGCCGCGCGGCTCGCTCATCGTGCGGAACTCCGCGAGTGCCAGCTCGTAGCGGTCCCGGGCCTCGGCGTGGCGCCCGGCGCGGTAGAGGACGTTGCCCTGCATCTTGTGGTTGTAGGCGAGCGCGCTGGACAGGTTCATCTCGCGGCAGGTGGCCTCCGCCTCGGCCAGCAGCTCCAGGGCCCGTGCGGTGGCGCCGTCACGCACGGAGAGGACGTCCGCGAGTCCGCGCAGCGCCCAGGCGTACCCGCGCCGGTCGTCGGCCCGGCCGGCTATCTGTGCCGCCTCCTCGAACAGCGCGTACGCGCGGTCGAGGTCGCCGGTGTTGCGGTGCATCTGGGCGATGCCCTCCAGCGCCCACACGGTGTGCCGGGCCTCTCCCCGGCTGCGCGCCTCGGCCAGCAGTTGCTCGTGCAGCCGGCCGACCGCCGCGTAGTCGCCCTGGATGCGGCCGGTCTCCGCGAGGCCGGCCAGCGAGTAGCCGCGGACGACGACGTCCCCGCCGCGCTCGCCGAGGTCGGCGGCGAGCTTCAGCAGTCGCCGGGCCAGCGGGAACGCCCCGCGCTGGCGGGCCAGAGTGCCGCCGCTCCACAGCGCCCAGGCCATCGCGGCGGTGTCGCCGGCCTCCCGGGCGGCGCGGTAACTCGCCTTCCAGGCCCGGTCGGCGTCCCGCACATGGCCGAGCCGGCGGTGCGCCTCGGCGACGGCGAGCCCGCAGCGCGCCGCCTCGCCGGGCAGTCCGGCCCGCTCGGCCTCGCGCAGCCGCTCGGTGCCCTCGGCCAGCACGTCGACCAGCGAGGAGTTCACGGACAGGGTGGTCAGGGCGCCCTGGTACTCCGGGGCGAAAGCCTTGCCGTACATGCGTACCCTTCTATACACAGGGTGTATACACGGTGTGCATAGCGTCTCGGAAAAGTGCCCCGGCCCGAGGGGGCCGGGGCTCGGTCTGTTGCCGGTCAAGACGCCGGTACGGCGTCGGGGGTTGCCCTGGCGGCGCGGCTCACTTGTGAAGGTTCAGTGCTGCTGTGCCTTCTGGGGCGTCAGCTCGCTCGGCCGTACCACCACGTACCCCTCGCCCTGGAGCATAAGCTGCACGGCCTCACCCGAACCGCCGCGCAGCATCGAGCCGAGCGACTGCGAGCGGTGCAGCGAGGTCTCCAGGTGCGCGGTCCAGCCCACCACCGCGTCCGTGTCGACGTACACCGGCGCCTGCGCGGTCACGGGTATCACCAGCGGGTTGCCGTCGCAGACCAGGCCGAGCCGGCCCTGTCCGCTGAACACGCTGTTGAACAGGCCGCCGCCGGCGATGCCCGACCCCTTCACCGTCTTGATCTCGTACGACAACGAGGCGTCGAAACACAGCACGTTGCGGCCGTTGACCGTGAACCGGTCACCGGCCTCCACCTCGACGATGAAACAGTTCTGCGCCTCGTGCGCGAACCAGGCCTCGCCCTGCCCGCGCACCGCCATGAGGGGCAGTCCCTCACCGGTGACCGCACGCTTGAGCATGCCGCCGACGCCCTGCCCCTTGCGCTCGAACTTCAGGCCGCCGCGGTAGGCGACCATGGCGCCCTGCCGGGCGTACATCTCGCCGTTCACCGCGTACCTGAGGCACTTGGCGTTCTCGACGGACATCCCCGGCTCGACGGCCGGCTGCACCACATGCTGACTGGAGAAAAGATCACCCTTCATGGGGGGCATCGTGTCCCGGACGGCAGCGTTCCGCCAAGATCACGGAACGTGCCGGTTCGGCCACGGAAGAGCCCCCTACGGCTCGACCGTCCTCGCCTTGCCGCAGAACGCCGAGTCCAGGGCGCCCGCCAGCGTGTCGAGCACCTTCCCGTTGTTCGACGTGTCGGCCATCGCCGTGAGGCTGCGCCCGCCGTCCTTCGTGGCGAACGCGTAGGTGTAGTACCCCTGCACGGCTCCCGTGTGCCCGTACACCGAGATCCCGCAGGACAGGTCCCGCCGCCGCAGCCCCAGCCCGTACGCCGTCGTGCTGTTGACCGGGGTGAACCGCTCCATCTCGGCGAGCCGTGCGGCGGACATCAGCTTCCCGCCGAGCAGCGCGCCGTAGAACGTGTCGAGGTCCCGCGCGCTGGAGATGACCGCACCCGCGCTCTGCGCCCAGGACACGGTCTGGGCGGTCGCGTCGACCGGCGCGGCGCCCGCCGTGTCCGGGGTGAGGTACCCGCGGGCGTACCGCCCCGGGATCGCCGTGCTCGGGTGGACGTAGAACGTGTCGCCCAGTCCCAGCGGCCCGATGACGCGGTTCCGGTAGGCCGTCGCCACGGGCTGTCCCGTGAGCTTCTCGATGAGCAGGCCGGCGACGACGAAGTTGGTGTTGGAGTACGCGTAGGCGGCGCCCGGCGCGTTGGTGCGGGGCTTCTTCAGGGAGAGGGCGACCAGTTGGCGGTAGGTGAAGACCTTGTTCCGCACCGCCTCGAAGCCGGAGACGCTGTGGGCGAACATGTCGTTCGTGTAGTCGTACAGTCCGCTGCGGTGGCCGAGTACCTGACGGACCGTGATCCGGTCGTCGGGCAGCAGCTTCGGCAGGTACCGGTTGACCGGCGCGTCGAGCGAGAGCCGGTGCTCGTCGACGAGCTGGAGCAGGACGACGGCCGAGAAGGTCTTGGTGATGCTGCCGACCCGGAAGCGGTCCTCCGTGCTGATGGCCCGTGCGCTGCTCCGGTCGGCGACCCCGTGCGTGACCCGGTACGTCCGCCCGTGGTCGTCGATCCGGGCCAGCGCGCCCGGTGCGCCCTGGGCCACCACCGACCGCAGCACCGAGGCCAGTCCCGCCGTGTCCGGTGCCGGGAGCGCCGCTGCCGCCGGGGTGTCGTGCTCCCCGGCCACGGCCCGCGCCGGCACCGCGAGGAGCGACAGCGCGACCGCCCCGAGGACCGCTCCCCGGACCACCGTTGCTGAGACCATCCGGTACCCACTCCCATCGGTTCGGTTCCTGATGCGATATCGGTCACATTCCGCCCTGGGAACCTAGGGGATCGAGGCAACGTCTCCACAGTCGACACACAGTTGGTGGTCCGGCGATCACTCTGTGGCGCCCGTTTGCAAAGGATTGCCATAGAAGTTCGCGAAATGGATCATTCCGGCTTTACGTGCACATGACTGATCCGACAGGGTTGTCCACCGGGGGCGTCAGACGAGTCCCTATGGCGCCAACTGCGCCATTTCTCAAGGCGGTTGGTGACCCCGGCCGCCTTCGAACGAAGGAACCCTGATCAGATTGCGTAGAGCGCACATACGCTCCGTGGCGATCGCCATCGCGGTGACGACGGCTGCCACGGGCCTGGCCGGTACGGCCTTCGCGGGTCCCTCCACGGGGGTGGAGCGGACCGCCGCCTCCGCCGCCTCGAACGCCACGGTGGTGGTGGAGGCGGCGCGCACAGCGGCCTTCACGCACGCCTCGGCGACCGGCGTCTCCAAGGGCGACGCACTGCACGCCCAGGACGTCCTGCTCGACCCGGAGGGTGCCCGGCACGTCCGCTTCGTCCGCACGCACGACGGCCTGCCGGTACTCGGCGGCGACCTCATCGTCCACCTCGACCGGGGGCTCGGCTACACGGGCGTGACCCGCGCGGCCGACCACACCGTCAAGCCGGCCGCCGAGGCCAGGCTGACCCCGGCCCAGGCCGCCGCCAAGGCCGCCGAGGCCGCCAAGGGCGACGCGGGCGGTGTCCAGCTCGTGCTGGACGCCCGGGGCGGCGCCTCCGCGCTCGCCTACCAGGTCACCGTCACCGCCGGGGGCAACCCCCACACGGTCGTCGTGGACGCGGTCACCGGCAAGGTGCGCAGCAACACGCCCGTGCGGGACGAGTTCCTGTCGCCGAAGCTGGTCGACACCCTGCGCGAGCGTGGCGAGAGCGCCGACCCGGTGACCGGCAGCGGCTCCGCCTCCGGCGCGTCCGGCCTGCTCGGCTCGGGCGCCTCCGGCGTCACGCACTACCCGTCGGCCGCCAAGGGCCCCGGCAAGACGCTCTTCGTGGGCACGGTCGGTCTCACCACCACGCAGACCTCGCGCGGCCACTTCCAGCTCAAGGACCCGAACCGGTACGGCACCGAGACCCGGGACGCCAAGGGCTCGGAGACGGAGAAGTTCAGCGCCGGCACGAAGTTCACCAACACGACCGACGTGTGGGGCAACGGCAAGACCACCAGCCGGGTCAGCGCCGCCGCCGACGCCCAGTACGGCATCACCAAGACGCTGGACTTCTACAAGGGCACGTTCGGGCGCAAGGGCATCGCCAACAACAGCAAGGCCGCCCAGGCGATGGTCCACTGGGGCAAGAAGGTCGGCAACGCCTTCTGGGACCCGACCTGCAACTGCATGCTGTACGGCGACGGCGACGGCGACATGTTCAAGAAGCCGCTCGTCGTCCTCGACGTCACCGGCCACGAGCTGACCCACGGCGTGGTGGAGGCGACCGCCAACCTCCAGCCGACGATCGTCGACAAGTACGGCAACCAGTACGGCGAGCCCGGCTCGCTCAACGAGTCCCTCGCGGACATCTTCGGCTCGAACGTCGAGTTCTACGCCAAGAACACGAAGGACACGCCGGATTACCTGATCGGCGAGAAGCTGGGCCTCGCGCAGAAGTTCCTGCGCCGCCTGGACCACCCGTCGCTCGACAAGCTCGAAGGCACCATCGACTACTGGAAGCCGGAGGTGTACGGCACCGAGGTGCACGCCGGTTCGGGTGTCTCCTCGCACGCCTACTACCTCCTCGCCGAGGGCAGCGGCAAGAAGACGATCGGCGGCGTCGCCTACAACTCGCCGACGTACCACAACCTCACGGTCAAGGGGATCGGCCGCACCAAGGCGACCGCCGTCTACTACCGTGCGCTCACCCGCTACATGGTCTCCGACACCGACTTCCACCAGGCGCGCCTCGCGACGCTGAAGGCGGCCAAGGACCTGTACGGCGCGAACAGCACCGAGTACAAGACGGTGGACAGGTCGTGGTCGGCGGTCAACGTCACCGCCGCCAACACGCCGGCCGCCCGCCACTGACGGACGGCAGCACACCCCGCAGTACCGGATGCCCCGCCCCGCGCGGGGCATCCGTGTTCCCCGCCCCGCGCGGACGGCCCGGCGCCGTCAGGGGGCGGCGGCTCAGCGCAGGGTCTGCGCCCAGTCCGCCGGGACCCGGCCCGCCGGACCGGGCGCCGGCTGGTCGGCGGGGTGGCCGGCCGGGGGAGCGAGTTCGGGCCCGGAGCCGTACAGCTCCTCCGTGGCGAAGTTCCAGAACCAGGCCTCGCCCGGCTCGAAGCTGCGGATCACCGGGTGACCCGTCTCCCGGTAGTGGGCGGTGGCGTGCCGGCCGGGGGAGTCGTCGCAGCAGCCGATGTGGCCACACCGCGCGCACCGGCGCAGGTGGAACCACCAGCCGCCGGCCTCCTCGCACTCCACGCAGCCCGTGCCGCTCGGCGGGACCCGGGGGTCGATTCCTTCGACGTCGTTCATTCCTGCTCCTCGTCGTGCGTCTCGGCGGTCAGGGGCAGCAGCACCTGGAAGCGGGTGTCGCCGGGCTCCGACTCCACCCGCAGGGTGCCGTGGTGCTTGTTGACGACGATCCGCCAGGAGATGTCCAGGCCGAGCCCGGTGCCCTCGCCGACCGGCTTGGTGGTGAAGAACGGGTCGAAGATCCGGTCCCTGATCTCCGTTGGCACGCCGGGCCCGGTGTCCCGGAACTCCACCAGCAGCCGCTCGTGGTCGAGCGCGGTCCGTACGGTCAGCGTGCCCTCCCCGCCGGCGCTCCGGACGGCCGAGACGGCGTTGTCGATCAGGTTCGTCCACACCTGGTTCAGCTCCGCCGGATAGGCCGGCACCGGCGGGAGCGTACGGTCGTACTCCTTGACGACCCCGATGCCCGGGCCGATCTTCCCGGACAGCATCAGCAGCGTGCTGTCGAGGAGTTCGTGGACATCCACCTCGCGGTACGGCGCCCGGTCCAACTGCGCGTACTGCTTGGCCGCGTCGACCAGGTGCGAGACGCGGGTGGTGGAGTCCTCGATCTCGCTCATCAACAGCTCGGTCTCGATGGTGTAGTTCAGCCATCCGACCGCGTTGGGCAGGATCTCCTCGTCGACGGCCGCCGCGACCTGCTCCAGCCAGTCGACGTCGAGTCCGGCCTGCACGAACGTGGGCGCCACCTGCCAGCCCTGCTCGAAGCCGTGGTCCGCCAGCCAGTCGGTGAGCCGGTCCTCCCGGTCGGACGCCTCCAGCGGGCCGAGCACCGGCGCCTTCGCCACCCGTTCGGCGGTGCGCTCCTGGATCTCGATCAGGCTCGCCAGCACGTCACGGGAGAACGGCCCCCCGGCGATCACGCCGAGCTTGTGCCGCATCTTCGCGACCCGTTCCCGCAGGGCCGAGGTGGCCCGCACGGCCGCCGCCGCCGGGTTGTTCAGCTCGTGCGTGAGCCCGGCCGACAACGAGCCGAGGGCGAGCAGCCGTTCCCGCTGCCCGATCATGGCCTGCGTGTTCTTCGAGCCGAAGAACAGCCCCTCCAGCAGGTGCACGGCCATCGGGAACCACTCGCGCATCACCTCCGCGAAGAGGTCCGCCGGCAGCACGAAGAACCGGGTCGGCTCCGTCACCCGCATCGAGTTGTTGTAGACCTGCGGCACCCGGTCGCCGAGGTAGGCCTGCATCGCGCCCGCGTACACCCCGGGCTGGGAGGTCCGGGTGACCTCCACGTCGTCGCCGCCGACCCGGCGGGACAGCACGACCGTGCCCTCCACCATCACGAAGAAGCAGGTGGCGGGGTCGCCCTCGGTGTACACGGGTCCGGCCTGGAACAGCTCCACCCGTCCCGCGCCGCACAGCCGGCCCAGTTGCTGCCCACTCAGCTTCTCGAAGAGGAACAGCGAGCCGATCTCCCCCGGGCTGCACGGCATGACCTGCCCGCTCATGACTGCTCCAGATACCGGTGGACGAGCATCACGGCCATGGCTCCCTCTCCGACGGCGGACGCGACCCGCTTGGCGGACTCGGCGCGGGCGTCGCCCGCCACGAACACGCCGGGAACACTGGTCTCCAGGTGGTACGGCGGCCGGTCCAGCTCCCAGCCGGCCGGCGGGCGTCCGTCGGCGGTCAGGTCGGGGCCGGACAGGATGAAGCCGCGCCCGTCGCGCAGCACCGCCTCGCCCAGCCAGTCGGTCAGCGGGGCGGCGCCGATGAAGACGAACATCCACTGCGCGTCGACCTGTTCGGTCTCCCCGGTCACCATGTGACGCAGCGTCAGCCGCTCCAGCCGGCCGGAGCCGTGCGCCTCCTCGACGACCGTGTGGCAGCGCACCGAGATGTTCGGGGCCTCGCCGATCTGCTGGATCAGGTAGTACGACATGGACGCCGACAGGTCCGGGCCGCGCACCAGCAGCGTCACCGACTTCGCGCCCCGGGACAGGTACATCGCCGCCTGGCCCGCCGAGTTGGCACCGCCGACGATGTACACGTCCTGGCCCTGGCAGGAGGCCGCCTCGGTCAGCGCCGAGCCGTAGAACACCCCGCAGCCGGTGAGGTCGGTGCAGCCCGCGGCGTCCAGCTGCCGGTACTGCACCCCGGTCGCCAGGATCACGCTGTGCGCGGCGATCGCCGAGCCGTCCGCGAACCGGACGACCCGCGCGGCGCCGCAGGCCTCCAGCCCGGTCACCTCGCGCGCGGTCAGGATCTCGGCGCCGAACCTGGCCGCCTGCCGCCGCGCCCGGTCGGTGAGCTGGGCGCCGGAGACGCCGTCGGGGAAGCCGAGGTAGTTCTCGATGCGGGAGCTCTGCCCCGCCTGCCCGCCGGTCGCCGACCGCTCCACCAGCACGGTCCGCAGGCCCTCCGACGCCCCGTACACGGCGGCGCCGAGCCCGGCGGGTCCGCCGCCGATCACGACGAGGTCGTAGAACTCGGACGTCGGCGTCGTCGCCAGGCCCACCCGCGCCGCCAGTTCGGGTGCCTCCGGCTCGACCAGGGCGCTGCCGTCCGGGGTGATCACCAGCGGGAGCCGCTGCCCGTCCTGCCCGGCCGCCGCCAGCAGCCGCCGCCCCTCCGGTTCCTCCACCGAGTACCAGCGGTAGGGCACCTGGTTGCGGGCCAGGAACTCGCGCACGTCCGAGGAGCGCGCCGACCAGCGGTGGCCCACGATCTTCGTGCTGGGCACCGGCCGGTAGGCGCGGGTGCGCCAGGCCTCCAGCAGGTCGTCCAGGACGGGGTAGAGCTTCTCCTCCGGCGGGTCCCACGGCTTGAGCAGGTAGTGGTCCAGGTCGACCACGTTGATCGCGTCGATCGCCGCGTCGGTGTCGGCGTACGCGGTCAGCAGTACGCGGCGCGCGCCCGGATAGACGTCGAGCGCCTGCTCCAGGAACTCGATGCCGTTCATCTGCGGCATCCGGTAGTCGGCCAGGATCACGGCCACCAGGTCGCCGCGCAGCTTCAGCTCGCGCAGCGCCTCCAGCGCGGACTCCCCGGACTCGGCGCGGACGATCCGGTACGACGCGCCGTAGCGCCGCCTGAGATCGCGGGCGACGGCCCGGGAGACCCCCGGGTCGTCGTCCACGGTCAGGATGACGGTCCGCGCTGCGTCGGCGGCCTGTGCCATACGTCTCCCACCCCGGGTGTCGGTTCCACGGGGCGGTGTCGTGGGGACCACCGCACCGGTTCGAAGCCATCGTATGTTCGATCGCCCGGGTCCGCTCAGGTGTACGGGGCGTACCCGGTGCGGGGCGGACGGCCCGGCCACGCGATCATCGTGCCCGTGCGCTCCCGTGCCTGATAGTGGGCACCAGCACCACGAGGACCGGCGACGAGGAGGCCCAGGGATGACACGCCCGATCACGGCAGGGGTGGACGGTACGGAGGAGAGTCTGGCCGCGCTGGACTGGGCGGCCCGGGAGGCCGTCCGCCGGGGGCTGCCGCTGCGCGTGGTCCACGCGTGGCGTTACGCCGAGACGCTCGCCGCCGCCGACCGGGACACCCAGCACGGCTGGGTGTCCCGGGGCGTGTCACAGGCCGTGCGTGCCGCCGCCGGGCGGCACCCGGACCTGACCGTGAGCGTCGACGTGGTGGAGGACGGGGCCGCTCAGGCGCTGGCCGGCGCGGCGGCCGACGCCGAGATGCTGGTGCTGGGCTCGCGCGGGCACGGACCCGTGGTCGGCTTCCTGCTCGGCTCGGTCGGCCAGCAGGTCATCGCGGAGGCGGCCCGGCCCGTGGTGCTGGTGCGCGCGGAGGCCGAGACCACGGCCGAGGCCGCCGGGCGGGACGTCGTGGTCGGCCAGGACGGCGCGCCCGAGGACAGCGCGGCGGCGCTGCGGTTCGCCTTCGAGACGGCGGCGGCCCGCGGTGCGACCGTCCGGGCCGTCCGGGCGTGGACCCTGCCGCCGGTGTTCGCCTACAGCCCCGGCTCGCTGAGGCTGCTCGACGACGCGGGCGGCCTCGAACCGTACGAGAGGCAGTCTCTGGCCGAGGCCCTCCAGCCGTGGCGGGAGCGGTTCCCCGAGGTGCCCGTGGCGGAGCACGTCGAGATGGGCAGCGCGGGCCATGTCCTGCTGTCGCTGACCGGGCGGGCCCAACTGGTGGTCGTCGGGCGCCGGGCGCACCGTACGGCCGTCGGCGCCCGGATCGGCTCGGTCGCGCACGGCGTGCTGCACCACGCGGACTGCCCGGTGGCCGTGGTCCCGCACGCCTGAGCCACCGGGCTACTCGGGGTCCGTCGGCTCCAGCGTGGCCCGGGCCCTGGGCAGCACGCGGTCGATGTAGTCCTCGACTGCGGTGTCGAGGCCTATGTCGTGCTGGGCGCGCTCGGACAGGTACCAGCGGTGTTCGAGGAGTTCGTGGTAGATCTCGGCCGGGTCCATGGAGCCGCGCAGCTCCGGCGGCACCGCCCGCACGGTGGGCCGGAAGACGTCCCGCACCCAGCGGTGGGCCAGCACCTCCGGGCGGGCGGCGAGGGGATCGGCCGGGGCGTGGTCGTCCTGGGTGGCCATCCAGCTCTCCAGGTCGTTCAGCAGCCGCCGCGCCTGGTTCTCCTCGGCGTCCAGCCCCGTCAGCCGCAGCAACTGCCGCTGGTGGTGACCGGCGTCGACGACCTTCGGCACGAAGGTGACGGTGTCGCCGGTGGAGGAGTGCTCGATCTGCATCTCGGCCACGTCGAAGCCCAGGTCGTTCAGCCGGCGGATGCGGCGCTCGATGTAGTGGTACTTGCCCGCCGGGTACACCGAGGTGCGGGTCAGCTCCCGCCACAGACCCTGGTAGCGGGTGCAGATCTCGTGGCCGAAGTCGACCGGGTCGACGGAGGGGTGGAGCGCGCCGGACGCCTCCAGGTCCAGCAGCTCGCCGCTGATGTTGACCCGGGCCAGGTCGAGGTCGTACTCCCGCTGCCCCGGGCTGAGCCGGGGGTGCAGGTCGCCGGTCTCGGCGTCGACCAGGTAGGCCGCGTAGGCGCCGGCGTCCCGCCGGAACAGGGTGTTGGACAGCGAGCAGTCACCCCAGGCGAACCCGGCGAGATGCAGCCGCACCAGCAGCACGGCGAGGGCGTCCATCAGCCGGTGCATGGTCGCCGGGCGCATGGTCGTCTCGAACATCGACCGGTACGGCAGCGAGCCGCGCAGGTGCCGGGTGACCAGCACGGACTCCAGCGGGGCGCCCGAGCAGCCGGTGCGCCCGGTGACGACGGCCAGCGGGTCGACGGCGGGGATGCCGAGCCGGTCCAGGTCGCGCAGCAGCTCGTACTCGCGCAGCGCGGGCCGTTCGGCCAGTTCCTTGACGGCGATCACCTCGTCGCCGGCGCGGGCGTAGCGCACGACGTGCCGGGAAATGCCGCGGGGGAGTGGCACGAGGTACTCCTCGGGCCACTCCTCCAGGGGCGTGTCCCAGGGCAGGGCGAGCAGCAGCGCGGGGTGCTCCGGGTTCGTGGCGTTGATCTGCAAGGCCATGGCACGAACCTTACGGCCCCGTACGCCTGTTCCCCGAGGCGCGTGCCCCGGCCTGCTCGGCGGCGGCCCGCACCGGGCCGAGGTGGAGGGGCCCGTGTCCGGGCAGCAGCATGTCGCCGTCGAGCGCGGCGATCACGTCCAGGGAGGCCACCGCCCGGGCGTGCTCGTGGTGGAAGAAGTCCGGCAGTAGCTGCGGGCCCTTGATCCGCGAGGTGGCGTGCCCGCTGACCAGGGCGTCCCCGGAGATCACGATGCCCGCTCCCGGCAGGTGGTAGACGCAGTGGCCGTCCGTGTGCCCGGGGGTGTGCACCGGGACCGGCCGGCCCGGCAGGTCGAGCGGGCCCTCGGCCGGGAACGGCTCGGGCGCGGTGACGGGGTGCTGCTCCGTGCCGCCGACGCGGACGACGTGCGCCGCCCAGGGCAGGACGCCGGGCCGCCAGGCATTGCGGACCACGTCGGCGATGGTGGCCTGTTGCAGGAAGTCCCGCCGGGCGTGCGGGACTTCGGCGGGGTGCAGATAGACGGGCGTGCCGTGCGTGGTGCGCAGGTGCTCGGCCGAACCCAGGCGGTCGTTGTGCGCGTGGGTGATCAGGACGGCCGCGACCGCCTCCGGTGAACTGCCCACCTGTGCGAGGGACTCCAGCAGCCCCTGCCGGTCCCCCGGGTACCCGGTGTCGACCAGGGTGACGGCGTCGCCGTCCTTGAGGATGACCCAGTTGGTGTGGTGGCCGTGCACCAGGTAGGTGTCTTCGGCGACTTGGCGTACGTCTGCCCGCATGTTCTCTCCGAGCCCTGAGCGGCGGTCGTCGGGGACAGCCAACCAGACCGGGCCGCGCCCCGCACCGGAAGGGCCGGGCGCGCGGGGCCGGCTCCGGGGAGGTCAGTGCACCCCGTGCGGCCGGAACTGGATGCTGATGCGCGGTCCCGTGGCCCGGGTGGTCTTGGGTACGCAGTGCTCCCAGGTGCGCTGGCAGGAGCCGCCCATCACGATGAGGTCGCCGTGGCCGAGGGGCCGCCGCAGTGTGCCGCCGCCTCCGCCGGCCGGGCGCAGCAGCAGGTCCCGGGGCGCGCCGACGGAGAGGATCGCCACCATGGTGTCCTCGCGGGCACCCCGTCCGATCCGGTCCCCGTGCCAGGCCACGCTGTCCCGGCCGTCGCGGTACAGGCACAGCCCCGCGGTGGTGAAGGGCTCGCCCAGCTCCTCGGCGTAGTGCCGGGACAGGGCGGCGCGGGCCTCGTCCAGGACCGGGTGGGGGAGCGGGTCCGCCGCTCCGTAGAAGGCCAGCAGACGGGGCACGGCCACCACGTGGTCGTACATCGCGCGGCGCTCCGCCCGCCAGGGCACGTCCGCCGCCAGCCGCTCGAACAGGGTGTCGGCCCCGCTCAGCCAGCCGGGCAGGACGTCGATCCAGGCGCCGGCGTCCAGCTCGGTCCGGCGCAGCCCGCCGAGCGGGCCGAGCCGCAGCTCGTCGGTCTGGTCGAACAGGGAGCCCTGGAGGTGCGTGGCCATGCTGCCAGCGTACTCCGTAATCGAAAATACGTTCCCATGTGATCATCCGGGCCCGGCGGCGGCCCGCCTCCGGCCCCTTTCGATACATCGATGTATCCGATACATTCGCGTATCGAACGGAGGCGGGCCGCCCATGGAGAACGACACGTCCGGACGCCGCGTCACCCGGCGCCGGGGCCGCACCCGCGCCCGGCTGCTCGACGCCGCCTTCCAGGTGTTCGCGGCCAAGGGCTTCGGGCGGGTCGCCATCGAGGAGGTCTGCGAGGCGGCCGGGTACAGCAGGGGCGCCTTCTACTCGAACTTCGCCACCCTGGACGAGCTGTTCTTCGCCCTCTACCGGGAACGCGCCGACCTCATCGCCTCCCAGGTGGCCGACGCGCTGGCCCAGGACGGGCCCGACCTCGATGTCCCCGCCTCCGTGGACCGGGTCACCGAGGTACTGCTGCTCGACGTGGACTGGCTGCTGGTCAAGACCGACTTCCTGGTGCACGCGGCCCGGGACCCGGTGGTCGCCAGGACCCTCCTCGACCACCGCACCCGGCTCCGGCGGGCCGTCGCCGACCGGCTCCTGCGGGCCCGGGGCCACACCGAACTCCCCGCCGTGCTGGGTGACGTGGACGGCGCAGCGCACGCCGTGGTCGCCGCCTACGACGGGGTCACCACCCAGCTTCTCCTGGACCGGGACGCCGAGGCCGCCCGGACCTGGCTCAAGCAACTCCTCACCGCGCTGCTCACGGACGGCAGCCGCATCCCCGCTTGAACACCGGCACGGACCGGCTGCGAGCACCGCAAGGAAGGACACAGTCGTCATGGACGCGGACGTCATCGTCGTCGGAGCGGGCCTCGCCGGCCTGGTCGCGGCACACGAACTCACCAGCCGGGGCCGCCGGGTGGCCCTGGTCGACCAGGAGAACGCCGCCAACCTCGGCGGCCAGGCGTTCTGGTCCTTCGGCGGGCTCTTCCTCGTCGACTCGCCCGAGCAGCGCCGGCTCGGCATCAAGGACTCCTTCGACCTGGCCTGGAACGACTGGCACGGCAGCGCTCGCTTCGACCGGCTCGAGGACGAGGACACCTGGGCCGTACGCTGGGCCCGCGCCTACGTCGAGTTCGCGGCCGGCGAGAAGCGGTCCTGGCTCCAGGGGCACGGCATCGAGCTGCTGCCCACCGTCGGCTGGGCCGAGCGCGGCGACCTGCGCGCGGACGGCCACGGCAACTCCGTACCGCGCTTCCACATCGCCTGGGGCACCGGCACCGGCGTGGTCGAGCCCTTCGTGCGCCACGCCCGGCAGGCCGCCCGGGACGGGCTGCTCACCTTCCACCACCGCCACCGGGTGGACGAACTGCTCATCGAGGGCGGCACGGCCCGCGGAGTGCGGGGCACCGTCCTCACCCCCGACGACTCCCCGCGCGGTGCCCCCTCCGGCCGCGACCGGGCCGGCGACTTCGAACTGACCGCCCAGGCCGTCGTCGTCACCACCGGCGGCATCGGCGCCGACCACGACATCATCCGCCGGTACTGGCCCGAGCGGCTCGGCACACCGCCCGCCGAGATGGTCACCGGTGTCCCCGCCTACGTCGACGGCCGCATGCTCGACATCAGCGCCGAGGCCGGCGTACGGCTCGTGAACCGCGACCGCATGTGGCACTACACCGAGGGCCTGCAGAACTGGGACCCCATCTGGCCCGGCCACGGCATCCGCATCCTGCCCGGCCCCTCCTCCGTCTGGCTCGACGCCCTCGGCCGCCGGCTGCCCGACCCCTGCCTGCCCGGCTACGACACCCTCGGCACCCTCCGGCACCTGCGCACCACCGAGGACATCGCCGCGTACGACCACTCCTGGTTCGTCCTCACCCGGAAGATCATCGAGAAGGAGTTCGCGCTCTCCGGGTCCGAGCAGAACCCCGACATCACCGCCAAGGACCGCAAGGCCGTCCTGCGCGACCGGCTGCTCGGCAAGGGCGCCCCCGGACCCGTGCGGGCCTTCCTCGACCACGGCGCCGACTTCGTCACCGCGGGGAACCTGGAGCAACTGGTCGCCAGGATGAACGCGCTCACCGGCGAGGACCTGCTCGACGCGGCCGAGGTGCGCCGCCAGATCGAGGCCCGCGACCTGCAGATCACCAACCCCTACAGCAAGGACGCCCAGGTCCAGGGCATCCGCAACGCCCGCCGCTACATCGGCGACCGGCTCGGCCGGGTCGCCGCCCCGCACCGCATCCTCGACCCGGCCGCGGGCCCCCTCGTCGGGGTCCGGCTGCGCGTCCTGACCCGCAAGACCCTCGGCGGCATCCAGACCGACCTCGACTCCCGCGCCCTCGGCACCGACGGCACACCGATCGGGGGCCTGTACGCGGCGGGCGAGGTGGCGGGGTTCGGCGGGGGCGGCGTCCACGGCTACAACGCCCTGGAGGGCACCTTCCTCGGCGGCTGCCTGTTCTCGGGCCGGGCGGCGGGCCGGCACGCCGCCGGGCTCACGGCCTGAACATCAGCTCCGCAACAGGTCCAGGAGGACGTGGGCGTGGCTCTTCCCGGGTGCCTTCGACGCCGTCAGCAGCGTCACAGGTCCCCCGCGGGCCGAGTCCCGGAGGCCGTCGAGCAGCGCGGCGGCCTCCGGGGCCCCCAGTTCCGCCTCGTACCGGCGGCGGAACTCCTCGTACCCGCCCTCGCCGGCGTGGTACCAGCGGCGCAGCTCGGTGGACGGGGTGAGCGCCTTGGGCCACTCGTCGACGCGCGCCGCGTCCTTGGCGAGGCCGCGCGGCCACAGCCGGTCGACCAGGACGCGCAGGCCGTCGTCCGGCTCGGGCGGTTCGTAGATCCGGCGCAGGCGCACGCTCACGCTGGGGCCCCTCTCGGGTCGCGGACGGTCCCGCGAGCGTACTGCGGCGCACCCCGCCCACCGCGCGGCGACGCGACACGGACCGGCCGAAGGGCCTCACCCGGGGGAGCGGCATGCTCCGCGCGGCGACGCGACACGGCCCGGCCGACGGGCCTCACCCGGGGAGCGGCAGGACTTGACCGGAACAAGAGGGAGACCGCGGCCCCGCCCCGCCTAGTCTGGCGGCCAGTCGATCACCGGCCACCCCGGAGGAACGCACGTGACGCCACCGCGCAGACAGCCCGCCCGCCGCCGTACCGCCGCCCTCGCCACCGTCCCCGTCGCCGTCGCGGCCCTCATCGGCGCCGCCGGACCCGCCGCGCCGGGCACCACCGGCGCGTCCGGCGCCGGTGACCCCTACTTCCCGCTCAGCGGCAACGGCGGATACCACGTCCGCCATTACGACCTGACGCTGCGCTACGACACGACCTCACGCCGCCTGGACGCCACCGCCGTCCTCACCGCCCGCGCCACCCAGCGGCTCACCCGCTTCGACCTCGACCTGAAGGGCCTGAAGGTCACCTCCGTCACCGTCGACCGCGCCACGGCGGCGTTCCGGCGCGACGGCCAGGAACTCGTCGTCACCCCGCGCCACGCCCTGCGCCCGGGCCGGGAGTTCCGCGTCGCGGTCGCCTACCACGGCACCCCGGAGCCGGTCACCGATCCCGACGGCTCGGCCGACGGCTGGATCCCCACCGACGACGGCGCGTTCGTCGCGGGCGAGCCGCAGGGCGCGATGACCTGGTTCCCGGCCGACAACCACCCCAAGGACAAGTCCTCGTACGACTTCACGATCACCGTGCCCGAGGGACGCACCGCCGTCGCCAACGGCGTCCTGCTCGGGCGGCGCACCGCCCACGGCCGGACCACCTTCCGCTGGCGCGAGACCCGGCCCATGGCCGCCTACCTGGCCACCGCCACCATCGGGAAGTTCCAGATCGAGCGGTACACCACCCGCGACGGCATCCAGGTGTACAACGCCGTCGACGCCCGGGAGGCGCGGGCCGCCGCACCCGTCCTGCGCGAACTCCCCTCCGTACTGGAGTGGGAGAGCACGCTGTTCGGGCCGTACCCGTTCCGGGCCGCGGGCTCGATCGTCGACCACGCCCCGGACGTCGGCTACGCCCTGGAGACCCAGACCCGGCCCGTCTACGACTCCGCACCCGACCTCGCCACCCTCGTCCACGAGAACGCCCACCAGTGGTTCGGCGACTCGGTCTCGCTGACCGCCTGGCAGGACATCTGGCTCAACGAGGGCTTCGCCACCTACGCCGAGTGGCTCTACACCGAGCAGCACGGCGGCCGCAGCGCCCAGCAGGCCTTCGACGCCCTCTACGCCCGCCCCGCGAGCGACGGACTGTGGGCCTACCCGCCCGGCGACCCCGGCAGCGGCGCCCGCATCTTCGGCACCCCCGTCTACGCCCGCGGCGCCATGGCGCTGCACGAGCTGCGCCGGGCCGTCGGCGACAAGGACTTCCGCCGCGTCCTGCGCGCCTGGACGACCGGGCACCGCGGGGGACACGGGACGACGGCACAGTTCGTGAGGCTTGCCGAGCAGACCTCGGGGAAGCAGCTCAAACAACTGTTCCACACCTGGCTGTACGAGCCGGGCAAGCCGGACAGCGCCTGAAACCTGACCAGTTCCACACAACCGGCGAGCAAGATCGACCCATGATCCGACGCAGATCCGCCCTCGCCGCCCTCGCCTCCCCGCTGCTGCTCACCGGCTGCGGCGGCGGAGCCGAGGCGACCGAGCGCCGGACGCCGTCCCGCCGTCCGGCGCCGGCGCCCGCCCACCCGACGTCCACGCAGCCGGCCCCGCGGAGCATACCCGGCCTCGGGTCCGGACGGTCCGCGGAGATACCCGCGCGCTGTAGGCAGGCCGTCGTCGTCAGCGGACGCGGCAGCGACTCCCCGCACTGCACCGTCGTCCTGCACCAGCGCACCCCCGACGGCTGGCAGTCGGGCCCCGCCTGGCCCGCCCACAACGCGCTGCACGGCTGGAGCGCCCACCACATGTCCGGCGACCTGCGCTCCCCGCTCGGCGTCTACACCCTCTCCGACGCCGGCGGCCGGCTCCCGGACCCCGGCAGCGGACTCCCGTACCACCGGTCCGGCGGATTCCGCTCGCCCGGCACCGGCTTCCGCGGCGAGCCGCTCGAGGGCTCCTTCGACTACGTCATCGCCATCGACTACAACCGCAGGCCCGGCACCACACCGCTGGACTGGACCCGGCCCCTCGGCCCGGAACGCGGTGGCGGTGTCTGGCTGCACGTCGACCACGGCGGCCCCACCCACGGCTGCGTCAGCGTCGCCAAGGCCCATATGAAGACCCTGTTGCGCACGCTCGAAACGCACCGGCATCCGGTCGTCGTCATGGGCCACGCCGACTGGCTCGCCCGCTGAGCGGCCTACACTCCGAACTCGTGTGCGCACATGTGCTGGTCGCCGAGGACGACGAGAAACAGGCCGAACTCATCCGCCGCTCCCTGCTGGCCGAGGGGCACACCGCCACGGTGGTGCACGACGGCGCGGCGGCGCTCGACGCGGCCCGCCGGCTGCGGCCCGACCTCCTCGTCCTCGACCTGATGCTGCCGGTCGTCGACGGCTTCGGCGTCTGCCGGGCGCTGCGCGGCGGCGCCGGCCCGGACATCCCCGTGGTGATGCTCACCGCCCGCTCCGCCGAGGACGACGTGCTGCTCGGCCTCGACCTCGGCGCCGACGACTACATGACCAAGCCGTACAGCCCGCGCGAGCTGATGGCCCGTATCCGTACGGTCCTCAGACGCAGCGGCCGGGGCGACGGCGCCCGGGGCGAGGACCCCGTCGTGAGGGCCGCCGGGATCAGCGTCGACCCGGTGCGGCACGAGGTGCGCTGCGACGGCGCCCTGGTGGAGTGCACGCCGGCCGAGTTCCAGATCCTGCTGGCCATGGCCGGCGAGCCGGAGCGGGTGTTCACCCGGCGCCAACTGCTGCATTGCACCCGAGGCTTCGACCGGGCGTCCACCGAACGGGCCGTCGACGTGCACATCATGAACCTCCGCCGCAAGACAGAGGCCGACCCGCGCCGCCCGGCCCGCCTGCTGACCGTGTTCGGTGTCGGCTACAAGCTGACCGGCGCCCGGACGTGACGCCGTCGGGGGGTGGGGGGTGCCCGTGACGCGCCGGATCCCGTTGCGCAAGCGGCTTCTCGTGCGGCTCCTGTTCGGCTCCGCGCTGATCGCCGTCTGCTCGGTGGCCGCCACCGCCTGGCTCGCCGTGACCACCACCACGAGCGCGCTGAAGGAGGAGCAGGGCCAGGACCTGGCCGCCGACAACCGCATCCTGGCCCGGCTCAGCGGTTACGCCGCCACCCACCCGGACTGGGCGGGCGTCCGGCACACCGTCCACGAGCTGGCCGCGCGGACCGGCCGCCGGATCGCGCTCACCACCGCAGACCGCACCCTCGTCGCGGACTCCGCGCCCCGCGGCACCCCGCTGCCGCCCCGGCCGGCCGCCACCGTGGACCCGCTGCGCACCGACACGTACACCGAGTCCGGCGCCCAGCTCAGCGGCATCGACCCGCGCGTGGTGGGCCCCTACCGGCTCCCGGCCGCGGAGCGGACGAAACTGGACGCGCTGGCCGCCGTACGCGAGCGGTGCTACGAGCGCTACGGCCGCCGGGCCGCCGTCACCCGCACGGCGAGCGGGCGGCCGGTGGTCACCGCCGGGGACGGCACCGACCCTGCCGGATACGACGCGTCGGTGTGCGAGGACGGCCGGCTCAACACCCCCACGCCCACGGAACAGCGGGCCCTGGACAGGCTGTCGGATCTCGCCCGGCCCTGCCTGCGACAGGCGGCCCCCGAACTCGGCGGCCGGCCCTTCCCCACCTTCGACCCCGGCGGCAAGGACCCCTTCGGCACCCGCTACCTCCTCGCCGAGTACGCCGCACAGGGCAAGGGCGCCGCCGCGCGGACGGCCCAGCGCTGCGTGCTCGCCGCCCGCCGCACCCAGCTTGAGCCCTACGCCGCCCCGGCGGCCGAACTGTTCCTCGGCATCGGCGACCAGAACCCGGCCCGCTTCGACATGTCGCCGGCCAACAAGGCCAAGGTGGTGGGCGTCGCCGGGCTGGTCCTCGCCGTCACCGTCGCCGTGACCGCCGTCGTCGCCGTCCGCCTGGTACGGCCCCTGCGCGCGCTGACCCTTGCCGCGCAGCAGCCGCCCGAGCTGCACGTGCGCGTACCGGTGACCACCCGGGACGAGACCGGCATCCTCGCCGAGGCCTTCAACGGCCTCACGGAGCGCCGCGAGCGGCTGGAGGCCCAGCGCAGGGCGATGGTCAGCGACATCGCCCACGAGCTGCGCAGCCCGCTCACCAACATCCGCGGCTGGCTGGAGGTCGTACGCGACGGGGTCGTGGACCCCGACCCGGGCCTGCTGGACTCCCTGCACGAGGAGGCGCTCGTCCTCCAGCGGATCATCGACGACCTCCAGGACCTCGCCGCCGCCGATGCCGGCACGCTGCGCCTGCACCGGGAGCCGCTGCGCGCCGGTGACCTGCTCGACCAGGTCGCCGCCGCGCACCGGGTCGCCGCCGGCGCCGCCGGGGTCGGGCTGCGCGCCGGCACCGGCACCGACACCGACGGCACGGCCTGGCTGGACGCCGACCCGGTACGCATGCGGCAGGCGCTCGGGAACCTGGTCTCCAACGCGTTGCGGCACACTCCCGTCGGCGGCACCGTCACGCTGGCCGCCCGCCGTGACGGCGACGACGTCGTCCTCACCGTCACCGACACCGGCCACGGCATCCCGCCCGAGGACCTGCCGCGCGTCTTCGACCGGTTCTGGCGCGCGGAGAAGTCCCGCAGCCGCCGCACCGGCGGCAGCGGCCTCGGCCTGCCCATCGTCCGCCACCTGGTCACCGCGCACGGCGGCACGGCCGAGGCCGCGAGCGAGCACGGCGCGGGCGCGGTGTTCACCCTGCGGCTGCCCGGCGCGCCGCCGCCCGGCGACGCGGCCTGACGACCGGACGCCCCCGGTCCGGTTCTCGGCGAGCGCCAGGGGTACTCCGGTCGCGCACGCGCAGCCGAGGGAGGTCATGCCATGAGCACAGCGGACGGCCTGCCGGTCCTGGCCACGCTCACCGAGGTGGCCCGCCCTGGTGGAACGGCGCCGGCGCCTGTACGTGCGGTGGTCCAGGGGGCCCGCCACCGACCTCGACCGCGTTTCCAGCACCGACGAGCTGACCGGCGTGCCCATGCCCGGGCTGTCCGCCAACCCGCTCGACGTCGAGACCTGGTGGGAGGACCGCTCCCGGGAGCTGTGGGTGGCGCGCCGCCTGTACGACTACGCGCACCTGCCGCACGAGAAGGGCCCCGGCGTCCGTCCCTGGGTCCTGACGGGCCGGGAGACGGGCCGGGGGCCCTGACAACGAACCGCTCGTGGCCGATGTCGAGCCGCTGAGCTGGATCGCGGGCGACGTGATCGACGCGGCGAGGGCCGAGGTGGCCCGGCAGGAGCGGGAGTGGGGCACCCTGCGCCGCGGGAGCCGCTGACCGGCCACCGAGGCCGCCGACCCGGCTGCGGGGGCCGCCGGGCCCCCGCTGTCACCGCCGGTCACCCCGAGCGGGGCCGGGAGCGGGCGCGGCGGCGCAGCGCCCGGCGTTCCAGCTCCGTCGTGCCACCCCAGATGCCGACGCTCTGGTCGGTGTCCAGTGCCCATCCGAGGCACTGCTCCCGGACCGGGCAGTGTCCGCACACCGCCTTGGCCTGCTGCGCCTGCACCTGCGCCGGACCGGTCGTGCCGATCGGGAAGAACAGGTCGGGGTCCTCTTGACGGCACGCGGCATGGTCGCGCCAGTTGTCCATCAAAGTCTCCTGGTTCGGGTCGAGGTCGTCTCGGAGTCGTCCGTGCCTGTCGAAAGTGTGCTGGGATGCGGGTGACCGGTCACGACGGCGTGAAACGGCACAACCGGAGAAGATCGGGCGACAGACGCGTCCCGGCCGCCCGGGCGGCACGCGGGGACCCGCCGGGAGACGTGCGTGGTCAACGGGCGGGACCGCGGGGGGCGGCGGCCCGTCGGCCGCCCAAGGAGGCTCCGGGGGAGGGGAGTTGGGGCTGGGGAAGCGGGCCGCCCGACGGCCGTCTCCTCATCGCCGGACCACGTCCGTGCCGCCACGGCGCCCCACCCGCCCGCCAGATGACCGCCCGTGGATTTCCTCGGCGCCTTGGTGTCCCGGTGTCCAGGCGCCCGGATGTTCCGGCGTCCCGGTGCTCCGGTGTCCCCGTGTGTCGGTGCTCCGGTGGCTCAGCGATCCGGTGCCGCGGTGCCGCCGTGTCTCAGCGTCTCAGCGTCTCAGTGGCGCAGCGCCTCGGCCGCGGTGGCCGTCACCGCGTCGGCCAGGGCCGCCAGCGCGGGCGAGTCGAGCTTCCACTGCTGCCAGTACAGCGCGAGGTCCATCCACTCGCCGGGGGCGAGCACGGCCAGTCGCCCCTGCTCCAGCAGCGGGCCGGCCTGCGCCTCCGGGATCATGCCCCAGCCGAGCCCCGCGGCGACCGCGTCCAGGAACCCCTCGGAGGTGGGCACGAGGTGCCGGTGGGGACCGGCGGACCCGCGGCCGAGCCGGCGCACGAAGCCGTCCTGGAAGTCGTCCTTGCGGTCGAAGACCACGACGGGCACCCGGGGGAGCGCCTCGGTCAGGGGCCGCCCGGCCAGGTGGGTGGCGGCGAACCCGGGGGCGGCCACGGGCAGATAGCGCATCCGGCCGAGCGGCCGGACCGTGCAGCCGGGCACCGGGTCGGGGGACGAGGTCACCGCCGCCATCACCAGACCCTCGCGGAGCAGCGCCGCCGTGTGGTCCTCGTCCTCCCGGTGCAGTTCGTAGCAGAGGCCCGCGACCCGGGACAGCGCCGGCAGGAACCAGGTCGCCAGGGAGTCGGCGTTCACCGCGACGGACACCCGGGTCGGCTCGCCGGTGCCGTTGAGCCCCAGCTCGCCCCACGCGTCCCGCTCCAGCCGGGCAAGCTGCCGGGCGAACCGCACCAGCACCGCACCGGACTCCGTGGGCCGCACCGGCTTGGTGCGCTGGAGCAGCACCCGGCCGGTGCGCTGTTCCAGCGCCTTGACCCGCTGGCTGACCGCGGACGGCGTCACGTGCAGCGCGGCGGCGGCCGCGTCGAAGGTGCCCTCGTCCACCACGGCCAGCAGGGTGCGCACCTGCTCCAGGGGCAGCTCACTCATCATGGGAGCTAAGGATACGTAAGAATCTTTAGCTGTACTTGCAGCCGGGCCTTGTCTAGCGTCGACGGCATGAACCACGCCCTGACCGCCGCTGCCGCCGGCTTCGGCACCGGCCTCTCCCTGATCGTCGCCATCGGTGCCCAGAACGCCTTCGTCCTGCGGCAGGGGGTGCGCCGCGACGCCGTCCTCACCGTGGTCGGCATCTGCGCCCTGTCGGACGCGCTGCTCATCGCGCTCGGGGTCGGCGGGGTCGGCGCGGTCGTGGTGGCCTGGCCGGGCGCCCTGCGGGCGGTGGGGATCGTGGGCGGCGCCTTCCTGCTCTGCTACGGCGCCCTGGCCGCCCGCCGGGTGCTCAGGGCCGGGACGGGGCTGCGGGCGGAGGGCGAGGCGGCCGGCTCGCGGCGCCGGGCGGTGCTCACCTGCCTGGCGATGACCTGGCTGAACCCGCACGTCTACCTGGACACCGTGTTCCTGCTCGGCTCCCTCGCCGCCGACCGCGGCCCGCTGCGCTGGACGTTCGGGCTCGGTGCCGCACTCGCCAGCGTGTGCTGGTTCGCCTCCCTGGGCTTCGGGGCCCGGCTGCTCGGCCGGTTCCTGGCCCGGCCGGGCGCCTGGCGGGTGCTGGACGGCCTGGTCGCCGTCACGATGCTGGTCCTGGGTGTGACCCTGATCGCCGGTTCCTGAGCCGAATTCGTTCGGCGTGCGCGGGAGTTCCTGGAATAGTCAGGCTCTCGAAGCCAGAAAGATGTAACGAGCAACCAGGACACCCGTGGACACCAGCGAGAGCAGTACCGGAACCGACCGCGAGGCGCCGGCGGCCCCCGCCCCGCCCCGGCGCGGCTGGCGCCGCTGGGCGATGGACACCCGCCCCCTGCGGATCCCCGCCTACCGGCGCCTGTGGTCGTCGACCATCGTCACCGCCGTCGGCAGCCAGCTCACCGCCGTCGCCGTACCCAAGCAGATCTACGACATCACCCACTCCTCCGCCTGGGTCGGCTACGCGAGCCTCGCGGGCCTCGTGCCCATGGTGGCCTTCGCGCTGTGGGGCGGGGCGGTCGCCGACACCGTGGACCGCCGCAAGCTGCTGCTGGTCACGAACACCGGCATCGCCGTGACCTCGCTGCTGTTCTGGGCGCAGGCCGTCACCGGCCTAGACTCGGTCGTGGTCCTGATGGTGCTGCTCGCGCTGCAACAGGCGTTCTTCGGACTGAACTCCCCGGCGCGCAGCGCCTCCATCGCCCGGCTCGTCCCCATCGAGCAACTGCCCGCCGCCAACGCGCTCGGCTCCACGGTGATGCAGACCGGGCTGGTGGCGGGCCCGCTGCTCGCCGGCGCGCTGATCCCGGTCATCGGACTGCCCGCGCTGTACCTCGTCGACGCGCTGGCCCTGTGCGTGACCGTCCGGGCCGTCTTCCGGCTGCCCGGGCTGCCGCCGCTGGGCGGACCCGCCGCCCGCCGGGCCGGGGTGCGCGAGATAGCGGCCGGGTTCCGGTACATCGCCCGGCACAAGGTGCTGCTGCTGTCCTTCCTCGCCGACATCGTCGCAATGGTCCTCGGCATGCCCCGCGCCCTGTTCCCCGAGCTGGCCGCGCAGACGTACGGCTCGTACGGCTCGGGCCTCGCGCTCGGTGTGCTGTTCGCCGGCATACCGGTCGGCGCGGTGCTCGGCGGCCTCTTCTCCGGCGTGTTCTCCCGGGCCCGCCGGCACGGCTGGATGGTCATCGGCGCGGTCGTCGGCTGGGGCGTGGCCATCGCCGGGTTCGGGCTGAGCGGCAACCTGTGGGTGGCCATGGCCTTCCTCGCCGTGGCCGGGGTCGCCGACATGGTCTCGACGGTGTTCCGCGGTGCCATTCTGCTGTCCGCCGCGACCGACGAGATGCGCGGCCGGATGCAGGGGGTGTTCACGGTGGTCGTGGCGGGCGGCCCGCGCCTGGCCGACGTGCTGCACGGCACGGCCGGCTCGGCGTTCGGCCCGCGGGCCGCCGTCGCGGGCGGCGGTGCGCTGGTCGTCGTCGCGATGCTCGCGCTGACGGCAGCGGTCCCGGCCCTGCGCCGCTACCGCGTCTGACGCCGGCCGCCCAGCCGGCCGCTCACGGCGGTCCCCGTCACCGCCGACGGCTACAGCGGTCCCCGCCGGCGGATCGCGTACTGGTCCATCAGCTTTCCGCGGGTCGTCTCCAGGCGGTGGGCGAGGATCTCGGCCACCGTCCGCACCAGCGACAGCCCGAGCAGCGGATCCTCCACGCACAGCGCGAGCACCGACGGCCCGTCGAACTCGTAGGCGCGCACGTTGCTGAACGCCACGGCCCCGAAGTCCCACTCGTACGGCGGGAACAGCCAGGACCAGCCGAGCATGTCGCCCGCGCCGAGCGTGGCCACGGTCACCCGCTGCCGGGAGGTCACCTGCTGGTCGAGATGGACCGCGCCCGAACGGACCACCCAGAACCGGTCGGCGGTACCGCCCGCCTCGAAGATGCGCCTGTCCTCCGGGAAGGAGACCTCCTCGGCCAGCTCCATCAGTCGCTCGCGCTGTGCCTGGGGGAGGGCGGTGAGCAGTTTGATCGCTTTGGTCATACGCGGGGCTCCTCGCCGGCGGCGGTTGCGGTTCGGATGATGTCGCTAAGCCCATTTCAGCCGCTGGCGCCGCGCCGGGCACCTCGAAGGGAGGGGATCCGCGTGTTCCCGCGCCGCCGTGGGCAGCAAAAAGCCCTGGCTGGACGGGGGAGGCCAGCCAGGGCCGTATGCGGTGACGCGGGGAGAGGGGGAAGGACGGTTCCGCGCCGCTCCGGCATCACGTATGTATGAATAATAAACCATCTTGGGTGCTGCTGTCCCGCCGGAACCAGGTCAGGTGACCCGCTTCACTTCGTCCGCCCGCGCCGCGGCCGCGCCCGGACTCACGATCTCGTCCAGCACCCGCAGCACCGCCGCGTACGTCTCCGCCCGGACCGCCGCCTCCCGCGCTCCCTCCGGATCCGTGGCCGTCAGGCCCTGGGCCCGCTCCCGCCAGGCCCGCTCCTCATCGGCAGCACAGTCCCGGCCCCGCCGGATCCGCCGCAACAACTCGTCCGCGTCCACCACATCCGTCATGCCCACCGGATACCCACGCACCGCACGGAGATGACAGGTGTGCGACGGGTGTTTGGCGTCGCTCCGAAGGGTCAGGTGAAAAGGGAACGACAACTGCGAAACGGGCATGATCAGGGAGGAAAAGGATGCTCGACAAGCGTCACACCGGTACCTCCGTCACCCTGGCGGAACCGCCCCGGCGACTGCCGCGCAGGCCGGCCGACGCCCGCAGAGCGGTCGAGAGCGCGGTGGCCGAACGGTGCCGTGCCCGTTCCCTGTCCTGTCCGCCGCGGGCGGTGGCGGACGCGCTCCTGGTCACCTCGGAACTCGCCACCAACGCCCTGGTGCACGGCGGCGGCATCACCGGCTTCGATGTCGACGTGGACCCCGGCGGCGTCCGGGTCTCGGTGAGCGACCGCAGCGACGCGTTCCCGGTGACCCGTACGGACCGGCAGGACCGCGCCCTTCCCGGCGGCCGCGGCTGGTCCCTGGTGTGCCGGCTGGCCCGGGACATCCGGGTGGCGGGGCTGCCCCGCGGCGGCAAGCGCATCACGGCCGTCGTGCCGCTGCACTGAAGCGGTTCCCGAAGTTCCGTTCAGCGGCGTTTGCCCGTGAGGGCGAGGGGCAGACGGAACCTCGTGCTTCGGACTGGAGGCGCGCGCCCGGCGGGTATCACGACCGCCGCCCGGGCCCGCTTCCGGCGGGCCGGCGGCTCACCCGCGGGAACCCCTGACACCACCGTTCGGGCAGGATCCGGAACCAGGTTCCGGCGCAGTGCCCTGAAACCCCGTTCAGGAGCGATTCCGCATGCTGACCGACATGTCGACAAGCCGTCCCGGCACGACCGCCACCACCGGTGCCTCCGCGGCGCCCGGTCGGCGGAGCCACGACGACGCCCCGGAGACCGCGGAACTCTTCACCCGGCTGGCGGAACTGGACGACGGCCCCGAGCGCGACGCCGTACGGGACGAACTCGTCACCGCGTGGCTCCCCATGGCCCACCGCATCGCCGGCCGGTTCCGTGACCGCGGGGAGTCCGTCGAGGACCTGCGCCAGGTGGCCGCGCTCGGCCTGGTGAAGGCGATCGACCGGTTCGACCCGTCCCGCGGAGCTTTCGAGAGCTACGCGGTGCCGACCATCACCGGAGAGGTGAAGCGGCACTTCCGCGACCGGATGTGGGCCCTCAGGGTGCCGCGCCGGGTGCAGGAGCTGCGCAACCGGGTGCGGGTGGCCCGGCGCGAACTCACCCAGAACCCCGGCAGCCCCGAGCCCACCGTCGCCGGCATCGCCGCCCACACCGGCCTCACCGAGGAAGAGGTGTCCGCGGGCATGGAGGCACTGGAGAGTTTCAGCACCCTGTCGCTGGACGCCGAACTCTCCGCCGCCGAGGACGGCTACAGCCTCGCCGACACCCTCGGCGCGACGGAGAGCTCGTACGACGTCGTCGTCGACCGCGAGGCCGCCAAGGAAGGGCTGCGCCGGCTGCCCGAGCGCGAGCGGGCCATCCTGTACATGCGGTTCTTCGAGGACATGACGCAGAGCCGCATCGCCGACCGGCTCGGCATCTCCCAGATGCACGTCTCCCGGCTCATCAGCCGTAGCTGCGCCCGCGTCCGCGACGAGGTGCTCGGCAACCGCCGTCCCGGCGGCGAACCGCGGTGACGGCTCACCTGCCCGGCGCCGCCGGACCACCGGCGACGCCCAACGGCCGCGCCAGGCCGGAGACCGCCTCGTCCAGACGCTGGAGATGGCGCAGCACCCGGTCGGTCACCCGGCCGTAGCGCGGGAGTCGCAGGGTGCCCGGCTCCAGCATCGACGCGATGCTGGGGCCGGTCTCCATCTCCGCCGTGGACCTCGGGTCCCCCACATGCGCGGCGATAACCCCGATGTTGTGCACGATCCGCCCGCACGCCCCCCGCAGCCGCGGGTCCGCCGCGATCGACGGATGCGTCGGCAGCAGCTCCGCGGTGGCCGCCAGGGAACGCCCGTGGTACGCGCAGGTCTCCAGCAGGGCGACCACGTACCGGGCGGTGTTCCGCCGGGAGCGCAGCGGGGTGATCGGGTGGGTCAGCGGCTGGGTGGCCGCGCGCAGGTCGGCCAGCGCCTGGTCCAGCTCGCGCGCCTGCTCCACCAGGTCGCCGCCCGCCCCGCCGCTGAGCTGGTCGACGGCGCCCCGCGTGACGTCGGCGAGCCGGTCCAGGACCGCGACCAGGAGGTCGTTGGTACGTCGGTCGGTGTGGACCGGCAGCACCACGGCCGCCGCGATCACCCCGCAGGCCGCGCCGAGCGCCGTCTCCTCGATCCGCAGCACCAGCACCGCCGTGCTGTAGGTGTTCAGCAGCGTGTACAGCAGCCCCAGCATGGCCGTCACGAAGAACGACATCAGCGTGTACGACAGGGGCGCGGTGTAGAACATCGCGAAGATGAACAGCAGCACCAGCGCGAACGCCGTCCACGTGTGGGGCCCCACCAGTGCGGCGAGCCCGATGCCGGCCACCACGCCGAGCACCGTGCCCAACAGCCGCCGGTAGCCCTTCACCAGGATCTCGCCGGTGGAGGCGGTGTTGAGGAACACGATCCAGCAGGTCAGCACCGCCCAGTACCAGCGCTGGCTGGACAGCAGCTCGCCGCCGGTGATGGCCAGCGCGGAGCCGACGGCGACCTGGACCGCGGCCCGGGTGGTGGGCCGTTGCAGGCCGGCCGGCTCGGCCTCCTCCCGCTCGGCCTCCTCGCTCACCTCGATGGCGGCGTCCTCCGCGTCCAGCTCCTCGCGGGAACGGACGGTCGCCGGGCTGTCGTCCGACTCGTCCTGCGGGCCGTCCAGGGCGAGCCGCAGGCCCAGCGCGGCCCGGGCGGCCTCGCCGAGCCCACGGAAGACGTCCTGCACGGCCGGGGAGGCCACGGGCAGGTTCTCCTCGTCCCGGTAGCCGAGCAGCCGGTTGCGTACGTGGGCGAACGCGGTGCCCGCGGCCTCCCCGGCGGGCCGCAGCATCAGCAGCCGTAGCGCCCCCAGGTCCCGGCGCAGCGCGTCCGTCGCCTCGTCCCGCACCGGCAGCGTGCCCGAGGAGGGCACGGAGGCGCCGGGCAGGTGCAGGGTGAGGGTGTCGGTGCGCTCGGCGCTGCGCGCGGTGAGCAGCAGCAGGCCGAGCCGTTCGGCCGCGATCTCGGCGTCGGCGATCCGGCGCTGGAGCAGCCGGGCCACCGCCGCGTCGGAGGTGCCGTCCTCGAGCCGGCCCTGGACCAGCAGTGCCGTCTCATGCAGGCGCGCGGTGCCGGTGCGCAGGTCGTCCAGGACCTTCTCGACCGCGTCGGGTCCGGCGTCCAGGAGTTCGGCCTGGGTGGCCATGAGCTGGGCCAGCCGGGCGCGGAAGGCCCGCCGCATCCGGTCCAGGGTGCCCGCCGGGGTCTGCGGCAGCAGCACGAACCGGGCGGTCGCGCTGCACGCGAACGCCACGCAGAGGACGCCGCACAACGTCGGCAGCGTGGACACGGTGGCGTGCACGAACAGGGAGAGGAAGTAGATCTGGAAGCCGATGAGCCCCAGGGCGGTGCCGCGGTCGCCGAACCGGCGGCCGTAGACGGCGCTGAAGATGAGGGCGACGAAGAACAGGTCGCCCGCGACGACCCGTTGGTTCAGCAGCGCGCCCAGCGCCACCGAGGCCAGGGCGACGGGCAGGCCGAGCGCGAGGGTCACGGCCTGCGGGCCGCGCTGCTTCTCCCGGACGGCGAAGGTGGCGACCATGGCCGCCATCGCGCCGGCCACCAGCTCGGGCACCGGCACCCGCAGCGCGGCGAGCACCGCGAGGGTGAGAGCGATGGCGACGACCGTGCGCAGCCCGGCGGTCAGCCGCAGCAGCCCGGGATCCGAGGCCGCGAGCCGGTCCCAGATCCGTACCCGTCCCGACCGTCCCACTGCCCTCAACACGCCGCCGCGCTCTCTCCCGTGCCAGAAAATGATCTCCGACCCAGCATCGCACGCGGCGCCGGGCTACTCGTCCCCGGCCAGGGTGGCGGCCACCAGGGCGTTGGCGTGCCCGTGCCCGAGGCCGTGCTCGGACTTGAGCCAGGCCACCAGCTCCATGTGTCTCGTCAGCGGCGAGGAGCGGATCAGCTCCTGCCACTCGCCGACCGGGCGGCCGTACTTCTTCTCGATCGAGGGGAAGTAGCTCGCCGGGCCCTTCACAGCCTTCTCGGTCATGCCGGGGTGCTCCGTCCGTGTGACGTGGTGTGCGGTCACCGTAGAAGACCGCCGGTCCGGTCGGGAATGATCGGCGGTCCACCGGTGATCCGCGTCACATCATCGCTGGTCGAGGGCCGCGCCCTCCACCCGGGCCCGGACCTGCTCCGGCGTCAGGTACGAGTCGGTGAACTCGAAGTCCTTCAGCCGGGCGGGCTTGCGGGCCTGGAAACCGGTGCGCACGAAGTCGTCGCCCGCGACCGCGTTCAGCAGCCAGTTGGTCATCACCCGGGTCTTGGCGACGTTGGTGCGCAGGGCCGACCAGTGGTAGCCGCGGGCCACGGCCTGCGCGGGCACCCCGCGCAGCTCGACACCCAGCGGCTTGGACACCGCGTCCCTGCCGCCGAGGTCGACGACGAGGCCGAGGTCCTTGTGCTCGTACGGTTGGAGGGGCCGGCCCTGCAGCGCCGCGATGACGTTGTCGGCGACCTTCCGGCCCTGCCGCATGGCGTGCTGCGCGGTGGGCGGGCAGACCGCGCCCTGCTGACCCTTCGCCAGATCCGGTACGGCGGCCGAGTCGCCGAGCGCGAACACGCCGTCGTGGCCCGGCAGGCACATCTCCGCGGTCACCGCCAGCCGGCCGCGGACCGTCTCCGCGCCGAGCGTGGCCATCAGCGGGCTGGCCACCACGCCCGCCGTCCAGATCAGGGTGTGCGTCGGCACGACCCGGCCGTCGGTGAAGGTGACCTCCTCCGGGCCGGCCTTGTCGATCGACACGCCCAGCGAGACCTCGATGCCGCGCCGCTTGAGGATCTCCTGTGCGCTGCGGCCGAGCTTGTCTCCCAGTTCCGGCATGAGCTTGGGCGCGATGTCGATCAGGTGCCACTTGATCAGGCCCGGGTCCAGGCGCGGATAGCGCTGTACGGCCGCGTGCGTGAGCCGTTGCAGACAGGCCGCGGTCTCGGTGCCGGCGTACCCGCCGCCCACCACCACGAACTGGAGCCGCGCGGCCCGCTCGACCGGGTCTTCGCTGGCGTCGGCGAGGTCGAGCTGCGAGATGACGTGGTCGCGGATGTAGGCGGCCTCGGCGAGCGTCTTCATCCCGAAGGCGTGCTCGACCAGGCCCGGGATGTCGAAGGTGCGGGTGACGCTGCCCGGTGCCAGCACGATGTAGTCGTAGGGCTCGTTGACGATCTTGTCGGTGATGGTGCGGACGACGCACACCTTGGCCTTCGGGTCCACCCCGATGGCACCGCCCGGGATGATCCGGGTGCGGTACTTGCTGCTGCGCCGCAGGGAGAGGGCGATCGACTGCGGCGTGAGCACGCCGGAGGCGACCTGGGGCAGCAGCGGCAGGTAGAGCTGATAGGCGAACGGCGTCACCAGCGTGACGTCGGCCTCGCCGGGGGCGAGTTTCCGCTCCAGGCGGCGGACGCACTCCACTCCGGCGAAGCCTGCGCCGACCACCAGGATCCTGGGTCGTGTCACGGTGTTCATCCCTTTCTGCGGCTCCGGGCGGTCCGACTCGACGCCGTTCGCCTGCCCCGGATCGCTGTGCACCGACTTCGATCGCACCGTGCCTCGAGCCGTTCCGCCAGCCGGGTACGGCAGGCAGACGAACGCGTGGGGATCAGCGTGCCCCCGCACGGGGCGGAGTAACCGGTTGGCGTACGCCTACACGTCGAACGCCTGTCACCAGGGCAGGAACGCGTGGATGTCCTTGCCGCGCTCGTGCACGACGACGCTCACCTGGGTGCACAGGGTGTGCACCAGATGCCAGCCGATGCCGCCGCCACCGGTACGCGGGTGGAAGGGTCTCGGCTCCGGCTTGGTCGTGTTCGTGTCGCGCATCGTCACGTGCACCCCGTCGAAGGTGCGGCGCATCCGCAGGTCGAACGGGCCGGGCGCGTACTGGATCACGTTCGCGGCCAGCTCCGTCACGACCAGCAGGATGTCGTCCCAGTACTCCGGCGCGCCCGGCGGTGCGCTCACGGCGAGCGCGTCCAGGTACTGCTCCGCCGCGAGCCGGGCCTCCGTGACGTTGCGCAGCTCCCCCGGGAAGGAGACCGTACGCTCGTACGTCTCCTCCGAGGGCGGTGTCTCGTCCCAACGCGGCTCCGTCGCCATCTCGCATTCCCCGGTCCGGGTGGTGACGGGGCCGGGCCGGCCCCATCACGACCAGGACGGTCGTCGTTGCTGATCTCTGCCTGCGCTGCGGGTTCCCCGAGCCGGGCAGGCTATCCGTCCCCCCTCGGCACAGCGGCCCCGCGGTGCGCGTGCTCAGCGGAAGACGTCGTCCGGCTCGTCCCACTCGGCTGTCTCCGACGGGCCCCGCCGTCCCCGGGAACGCGCCTGGTACATCGCCTCGATCTCGGCCGCGTAGTGCCGTACGACGGCGGCCCGCCGCAGCTTCATGGACGGCGTGAGCAGCCCGTTCTCCGGTGCGAACGGTTCCGGGAGGACACGGTGGACCCGGATGGACTCCGCGCGGGACACCGCACTGTTGGCGGAGGCGACGGCGCGTGCGATCTCCTCCCGCAGCGCGTTCTCCTCCCGCGCCTCCCGGCCCGTGACGTCCCCCTGGAGCCGCAGGGCGGCCCGCCAGTGCGTGAGGAAGTCCGGGTCCAGCGTGATGAGGGCGCCGACACAGGGCCGGTCGTCCCCGATCACCACCGCCTGGTGCACCAGCGGATGCATGCGCAGCCGCTGCTCCAGCAGGGCCGGGGCCACGCTCTTGCCGCCGCTGGTGACGATGATGTCCTTCTTGCGTCCGGTGATCGTCAGATAGCCCTCGGAGTCCAGCCGTCCGATGTCCCCGGTGGCCAGCCAGCCCCCGCGCAGCGCGGCCCGCGTCGCCGCCTCGTCGCCGACGTAGCCCTGGAACACCGACGGCCCGCGCACCAGGATCTCCCCGTCGTCCGCCACCTGGACCTCGGTGCCCGGCAGGGACCGGCCCACCGTCCCGGACTTCTCCCGGCCCAGCGGCTGCATGGTGATCCCGCCGCAGGACTCGGTGAGCCCGTACCCGTCGTGGACGTAGACGCCGATGCCCTCGTAGAACAGGGACAGACCGCGGTCGAGGGAGGAACCCCCGGAGGTGCCGCGGACCACCCGGCCGCCGAGCGCCGCCCGCAGCCGGCGGTAGACCGTCCGCTCGTACAGGCCGTGTTGCAGCCTCAGGTCGAGTCCGGGTCCCGGGCCGGTGCCCAGCCGCCGGCGCTCCTCGGCCGCGGCGAAGTCCCGCGCGGTCCGCGCGGCCCGCTCGAACAGGGCGCCCCGGCCCTCCTTCTGCGCGGCCCGCAGGAAGTTCTTGTACAGCTTCTCGAACACCGACGGCACGCCGTACAGGTACGTCGGCCGGAACGTGGCCAGCGCCGACGCCAGTGCCGCCTCGGTCAGCTCCGGCTCGTGCCCCAGCAGGATCCCGCCGCGCACGCACGTCAGCATGATCATGATCCCGTAGACGTGGGAGAACGGCAGGAAGGCCAGTACGGCGGCCTGTTCGCCCGCGGGGGCGGCGGTGTGGCCCCAGCCGGTCAGCAGGGTGTCGCAGGGGTGGGCCAGACCGCGGTGGCTCAGCGCGCAGCCCATCGGACGGCCCGAGGTGCCCGAGGTGTAGACGACGGCCGCCGTGGCGTCGGGCAGCACGATCCGGCGCAGTGACTCCACGGTCGTGTACGGCACCACCGCACCCCGCTCGGCCAGTGCGGACAGCGCGCCCGCGTCCAACTGCCAGACGTGCCGCAGCAGCGGCAGCCGGGCGCAGACGGTGCCGACGGTCATGACGCCCTGCTCGTCCTCCACGACCACGGCCACACAGCCGGCGTCCCGCAGGATCCACTCGACCTGGTCGCGCGAGGCGGCCGGATGGATCGGCACGACCTCCGCGGCCACGGCCCACAGGGCGTGGGCGAACACCGTCCACTCGTACCGGGTGCGGGCCATCAGGGCCACCCGGTGGCCCGGCGAGACGCCGGCGGCGATCAGGCCCTTGGCCACGTCCACCACCTCGTCCCGCACCTCGACCGCCGTCACCTCCTCCCACCCGGTCGCGGTGGAATCCGCGCGGCGCGCGAGCATCGGCAGGGTGGGGTTCCGGTCCGCCGTCTCGAAGACGCTGTCGGCGAGGCCGCCGGTGAACGGCGGGGTGACGGCCGGAGCGAGGGCGACGTTCCGCATGCGCTGCTCCTGGGTGTACGGAGGGTCACTCCGCCGACCGGCTCGGTGTCGGCGGTGCTCGAATGTAGCCCAGGTGAGCGCGTTCGGTGCCGGGAACGGGTAAGTCGTGATCGGCTGATGATCCGGTCGTGTTCTGGGGACTCGTACGGCATGAGCTACGTGAACCCCGATCCGGAACCCGAGCGCACGACCGGACTGGAGCCGGGCGGGGGAGTCCCGCCCGGCGAGACCCCGCCCGCCGAGAGCAGCATGCCCGAGGCGGGGCCCCGTCAGCCGGAGGCCCGGCGCAGAGGCTGGGCCAAGGCCCCGCTGACCCTGATCCTCCTGCTGGTCGTGCTGATCGCGGCCTTCTTCCTGGTCTACGCCCTGGTCCTGATCCTCTGACCGGTGCCGTCAGCCCTGGGTGCGGCGCACGCACTCCGTGACGACGTCCCGCAGGCTGCCGGTGCTCTCCAGCAACGCCCGCTGCTCGCGGGCGCCGTTGCCGTGCCGCAGCAGACCGGCGACGGTCTCTTCGGCACGGGCCGCGTCACCGCTGTCGGCGAGGGCGTCACCGGTGTGCTCCAGCAGCGAGCGCAGCACCTCGGAGGCGGGCCGGGGACGCAGGGTCACCGGGTCGAGCAGCTCGTGGTCGAGGCCGAAGCGGGCGGCCTGCCAGTCGGCGAGCCGCAGCATGCTCACGCTCTGGTCGAGCGGCGGCCGGCCGGCCCGCCAGTCCCGCGCGGCGGTCTCCACCAGGCCCCGGGTCAGCGTGGCGATCAGCACGGCGGTCTCCGCGTTCAGGCACACGTCCGACACGCGGATCTCCACCGTCGGGTAGGCCGCGGACAGCCGGGCACTGAAGTAGACCATTCCCTCGTCCAGCAGGGCGCCGGTGGCCACCATGTCCGCCACCCGCCGGTGGTACCGCTCGGGGGAGCCGAACAGCTCGGTCGGCCCGGCCGACGGCCAGCGTTCCCACACCCGGCTGCGGTAGCTGCTGTACTCGGTGTCCCGGCCCTGCCAGAACGGCGAGTTGGCGCTGATCGCGCGGAACACCGGCAGCCACGGCCGGATCCGGTCCAGGACCGCCACGCCCTCCTCGTCGGACTCCACCGACACATGGACATGACAGCCGCACACGAGCTGCTCCCGGGTGGGCACCCCGTACCGCTCGGCCAGCCACTTGTAGCGCTCGTTCATGCTGAGGGAGGGGCTCACCGGAAGGGGGGAGCTGGCCAGCGCCGCGACCCCGCAGCCGATCTCCCCGGCGTGCCGGGCCGCCTCCTTGCGGCAGCGCACGATCTCGTCGCCGAGGGCCGTCATGTCCGACTGCGGATGCGTGGCGAACTCCAGCATCTGCCCGAACAGTTCCTTCTCGAACACGTCCTGACCCGGATCGGCCTGGGCGGCGCGGGCGGAGTACGGGCGCCGCGAGCGCCTTGGGGTCGCCGCTGTCCGGGTCGACCAGGAGGAGTTCCTCCTCCACTCCGACGGTGCGCACGTGGTGCCGCCCTTCTGTCCGTGCCGCAAGGGGCAGTCGTGGGTCCTACGACCCCCGCCTGCCCCCTGGGACGGTCACGACACCTGCGGCGCTCAGCCCTCCGGGGCCAGCCAGACCGTGGCGAGCGGCGGCAGCGTCAGCTCCAGGAACCCGTCCCCGGGCTTGACGGGCCCCTCGGTGCCGACCCCGCCGCCGCCGTAGCGGACGGCGTCGGTGTTCAGCACCTGCCGCCAGGCGGGGACCTCGTCCGGCACCCACAGGCGGTAGCCGTGCCGGACGACGGGGGAGAAGTTCGACACGGCCAGCAGCGGGGTGCCGTCGGCGGCGAAACGCAGGAACGCCAGGACGTTGTCGTCCGCCGCGTCGCACAGCACCCAGCGGAAGCCGCCCGGGTCGGTGTCCCGCTGCCACAGCGCCGGGGTCCGCCGGTACACCGTGTTGAGGTCCCTTACGAGATCCTGTACGCCCCGGTGGTCACCGGCGGAGTGGTAGTCGTCGGCGAGCAGCCACCACTCGGGGCCGTGCGCCTCGGACCACTCCGCCCCCTGGGCGAACTCCTGTCCCATGAACAGCAGTTGCTTGCCCGGGTGGGCCCACATGAAGCCGAGGTAGGCGCGCTGGTTGGCGCGCCGCTGCCACCAGTCGCCCGGCATCTTCGACACCAGGGCCTGCTTGCCGTGGACGACCTCGTCGTGGGAGATGGGCAGGACGTAGTTCTCGCTGTAGGCGTACACCATCGAGAAGGTCATCTCGTTGTGGTGGTACCTGCGGTGGACCGGCTCCTTCTGGATGTACTCCAGCGAGTCGTGCATCCAGCCCATGTTCCACTTCAGCCCGAACCCGAGGCCGCCGCTGTCCGTCGGCCGGGTCACCCCCTCCCAGGCGGTCGACTCCTCGGCGATGGTCACCACCCCCGGGCAGCGCCGGTACACGGTGGCGTTCATCTCCTGGAGGAAGGCCACCGCGTCCAGGTCCTCCCGGCCACCGAACACGTTCGGCTCCCACTGGCCGGAATCACGCGAGTAGTCGAGGTAGAGCATGGAGGCCACGGCGTCCACGCGCAGCCCGTCGATGTGGAACTCCTCGCACCAGTAGACCGCGTTGGCGACGAGGAAGTTGCGCACCTCGGTCCGCCCGAAGTCGAACTCGTACGTCCCCCAGTCCGGATGCTCGGCCCGCCGGGAGTCCCCGGGTTCGTACAGCGGGTCCCCGTCGAACCGGGCCAGCGCCCAGTCGTCCTTGGGGAAGTGCGCCGGCACCCAGTCCATGATCACGCCGAGGCCGGCCCGGTGACAGGCGTCCACGAAGTACCGGAAGTCGTCCGGCGAGCCGAGCCGGGGCGTCGGCGCGTAGTAGGAGGTGACCTGGTAACCCCAGGAACCGCTGAAGGGATGCCCGGCCACCGGCATCAGCTCCACGTGCGTGAATCCCATCTCCCGCGCGTAGGCCGGAAGTTCCTCCGCCAGCCGGCGGTAGGTCAGTCCCGGCCGCCAGGACGGCAGATGCACCTCGTACACCGAGAACGGCGCCCGGTGCACGGGAATGTCACCGCGGTGCGTCATCCACTCCGCGTCGCCCCACTCGTACCGCGAGGACGTCACCACCGACGCGGTGTCCGGCGGCACCTCCGTGAGCCGCGCCATCGGGTCGGCCTTCAGGAACCGGTGGCCGTGGCGGGAGGTGATCTCGAACTTGTACCGCGTGCCCTCGCCGACGCCGGGCAGGAACAGCTCCCACACCCCGGACGCGCCGAGCGACCGCATCGGGTACTGCGTGCCGTCCCAGTACGTGAAGTCACCGGCCACCCGCACCCCCTGGGCGTTGGGCGCCCACACGGTGAAGCGGGTGCCGGCCACGCCCTGGTGGACCATCGGCTCGGCCCCGAGCGCCCGCCACAGCTCCTCGTGCCGGCCCTCCCGGAGCAGATGCAGGTCCAGCTCGCCGAGGGCGGGCAGGAAGCGGTACGGGTCGTGGACCTCCCGCTCCCCGTCGTCGTACGCCACCAGCAGCGTGTACGAGGGAATTCCGGAGCCGGGCAGGACGGCCGCGAAGAGGCCGTCGCCCTCGGACGTCAGCGCGGTGCGCGTCCCGCCGGCCAGGACGCTCACCTCCCGGGCGTTGGGGCGCAGTGCCCGGATCAGGGAGCCGCCCGGCACCGGGTGGGCACCCAGCAGGCCGTGCGGATCGTGGTGCGCGCCGGCCAGCAGCCGGCCGCGGTCGGCGGGGTCGAGTGCGGTGGGCCGGGGGTCCTCCCGGTCCGGGGGAGGGACGGCCTCGGGCGGCGTCGGGCCCACGGCCTCGGGACGCGCCGTGTCGCGCAGTGCCATGGGTCAGCCTCCCCACACGGCGAGCCGCTTGATCGCCGCCATCGGTACCGGCAGCCAGTCCGGTCGGTGTCTTGCCTCGTACAGCACCTCGTACACCGCCCTGTCCGTCTCGTGCGCGCGCAGCAGCGCGTGCTTCTTGCGTGGATCCCAGCCCGCGCGGGCCGCGTAGCCCGCGCAGAACGCCTCCCGGCAGCGGCGCGCCCACTCGGGTCGCCAGGGGCGGCGCTGCCGGGCCGCGTAGTCGAAGGAGCGCAGCATCCCGGCGACATCGCGCACCGGGGACTGCGGGGCCCGTCGCTCGGTGAGCGGGCGGGAGGGTTCACCCTCGAAGTCGATGACGAACCAGTCGCGGCCGGCCCGCAGCACCTGCCCCAGGTGCAGGTCGCCGTGGATGCGCTGGGCGGGCGGCCCGGTGTCGCACGTGGCGAGCGCCCCGAACGCGGCCCTCAGGCCGGGGACGAAGGGCGCCAGCGCGGGCACGGCGTGCGCGGCGGCGTCCAGCCGCGCGCACATCGCCTCGGCCGTACGGCCGTTCTCGCCCGGCCCGGCCGATGGGAACGCCCCGGCCAGTGCCAGGTGCACCTCGGCCGTCGCCCGGCCCAGCGCACGGGCCTCGGCGGTGAAGTCGTCGCCCGCGGCGAGCGCGCGCAGCGCCAGCGTCCAGCCGTCGGTGGCGTCCGGCAGGAACGGCTGCAGCACCCCGAGGGTGGCCGGGCGCGGGGCGGTCGTGGTGAACCAGGCCACCGGCGGGGGCACCCGGGTGCAGCCCTGCCCGGCCAGCGCGGCCGACACCTCCAGGTCCGGGTTGACGCCCGGCTGGATCCGGCGGAACACCTTCAGGATGTAGGCGTCGCCGTACACGATCGAGGAGTTGGACTGCTCGGCGTCCAGCAGCCGTGGGGGCAGCCCGCCGGGCACGTGGGCGGCCGGGTCCGCCTCGAACCGCAGCGGGCCCGCCGTGCCGGGCTGCCGCAGCCGCTCCAGGAGCAGATGGGCCGCGCGCGGGTCGTGGAGCGCGTCGTAGACCGCGAGCCCGGCCAGTGGCCCTTCCACCGCGCGCCCGATGAACGCCCGCTCGAGACGGGGGGCGAGGTGCGGGCGCAGGCCCAGCAGTAGCTGGTAGCAGTCACCGGGCGGGGGCGTGCCGCCGGGGGCCGGCACCGGCGCGTGCGAGGCGTGCACCAGCAGGTGCAGACACCCCGGGAACAGCTCCGTCATGGACAGCACCGACAGGTCGGTGACGGGCCGGTCCTTGCCCGCGAACCAGCGTTGCCTCGGCAACCACTCGCGCAGCAGCGCGCCGAGCGAGACCAGGGGGCCGTCGGCGCCGACGGCGGTTCTCGGCCGGGGAGTGATGGTCTTCGGCATGGTGACGCGTCCTTTCCTCGGCGCCGGGATCAGCGGCGGCGGCCGATGCGGGATGCGACTCGGGTGAGCCGGAACCAGTAGAAGCCGTGGCCCTGGAGGGTGAGCAGGTACGGCAGTTCGCCGATGGCGGGGAAACGCACCCCGCCGATCAGCTCGACCGGGTGCCGGCCGTCGTAGGCCCGCAGGTCGAGTTCGGTGGGCTGGGCGAAGCGGGAGAAGTTGTTCACGCACAGCACGAGGTCGTCGCCGTGCTCCCGCAGGAACGCCAGCACCGCCGGGTTGGAGGACGGCAGTTCCGTGAACGAACCGAGTCCGAAGGCGGGGTTCTGCTTGCGGATCTCGATCATGCGGCGGGTCCAGTGCAGCAGGCTGGACGGGGACGACATGGAGGCCTCGACGTTGGTGACCTGGTAGCCGTGGACCGGGTCCATGATCGTGGGGAGGTAGAGCCGGCCGGGGTCGCAGGAGGAGAAGCCGGCGTTGCGGTCCGGGGTCCACTGCATGGGGGTGCGGACCGCGTCGCGGTCACCGAGCCAGATGTTGTCGCCCATGCCGATCTCGTCGCCGTAGTAGAGGATCGGCGAGCCGGGCAGGGACAGCAGCAGGGCGGTGAACAGCTCGATCTGGTTGCGGTCGTTGTCGAGCAGGGGCGCGAGGCGCCGGCGGATGCCGATGTTGGCGCGCATCCGCGGATCCTTGGCGTACTCGGCCCACATGTAGTCGCGTTCCTCGTCGGTGACCATCTCCAGGGTCAGCTCGTCGTGGTTGCGCAGGAAGATGCCCCACTGGCAGCCGGAGGGGATCGCGGGCGTCTTGGCGAGGATCTCGGAGACCGGGTAGCGCGACTCACGGCGCACGGCCATGAAGATGCGCGGCATGACCGGGAAGTGGAACGCCATGTGGCACTCGTCGCCGCCGGCCCGGTAGTCGCCGAAGTAGTCGACGACGTCCTCGGGCCACTGGTTCGCCTCCGCCAGCAGCACGGTGTCCGGGTACATGGCGTCGATGTCGCGGCGGACCCGTCTGAGGAAGGCGTGCGTGGCGGGCAGGTTCTCGCAGTTGGTGCCCTCCTCGGCGTAGAGGTAGGGGACCGCGTCCAGGCGGAAACCGTCGATGCCCAGGTCCAGCCAGAAGCGCAGGGCGGCCAGGATCTCCTCCTGCACGGCCGGGTTCTCGTAGTTGAGGTCCGGCTGGTGGGAGAAGAAGCGGTGGAAGTAGTACTGGCCGCGCACCGGGTCGAAGGTCCAGTTGGAGGCCTCGGTGTCGACGAAGATGATGCGGGCGTCCTGGTACTGCTTGTCGTCGTCGGCCCACATGTAGTAGTCGCCGTAGGGGCCGTCGGGGTTCCTGCGGGACTCCTGGAACCACGGGTGCTCGTCGCTGGTGTGGTTCATGACGAAGTCGATGATCACGCGCATGCCGCGCTGGTGGGCGGCGTCCACGAACTCCACGAAGTCGGCGAGGTCACCGAACTCCGGCAGCACGGACGTGTAGTCCGACACGTCGTAGCCGCCGTCCTTCAGGGGGGACTTGAAGAACGGCGGCAGCCACAGGCAGTCCACGCCGAGCCACTGGAGGTAGTCGAGCTTGGCGGTCAGCCCCTTCAGGTCGCCGACGCCGTCGCCGTTGCTGTCGTGGAAGGAGCGGACCAGCACCTCGTAGAAGACGGCGCGTTTGAACCACTCCGGATCCCGGTCCTTGGCGGGCGTGTCCTCGAAGGTGTCCGGTACGGGATCGTTGACGGTCATGACGCTGCGGGCCCTCCGATCTGGGGCGTCGATCGCCCGACGTGGAGCACGTGCGCCGGCGTCCGGCCGGGCGTGAGACGCACGTAGTTGGTCCTGCCCCAGCGGTACGTCTCGCCCGTCAGTTCGTCGTGCACGGACAGGGCGGCGTGCCGGTCCAGGCCGAGTCGCGGCATGTCCAACGAGACCTTGGCCTCCTGGGTGTGATGCGGGTCGAGGTTGACGACCATGATGACCGTGTCCGTGCCCGTGCTCTTGCTGTAGGCGAGCACGGCGTCGTTGTCAGTCTGGTGGAAGCGGAGATTCCGCAGGCGCTGCAGCGCGGGGTGCCGCCGCCGTGCGGTGTTGAGGCGGGTGATGAGGGGGGCGATGGTGCGGCCCTCGCGGGCGGCGGCCTCCCAGTCGCGGGGGCGGAGCTGGTACTTCTCGGAGTGCCGGTACTCCTCGCTGCCCTCGCGCAGCGGCGTGTTCTCGCACAGTTCGTAGCCGCTGTAGACGCCCCAGGCGGGGGAGAGGGTGGCGGCCAGGACGGCGCGGACCTCGAAGGCGGGGCGCCCGCCGTGCTGGAGGTAGGCGTGCAGGATGTCGGGGGTGCTGGGGAAGAGGTTGGGCCGCATGTAGGCCGCCGCCTCACCCGACAGCTCGGTGAGGTACTCCGTCAGCTCCTGCTTGCTGTTGCGCCAGGTGAAGTAGGTGTAGGACTGCTGGAAGCCGATCTGGGCCAGGGTGTGCATCATCGCCGGGCGGGTGAACGCCTCCGCGAGGAAGATGACGTCGGGGTCCTTGCGGTTGATCTCCGCGATGACCCGTTCCCAGAACACCACCGGCTTGGTGTGGGGGTTGTCCACGCGGAAGATGCGCACCCCGTGGTCCATCCAGTGCCGCAGGACACGGACCGTCTCGGTGACGAGGCCGTCCAGTCGGTGTCGAAGGAGACGGGGTAGATGTCCTGGTACTTCTTCGGCGGGTTCTCGGCGTAGGCGATGGAACCGTCGGGGCGGTGGCGGAACCACTCGGGGTGCTTGTGCACCCAGGGGTGGTCGGGGGAGCACTGGAGCGCGAAGTCCAGGGCGATCTCCAGGCCCAGTTCCCGGGCGCGGCGACGAAGAGGCCGAAGTCCTCCAGGGTGCCCAGGGCCGGGTGGACGGCGTCGTGGCCGCCCTCGGGGGAACCGATCGCCCAGGGCACGCCGACGTCGTCGGGGCCGGCGGTGAGGGTGTTGTCGGGGCCCTTGCGGAACGTCGTGCCGATCGGGTGGACGGGGGGCAGGTAGACCACGTCGAAGCCCATGTCCGCGATCGCCTCCAGGCGCCGCGCGGCCGTGCGGAACGTGCCGTGCGGCTGCTCGGCGGTGCCCTCGGAACGGGGGAAGAACTCGTACCAGGAGCCGTACAGGGCCCGTTCCCGCTCCACCAGCAGCGGCATCGCGTCCGAGGCGGTGACCAGCTCCCGCAGCGGATACCGCCCCAGCAACGCCTCCACCTCCGGCGACAACGCCGGCTGCAGACGGTGGTGGACGGAGCGGGAGTCGTCGCCGAGGGCGCACGCGGCGGCCAGCACCAGGTCGCGCTCCGGACCCTTGGGCACTCCGGCCGCCGCCCGCTCGTACAGCTCGGCGCCCTGCTCCAGCACCAGGCCGGTGTCGATGCCGGCCGGCACCTTGACGGACGCGATGTGCCGCCAGGTCGCCAGGGGATGACTCCAGGCCTCCACGCGGAAGGTCCAGCGTCCCGTCGCGTCCGGGGTGATGTCCGCGCCCCAGCGGTCGCTGCCCGGGGACAGCTCCCGCATCGGTGTCCACGGGCCCCTGCGGCCCTTCGGGTCGCGCAGGACCACGTTGGCGCCCACGGCGTCGTGCCCCTCGCGGAACACGGTGGCCGTCACCTGGAAGGTCTCCCCGGCCACCGCTTTCGCCGGGCGCCTGCCGCAGTCCACGGCCGGCCGGACGTCACGTACCGGTACACGGCCGATGGCCGGGGTCCTGCGCATGTATCTCACCTCCGCCGTGCGCGAAGCCGGGCACTCGGCCCGGCTTCGCGATCCGAAGTCGGGCCGGCGCGGGCCGGTCCCGAGAGGAACGCCTTGTACGGTGCCAGGTCAGGGGCGTGGCGCCGTGGAACGCCGCTCCGGTGGCGTCGCTCTTCTGGCCGTCCGGCGCGGCTGCGGCCGACCGCCCTGCTCGCGCAGGTAGGTGACCGGGTTGGTGCGCAGATAGCGTTCGGCGGCGTCCGCGGCCTCGCGGGCACAGCGTTTGCCCATCAGGACGCACAGTGTGTACCCCGAGTCCTCGAAGGTGGCCCGGACCGTGCGGTCGTACGGCGAGGCGAGCATCACGCGCTCCCACGCCCGGTACCGCCGCAACTGCCGGGCCACTTCGGCCTTGGCCGGTAGCAGCATGGCCCTGTTCACCTTCCACGCTCTCGACTGGGCGCGTTCCCGACGGTCGGGTGGTGTCCGCACACGGAGAGGCGCGGCACCGTTACGGCGATCGAGGCTTTCACTCATGGTGCACGCACCACGACCCAGCGTCTTGTTGGAGCTTCAACCGTTGCGCGTGCCGGGTGCTCGTGTTGCACGAATGGCGTAGCGGCCGCACCGTAGAGGTGACTCAGGAGCGAGGAACGCTCACGCTTCGTGTCCGGGATCCCTCCCGGACGGGGTATGGGAAGCGAGAGCTTCGCCGGTGAGGAGCAAGCGACGATGAAGACCGCAGTGCCCTGCTACTACCACCTCGACGTGGAAGTCAGCCCGGAACGGGTGGGACAGGTCAGCCGCATCCTGGCCGCCCACATCCGCCACTGGGACCTCGACAACCTCGTCGACCCCGTCTGCCGCGGCGCGGAAATGCTGCTGCGGGCGATCGACGCGCACGCCACGGACAAGCGCACCTCCATCGAGATGTGGTGGAACGGCCAGCATCTCATCACGGCCTTCGGCGGCGACGACCCCGATCTGCGCCCCGACCAGGACCTGCGGGCCTGCCTGGCCGACATCGCCGCCATGAGCGACGGCTGGGGCTGCTGCGCCGCGGACACCGGCGCCAAGATCATCTGGTTCTCGCAGCGGGCCCGCGCCGGCCAGCGCGTCCCGCTGGTGCCGACCGCCCCCGCCCCCACCCTGCGCACCGGCCTGGAGGTGCCGCGCACCGAGCGCGTGGCCGCGCTCGCCGGGGACCACGTTCCGGTGGGCAGCCGGTGACCGCCCGCAAGGTCCGCGAAGGGGTGCCCGTCTGGAGCGGGCACCCCTACCCGCTGGGCGCCTCGTTCGACGGACAGGGCACCAACTTCGCCCTCTTCAGTGAGGTCGCCGAGCACGTCGAGCTGATCCTCGTCGACGACGCCGGCGGCGGCACGTCCGTCCCCATGCACGAGGTCGACGGCTTCGTCTGGCACGCCTATCTGCCCGGCATCGCCCCCGGCCGGCGGTACGGCTACCGGGTGCACGGCCCCTGGCAGCCGGCGTTCGGCAACCGGTGCAACCCGGCGAAGCTGCTGCTCGACCCGTACGCCCGTGCCGTCGACGGCCAGATCGACAACCACCCCTCCCTGTACGAGCGCTCACCCGACGGCCCCGACCCGGCCGACAGTGCCGGCCACTCCATGCTGGGCGTGGTCACGGACCCGTTCTTCGACTGGGGCGAAGACCGCCCGCCCAGGACGCCGTACGCGGACTCGGTCATCTACGAGGCCCACGTCCGCGGCCTCACCCGCACCCACCCGGACGTCCCCGACCGGCTGCGCGGCACCTACGCCGGTCTCGCGCACCCCGCCGTGACCGAGCACCTGACCTCGCTCGGCGTCACCGCGGTGGAGCTGATGCCGGTGCACCAGTTCGTGCAGGACGGCGTCCTCCAGGACCGCGGCCTGGCCAACTACTGGGGCTACAACACCATCGGCTTCTTCGCCCCGCACAACGCCTACGCCGCCCTCGGCAGCCGCGGCCAGCAGGTCGACGAGTTCAAGGCCATGGTGAAGGCGCTGCACGCGGCCGGCCTCGAAGTCATCCTCGACGTGGTCTACAACCACACCGCCGAGGGCAACGAGATGGGGCCCACGCTGTCCTTCCGGGGCATCGACAACGCCTCCTACTACCGCCTGGTCGACGGTGACTGGGCGCACTACTACGACACCACCGGCACCGGCAACAGCCTGCTGATGCGGCACCCCTACGTGCTCCAGCTCATCATGGACTCGCTGCGGTACTGGGTCACCGAGATGCACGTCGACGGCTTCCGGTTCGACCTCGCGGCCACCCTGGCCCGGCAGTTCCACGAGGTGGACCGGCTCTCGGCGTTCTTCGACCTCATCCAGCAGGATCCGGTGATCAGCCGCGTCAAGCTCATCGCCGAACCCTGGGACGTCGGCGAGGGCGGCTACCAGGTGGGCAACTTCCCGCCCCTGTGGTCGGAGTGGAACGGCAAGTACCGCGACGCCGTACGGGACTTCTGGCGGGCCGAGCCCGGCGCGCTCGGCGAGTTCGCCTCCCGGCTCACCGGCTCGTCCGACCTCTACCAGCACAGCCGGCGCCGGCCCCGCGCGAGCGTCAACTTCGTCACCGCGCACGACGGATTCACCCTGCGCGACCTCGTGTCGTACAACGACAAGCACAACAAGGACAACGGCGAGGACGAGCGGGACGGCGAGAGCCACAACCGGTCCTGGAACTGCGGGGTGGAGGGCGACACCCGCGACCCCGCCGTCCTGGAACTCCGCGCCCGCCAGCAGCGCAACCTGCTGGCCACCCTGCTCCTCTCCCAGGGCATCCCGATGCTCTGCCACGGTGACGAACTGGGCCGCACCCAGCGCGGCAACAACAACGCCTACTGCCAGGACAACGCCGTCTCCTGGGTGGACTGGGACCTCACCGACGAGCAGCGCGGCCTCGCCGACTTCACCCGGCACCTGATCGCCCTGCGCGCCGGGCACCCGGTGCTGCGCCGCCGCCGCTTCTTCCGCGGCGAGACCGTGACCAACGCCGAGCAGCCGCTGCCCGACCTGATGTGGCTGCGGCCCGACGCCCGCGAGATGACCGACCGGGACTGGCAGCGCGACGACGCGCACTCGGTCGGCGTGTTCCTCAACGGCGACGCCATCGCCGAACGCGACGCCTACGGGCGCCGCATGACCGACGACTCCTTCCTGCTGCTCGTCAACGGCTACTGGGAGCCGGTCGACTTCCGGCTGCCCGACGCCTCCTTCGGCCAGCGCTGGACCACCCTGGTCGACACCGCCGACCCCGAGGGCGTCCCCGACGAACGCGAACGCAAGGCCGGCACGAAGCTCCGCGTGGAGTCCCGCGGTCTGGTCCTGCTGTCCCGCCCGTCGCGCGCCGGCGGCTGACGCGGCCGGCGGCGCGGAGAACCCCGGGCCCCGCGCCGAGCGGCCCTGGGGTGGGTACGGGGGAGGCCACCGCCGTCGGTCGCCCGGCGCCGGTGACCGCTCGTGGCGGCCGGGGACCGTCCGGTGGCGGCCGGTCGGTGGCGGCCGGGGACCGTCAGTGGCCGCGCCGGGACGTCACGGTGAACTGCGCGCCGTCCGCGTCGCGCAGGATCGCCTCGGTCTCGTTCTCGCGCAGCACACTCCCACCGTGCTTCTCCGCCGCGCGGGCACAGTCGGCCACGTCGGTCACCGCGAAGTGGATCTGCCAGTGGGGCCGCACCGAGGGGTCCGGGGCGGCCCCCACCGCGCCCGAGTCGATGCGCGCCACCACGTCACCGCGGCTGCGCAGCACCACCTCACCGCCCGCGTACTCGACCTCGCAGCAGCCCGGCAGCCCGGACGCCCAGTCCAGGATCTCGCCGTAGAAGATCGCGGCGTCGAAGGCGTCCCGGGTGTGCAGCCGCACGAAGGCCGGCGCGGCCTGCCGCCACGCCTCCCAGTTGGAGACCAGCTCGCCCTGCCAGATCCCGAAGGTGGCCCCGTCGCGGTCGGCGAGCAGCGCCGCCCGGCCCGGCGGGAAGGACAGCGGCCCGACCGCCGCCGTACCGCCGCGCTCGCGGACCCGGGACACGGCCACGTCCGCGTCCGGCACCGCGAAGTACGGCGTCCAGGCGACCGCCATCTGCCACATGGAGGCCACGGCGGCGATTCCGGCCACCGGCACGCCGTTCGCCAGGGCGATACGGAAGTGCTCGCCGAGCTTGGCGCCGCGCCAGCGCCAGCCCAGCACGGCCGTGTAGAAGTCCTGGGTGGCCTGGAGGTCGCGGCTGGTCAGGCTCACCCAGCACGGGGCGCCGAAGACGGAGTCCGTGGAGACGATGTCTCTCCTGCGCGGTGCGGCGGCGGGTGTGTCGTGGTTCATGGCAGTCGCGTCCTGCTCTCGGGGCCGGGCGGCCACCGGTCTGACACCAGTGTCCGACCGGAAGGGGGTGGGGTGCATGCCGAGTACCCCGGGTGGCAGGGGTCCAGGCCTCTGCGCAGGATGGAGGCATGCAGGAGAGCGAACCGGACCGCGTCGCCGCGCTTCAGGCGGAGGTCGACCAGCTCAAGGAGGCGATGGTCTCCCATGCCGTCGTCGACCAGGCGATCGGAATGGTGGTCGCCCTCGGCCGGGTCACGCCGGACCAGGGCTGGCAGGTGCTGAAGGACGTCTCCCAGCACACCAACATCAAGCTCCGCAACATCGCGGAGCTGATCCTCGTCTGGGGCCGCCGCGGCGACCTCCCCCCGTACGTCCGTGCCGAGCTGGAGGACGCACTGGACCGGTACGGCCCCACGCGGGTGCCGGGGTCGGAGCGGGCGTAGCCGGCGGCGCGTGTCAGCGGGCCCGGGTCTCCGCGAGGAGTTCCTCGCGCAGCCGGTCGAAGCAGCCGCTGAGCAGCCGCGAGACGTGCATCTGGGAGATGCCGAGCTGCTGGGCGATCCGGCTCTGCGTCATGCCGCCGAAGAACCGCAGGTAGAGGATGGTGCGCTCGCGCTCGGGCAGGGCAGCGAGGCACGGCTTGACCGCGGCGCGGTCCACGACGAGGTCGTACCCCGGGTCGGCCGCGCCCAGGGAGTCGCCGAGGGCGTACCCGTCGGTGCCGGCCACCTCGGCGTCCAGGGACAGCGCGGAGAAGCACTCCAGCGCCTCCATGCCCGTACGCACCTCGTCCTCGGTCAGCCGCGTGTACGCGGCGATCTCGGTGACGGTGGGCGCCCGGCCCGACGTGGTCTGCGCCAGCTCCTTGATCGCCGAGCGGACCCGGTTGCGCAGGTCCTGCACCCGGCGCGGCACGTGCAGGGTCCACATGTGGTCACGGAAGTGGCGCTTGATCTCCCCGGTGATGGTGGGCACGGCGTACGCCTCGAAGGCGCGGCCGCGCGAGGTGTCGTAGTGGTCGACGGCCTTGACCAGGCCCAGCGCGGCCACCTGGTAGAGGTCCTCCAGGGCCTCCCCGCGGCCCCGGAACCGCACGGCGATCCGCTCGGCCATGGGCAGCCACAGGCGGACCAGCTCGTCCCGGAGCGCCTGACGCTCGGGACCGTCGGGCAGCCCCGCCAGACGTTCGAAGGACCTGCCCGTGTCCGGGGCGTCGTCATGGGGGTGAGGCTTCGTGCTGCCAGTGACACGCATGGCGCGCACCTCTTTCGGCAGGTGCTGGATGGACAGACACCGTGGGAGGTGCGCTCGGACCGAGGAAAGGACACCGGGGCGTCCGGCGACGCCGGTTCCCACGGACGTGCCTCCTGTCCGAAGCACTGTTGTGCGCTTTCCCGTTCTCACGCATCTCAAAACAAATACATACATATCGGTTAATTCCACAGAATATCCTTGACCGCCGTCGCGGGCTCACCGGGACCGGCGCCACCGGCCTCGCGGCGCCCGGCCGGCCGGCCCGCCGATCTTGCCGCGGACGTGATGTGCGGCACGCGCGCGTACCCGCCGGTGAGGCGCCGCGAACGGATACTTCCTGGGCAGCGCTTGATCACCGATCAACGACGGTGAATCCCCTGGCCACAGCGCATTCTGCTCATTTGACAGTGCGCTGAGCGCACAGATAGACAGCAGCTCTCGAGGGTCGAGAGGGGCACCGTGTACGAGCCGAACGTGGTCGGGGACTGGCAGGAGTACGAGGAGCATGCCGGTCTGCGGGTCCGCGTCCACCGCCTGGCGCCGGCCGAGCCGCCGCGCGGACGGGACGACGCCGCCGCCGGACTGACGTACTTCAGCGTCCGGGTGACCGTCGAGAACCGCGGCGCGCGGCACTACGGCATCCATCTGGAGGATGGTCAGATCGACGTCCGTGTCGGCCCGGACGGCGAGGGCGCCTTCGTCGACTGGCGCAACTCGCAGTTCATCGAGGGCTTCGACGTCTATCCGCTGCGCCGGGCCACCGCCGTGCTCTACGCCGCCGCGCCCGAGGCCGCCCTCAGCCACGTGGACGTGCAGGTGCAGTTGCGGGTGGAGGACGAGTGGAGCGACCGGCGCCTGTGGGCGGGCGGGATCGGCGTCGTGGAGGGGGCCGCCTCTGCCACGCCCGCCGGGGCCGGCCCGTGCGGTCTGGCCCACCAGGTCGACGCCTTCCTGAAGGGCCAGGCGGAGCCGGGCACCGCCTGAGCCGGGCGGCCTGCCCGGCCGGGCTCAGTGCGGGATGCCGTCGATGATCTCCCGCGCGCCCTGCCGGAGCAGCGCCACCGCGACCGAGGTGCCGAGTGTGGCGGGATCGAGCCGGCCGGCCCACTCGTGGGCGTTCAGCCGGGTCTTGCCGTCCGGGGTGAACACGCAGGCCCGCAGGGAGAGTTCCCCGCCGTGGTCCACGCGCGCGTACCCGGCGATCGGGCTGTTGCAGTGGCCCTGGAGCACATGCAGGAACATTCGCTCGGCCGTCGCCTCCCGGTGGGTGGCCGGGTCACCGAGCCCGCTGACCGCGTCGATCAGCTCGGTGTCGTCCTCCCGGCACTGGAGGGCGAGGATGCCCGCGCCGATCGGCGGCATCATCGTCTCCGGCGACAGCACCTCGCTGATCACGTCGGTCCGGCCGATGCGCTCCAGGCCGGACACCGCCAGCAGCAGCGCGTCCGCCTCGCCGGCGGCCAGCTTCTCCAGCCGGCGGTTGGCGTTGCCGCGGAACGGCACGCACTCCAGCCGGGGACGGGTCGCGGCGAGCTGGGCGACCCGGCGCACCGAGGAGGTTCCGATCCGGGTGCCGGCCGGCAGCTCGTCCAGGGTCAGCCCGCCGGGGTGCACCAGCGCGTCCCGGATGTCGTCCCGCCTCAGGAACGCGGCGAACACCGTCCCGGCGGGCAGCGGCCGGTCGGCGGGCACGTCCTTGACGCAGTGCACCGCGAGATCCGCCTCCCCGGCCAGCAGGGCGGCGTCCACCTCTTTGGTGAACGCGCCCTTGCCCTCGACCTCGGACAGATCGCCCAGCCACTTGTCACCGGTCGTGCGCACGGGTACGACCTCGGTCCGCACGCCCGGGTGCAGTGCGGCCAACTCGGCGCGGACCCGCTCCACTTGGGCCAGGGCCATGGGGGAGTCGCGGGAGACGATACGGATGAGTTCCGGCACAGACATGGGGACACGATAGACCGCTGTGAGGGCGGCCGAGGGGCGGACCCCGCGCCTCGCCGACGCGTCGGGGCAGGCCGCCGCGGCGGACGGGGTTCAGGCGCCGGGGTCGAACGGGATCCCGGACGGCTTCGCCGACGCGAGGTGGGAGGCGAACGCCGGGTCCTTCAGGCCGAAGTGGGCGCTGCCGAAGTCGTAGGCGCTCAACTCTTCGCGCACGCCCGCCGGATAGCCGTTCCAGCCGACCAGGGGCGGATACTGCCAGGTGTGCCGGTGGTTCTCCGGCGGTTCGTCGTCGGCGTCGGCGAGCCGGAAGCAGTGGGTGCCGATGCCGTCCTTGTGGTAGACGACCTTCGGATGCGTGCCCTCGAAGCGGACCTCGGAGGCCGGGTGCACGGTGAACGAGCCGTGGTTGGACGTCGACACGTACTGGACCTGTCCGTCCCGCACCCACACCGCGACGTGCTCCCAGTCGTTGCGGTGCCCGCCGATGCCGCTGCCGGGCAGTGCCTGGTCCTTCTCGAAGTACAGGCCGTAGAGGTAGGCGCACCAGCCGTTGTTGCACTCGGAGCGGGAATAGCTGTTGGTGTTGGCGAGGTCGGAGGCGTCGTGGCAATTGCCGTTGAGGGCGCCGGTCGGCTTCAGTCCCGGGTTGACCGTGCCGTCCGGGCCTATCGCCGGCGTCGGGTAACAGCCGTCCGTGTCGTAGTCGAAGGCGGGCTGGTACGTCAGTTCGGCGGCCTCGGCGTTCTGCGGCAGGGCCAGGGGCGGAGCGGCGAAGGCGGCGGCGGGGGTGGCGACGACCAGGGCGGCGGCGCCGGCCAGGACGGCGAACCATCTGCCGCGCCGGACGCGCGAGGCGATCGGGTACACGGGTGACCTCCAACGGCGGTCGGACACAGGGCAGTTCAGCATCCCGGTCGCGCGCGACGCTGCCAAGAGGTCACACGTGCGCCCCTCCCCGCCGACGGCCTGGCCGTGGAACTGTCCGCCGTCCTCGCCGCCCGCCGTGCCGACCCCCGGCCCGTCGGCGGCGCCCCACGGAGGTGCCGTCTCGTCGGACCTCCGTCACCGGCCGAAGCTGTCCGGCAGGTCCGCCGCCGACTCCTGCGGGGTGAGGTCCGGGCGCAGCCGCAGCCAGGACGGCTGGCGCAGCATCCCGTTCCGGGTCCGCGTGCTGTAGCTGACCTCGCCCACCAGTTGGGGCAGCACCCAGCGGGCGTCCGGGATGCGCGGCACCGGGTCGAAGGGGCACCGCCCGCTCGCCGCGTCCCGCAGCAGCTCCGCGAGTTCCGCCCGTTCCGCCGCGCTCCAGCCGGTGCCGACCCCGCCGACGTACCGCAGCCGGCCGCCCGCGCGCTGGCCGGCCCGCACCGCTCCGGGCAGCCCGGCCAGCCGTCCCCTGCCGGGCAGCCAGCCGCCGACGATCACGTCCTCGGCGCGCATGTTCCGGATCTTGATCCAGGCGCGGGAACGGACCCCGGGTTCGTACACCGAGTCGAGCCGCTTGCACACCAGGCCCTCCAGGCCGTGCTCCCGGGTGGCCCGCAGTGCCTCGGCGCCGTGCCCGGTCAGGGCGCCCGGTGTCGACCAGTGCGGCCCGCGCAGGCCCAGTCCCTCCAGCCGGGCCCGCCGGCGGACGTACGGCAGCCGCACCAGCGGCTCCGCCAGGTACGGCACGTCGAACAGCACCAGGTGCACCGGCACCCGGGCGGCCCGGCGCGCCGCCCGCGCGGGGGCGTGCGCCAGGCCCATCCGGTTCTGCAGCAACTGGAAGTCGGCCCGCCCCTGCTCGTCCAGGGCCAGCACCTCGCCGTCCAGCACGGCGGGCGTGGCGCCCAGGGCGGCGCCCAGCGGCCGGAGTTCGGGGTAGGCCGCGGTGATGTCCTCGCCGGAGCGGGCGCGCAGCAGCACGCTGCCGTCGCCGGGCAGGTAGACCATCACCCGCTGGCCGTCCTGCTTGGTCTCGTACGCCCACCGCTCGTCCTGGGCGGCGGACGGCAGGCCGCCGGGGGTGGCGAGCATCGGCGGGATGAGCGGCAGGGTCACGGCGGTCACGGCAGAAGGTCTCGACCGGCCCCGCCGCCCTCACGCGCCTTTCACCCGCGGTTCCCCTGAACGGGCCCCGCCGGAGGGACCGGCCCGGGGCCGGCGTTCCCGGCACCGGCCGGCCCGGGCCGCTGACCGCCGGCCGGGCGTCAGGGGCCCCGGGCGTCAGGCGGAGCGGGCGTCAGGCGGAGCGGGCCGGTCTGACCCAGTCCAGGGACCGTTCGACGGCCCGCCGCCAGTTGTCGTACTCCGACTCCCGGTGCCCGGGGTCCATGCCGGGCAGCCATTGGGCGGCGCGGTGCCAGTTGCGGCGCAGCACCTCCAGGTCGGACCAGTAGCCGGCGGCGAGCCCGGCCGCGTAGGCGGCGCCGAGGGAGACCGTCTCGGCGACCATGGGCCGCACCACGGGCACGTCGAGCACGTCGGCGACGAACTGCATGAGCAGGTTGTCCGCGGTCATGCCGCCGTCCACCTTCAACTGCCGCAGGGGGAGCGCGGAGTCGGCGTTCATGGCGTCGACGACCTCCCGCGTCTGCCATCCGGTGGCCTCCAGGACGGCGCGCGCCAGGTGCCCCTTGGTGATGTACGAGGTGAGTCCGACGACGACCCCGCGCGCGTCGCTGCGCCAGCGGGGCGCGAACAGACCCGAGAAGGCGGGGACGATGTAGCAGCCGCCGTTGTCCTCGACCGTCCGCGCGAGGGTCTCGATCTCCGGGGCGCTGCTGATCAGGCCCAGGCGGTCACGGAACCACTGCACGAGTGCGCCGGTGACGGCTATCGACCCCTCCAGGGCGTACGCCGGCGGCTGGGCCCCGATCCGGTAAGCGACGGTGGTGAGCAGGCCGTGCCGGGAGCGCACGGGGTCGCCGCCGGTGTTGAGCAGCAGGAAGCCTCCCGTTCCGTAGGTGCACTTGGCCTCGCCAGGGGAGAAGCAGGTCTGGCCGAACAGGGCGGCCTGCTGGTCACCGAGGGCGGCCGTGATACGTACGCCCGGCAGCACCGAGCGGGCCTCGCCGTACGTCTCGGCCGACGACCTGATCTCCGGCAGCATCGGGCGGGGCACCCCGAAGAGGTCCAGCAGCTCCTCGTCCCAGCCGAGGGTGCGGATGTTCATCAGCATCGTGCGGCTGGCGTTGGTGGCGTCCGTCAGGTGCAGGCCGCCGCCGGCGCCTCCGGTGAGGTTCCAGATCAGCCAGCTCTCCATCGTCCCGAACAGCACCTCGCCGTCCCTGGCGCGCTGCTCGACGCCCTTGACGTGGTCGAACAGCCACCGGATCCGCAGCGCCGAGAAGTACGTCGAGGGCGGCACGGCGCAGCGGTCCAGGAAGAACGCCTCGCCGGGGTGCTTCCTGAGGTCCTCGACGAGCGGCCCCGTGCGGGTGTCCTGCCAGACGATCGCCCGGCTGAGCGGGGCACCGGTCCGCCGGTCCCAGAGCACCGTCGTCTCGCGCTGGTTGGCCAGGCCGAGGGCGGCGACCTGGTCCGGCTCGACCCCGGCGTCCGACAGGGCCTCGGGCACGACGCGGCGCAGGTTGTGCCATATCTCGACGGCGTCGTGCTCCACCCAGCCCGGCCGCGGAAAGTGCTGCTGGTGCTCCCGCTGCGCGACCGAGACCAGCCGCCCACGGTGGTCGAACAGGATGCACCGCGTCGAGTTCGTGCCCTGATCGACGGACATCACGTACCGTTCAACCATGATCGGGTCTGCCTTCCGACGGATCGAGGGGCGGCTGTCCTGGGCTACCAGCGGGCGGCTCCCAGGTCCCTGGAGATCGCCCGCGCGGCCTCACGGATCAGGGTGAGCAGGTTCGGGCGGGGGCGGCCCTGGCCGTCACAGATCCGCTCGACCGGCCCGGAGAGCCCGACGGCGCCGACGACGAGCCCGCCGTGCCCCCGGATCGGCGCGGCGAGCCCGGCCTCGCCCATGCTCATCTCCTGGACCTCGGCGGCCCATCCGCTCTCCCGGACGGCGGCCAGCGCCCGGCCCAGTTGCTCGGCGTCGACCAGGGTGTGCCGGGTGTAGGCCTCCAGGCCGGGTTCCCGGCACGGCTCGACGGCCGCGGCGCCGTAGGCCAGCAGCACCTTGCCGAGCGAGGACGCGTGCAGGGGCAGCAGCGAGCCCACGTCCAGGGTCTGGAAGGTGTCGTCCGGCCGGAACACGTGGTGGACGACGAGGACCCTGCCCTCCAGGGGGGTCCCCAGGCGCACCGCCTCGCCGCTGCGGGCGGCCAGGGCGTCGGCCCAGTTGAGGGACCGCGAGCGCAGCTCGTTGACGTCCAGGTAGCTGGTGCCCAGGTGCAGCAGGGCGGCTCCGAGCTGGTACTTCCCGGTCGCCGCGTCCTGCTCCACGAAGTCCACGTGCTGGAGTGTGCGCAGAATGCCGTGTGCGGTGCCCTTCGCCAGGCCGAGCGAGGCCGCCACCTCGCCGAGTCCGAGTCGGCGGGGCCCACCGGCGAGCAGGCGCAGGATCGCCGCCGCCCGTTCGATCGACTGGACTGGGCCGGCCATGAGGCGAGCCTATTACCGCCGCGGGCGCTTCGCCGCGCGGGCGGTGGGGCGGCCGGGCACGGGCCTGTTCGGTAATGCCGACCGCCGTTCATTGACGGGCCCGATTTGTCTCCATAGCGTGCCTCGGAGTACGGAACGCACCGATAGGACGGCACGGGACCGGCAGGACACCACCGGGAGAGAACATGGCGGCACAGCTCAACACGCTGCTTCGAGCGGCATACGAACAACACGTGTGTCCGCTGCCGCCCGTCGCCGGCGCCGTCTCGGCCGTACGCCGGCGGGTGGCGGCGGTCCTCGCCGAGTGGAGCGTCTGCCCGGACGTCGTCGAGGACCTGCTGCTCGTGGTGTCCGAACTCGCCACCAACGCGGTCATCCACGCCCGTCCCCCGGCCGAGCTGCGGCTGTCCTGGCGGTGGGGCGACACCGGCCGCACGCTGCGGGTCGAGGTCACCGATGCGGGGCCCGCGCTGCCGGCGGGCCGCTCCCTCGCCGGGATCGACCCGGACGAGCACGGCCGGGGCGAGGCGATCGTCCACGCCCTGGCGACCCGGCACGGCATACGGGTCCACTCCGCCGGGATCACCCGCTGGGCCGAACTCGCCGCGGCCTGAGTCCGCCGCCGCCGTCCGCCAGCGCGGAGCCGTGCGCCCGAGAAACCGCCGCCGTCCGGCAGCGCGGGAGCCGTCGGCGCCCGAGAAGCCGTGGCCGTCCCGGCAGCACGCGGACCCGGCACCTGAGACGCCGCCACTACGCAGCCCGGAGATCATTGCGGCGAGACGCCGTCGCCGTCCCGGCGGCACCGGGACCCGCCTGAGACGCCGCCGCCACTCCGCAGCGGTGCGACCGTCCCGGCCTGAGGAGCCGCCGCTAGCCCGGTAGTACGGGGACCGGCTCGTCCGCGGTCACCTTGCGGAGCAGGAGAAGGGCGGCGTCGTCGTGCAGCCGTCCGCCCACATGCGCGAGCAGCTCGTCGTGGAGCGCGGTGAGCGTGCGCGCCGGCTCCTCGGACACGTGCCGGGCCACGCCATCGGCCAGCGGATAGAACGCTCGGGTGTGATCACGGGCCTCGGTGACCCCGTCGGTGTACAGCAGCAGTTGGTCACCCACCGTCAGCGGCAGCCGCTGGAGGCCGGGTTCCTGGCCCGAGAGGGCGCGCAGCCCGAGGGGCGGGGCGGGCGGGACCGGCTCCACCGCCCGGACCTCACCGGACGCGGATATCAGCAGCGGGGGCGCGTGGCCGCAGTTGACGACCTCCAGGTCCCCCGACCGGGGGCATCCGGCGACCACCGCGGTGACGAAGTCGTCCGGGCCGAGGTTGCGCGCCAGGCTCCGCTCGATCCGGCCGACGACGGCGAGCAGGTCCGGTTCGTCCTGGGCGGCCTCACGGAACACGCCGAGCACGAGCGCGGCGGTGCCCACGGCCGGCAGACCCTTGCCGCGCACGTCGCCGACGATCAGCCGGATGCCGTACGGGGTGGGCAGCAGGGCGTAGAGGTCGCCGCCGATGCGCGCCTCCGCCGCCGCGGCGCTGTAGCGGACGGCCACCTGGAACGGGCCGACGGTCTCCGGGACGGGCTGGAGCAGTGCCTGCTGGGCGGCCTCGGCGACCGACCGGACCGCCGCGAGGACCCGTTCCCGTCGGCCCCGCGACGCGCTGGCCAGGCCGCTCGCCGCGGTGACGGCGAGCAGGGTGCACGGTACGGCCGCCAGTTCGCGTGCCGGGGCCCCGTGCAGGACGCCCAGCGCCGCGCCCGTCGCCGCGGCGAGGAGGCCGGCGCAGAGCACACCGCGCGGCCCGTTGGTGGTGGCCGCCAGCGCGGGTCCGGCCGCCAGCAGCGGCAGCCAGATCATGCCCGCCCCGCCGGCGAGGTCGACGAGCACGACGACGGCGACGACCAGTACCGGCAGCACGGGCGTCCCCGCGGCCAACTGTCCGGCGACACGCCGCCGGAGCTGCCTCAGGACATCGGCCGCACGGTTCCTGGACAGCCGTGTCAGCGCGTGACCGCCGCCGTGGTGTCGAGCCTGGCTCATGTTGTGTCCGCAGTCCTCGCCGGTAGGGGGTGCACACCCGGAGTGTCCGTTTCGTCCAGGAAACGGGCCAGGCAAGGGGTACCACAAGGAGCGGCTTTTCAGATAGTGAGCGACAGGTTCCTGGTCACCCGGATCGCCAGCGGGACCAGGCGGTCCCGGACCTCCTGGAGCTGGGTCCGCCGTTCGGCGGGCAGGGAGACGCCCACGGAGCCGAGCGTGTCCCCTCGGTAGACGGGCACGGCGACGCACACGGTGCCGAGCGCGTACTCCTCCAGGTCCGTGACGGCCGGCGCCAAGGGGGGCGACTCGATCCTGCGGAGCAGCTCCGGCAGAGACGTGATCGTGCGTGGCGTGAGATCGGCGAGGTGGTGCCGCGACAGGTACTCCCGGCGGCCCTCCTCGTCCAGCTCGCGCAGCACGGACTTGCCCAGCGCGGTGGCGTGTCCGGCGTCCTCGAACCCCACCCACAGGTCCACCCGTGGCGTACGGGGGCCGTCGACTATCTCGGCGACCCTGATCTCGCCCTCCTCGTAGAGCGTGAGGTAGACGGCGCCGGCCAGCTCGTCCCGCAGGGCGGCCAGCGCGGGGCGTACGCGGCTGAGCAGCGTCTGCGCGT